>DAHXNH010000046.1 GCA_027365485.1 Clostridiales bacterium
GGGGAACTGTCATGACTGCGTCCACGGGCCGTGAGACCCTGGAGTGATCTTCCGGACTCGTCACGGCTTATCCCACCAGCAACCTGCCGGGGTTCAGCCGGACTACGCCTTAACGCTCCCCGGAAGGGAACGGGACGGCGATACGTGATCCGTGTGATTTCACCACGTCAGATTCTAATGCTACTTTTATAGTGGCCACGAGGGTTCGCCTGTTTTATCGTCTGGTCGTGACGGCGCGATACATTTTACACTTCCCACGATTGCGAGAGGCAACCGCACGAACGTATCCAGTGGTCAAAGAACGAACATGCGTTTTTTAGTAAAAGATTTGCCTGACGGCAACGCCTTGTATCTTTGCCCGAAACGGCGGAGTTTTACGGCGCATTTGAATAAAAAACCTGCGCCCCATCCTAACTATCTCGAGATCGGCTCCTTGATTAAGGGTTCAGAGATCGCCGGCATGCCCGGTTCGGTCTCCGGATCGAGTGTTCGGTACAAAGGCTCCGCTTTCTCGTCGGGAACGCGAGCCGTCAAGCTTGGCACTGGCCGCAAACCACTCGTCTTTTTGATCAAAGATTCAGCACGGTCCATGAGCCCGCTGCCGACAGCATCCGACGCTCGTGAATCCCGTAAAAAGCGCTCGGAGAGCGTCTCGGTCTCGATACCAACCCCTCCCAATTCATTTTCCCGTGAGCGCTTAGGAAAAACGCCTGCGGCGGCTGAAGGCTCAAACGCGGATGTTTGGGTTCGGTGCGCCACCTCCCGGGATTCGCACTGAGCGCAGCCGGCGGCCACCGGAGAAGGTCCTTCCAACACTGCGGACGACAACTGCTCGGCCGGGCCGCCGCTCCAGGAGGCTTCACTTTTTTCCGCCCTTGTGTGCTAAAGTGGGAACGAGGATAGACCCGACGGTGAATAGGAGCGCCTGGATGCCTTTGGGACATTGTGCGGGCAGTCGTGGTAGTCCGCATGCGGCCATCGAGCGCTTGGTAACCGTATCGTCCGAGGCCAAAGGAGCTTGACATGGATGTTAGATTTTATCGAAAAGACGCGGGACGGCATCGCACTAAGTACGGAAGATATTCAGCGGCTCGTCACTGGGATTGTCGCTGAGACCTGGCCAGACTATCAACTCGCCGCATGGCTGATGGCGGTGGTGCTTCGGGGTCTCACTGAGCAGGAAACCTTCGAACTGGCCGGTGCGATGGCATTTTCAACCGGTCGACCCACCCCTTTGGGAGTCGTAGACAAGCACTCAACCGGCGGCGTGGGCGATAAGACGACGTTGGTGCTAGCCCCCCTGTTAGCTTCCCTGGGGCTGCCGATGGCTAAAATGTCAGGACGGGGCCTTGGCCACACCGGTGGCACCGTCGACAAACTGGAGAGCATCCCTGGCTTTCGAACCTCTCTCACGATTGACGAAATACGCCGGCAAGTGGACGATATTGGCGTCGCCGTCGTGGCCCAATCGGAAGAATTGGCCCCGGCGGACCGCCGCCTCTATGCCTTGCGCGACGTTACCGGCACAGTCAACAACGTGTCGCTGATCGCTTCGTCCATTATGTCTAAAAAATTAGCCTCGGGAACGCCCAACCTGGTCTTAGATGTCAAGGTGGGCAGCGGGGCGTTCATGGCCAATCTCCCCCGGGCCCGGTCTTTGGCTCAGCTCATGGTGAACATTGGCCATCATCACGGGTTAAAGACGACCGCACTCATCACCAGCATGCAGCAGCCCTTGGGTTGGGCGATAGGCAATGCCATCGAAGTGAATGAGGCCATGGATTGCCTGCATCACGCAGGACCAAGCGACTTGCAACACGAAGTCATCGAATTGGCGGCCGAACTCCTAGGTTTGGCCCGAGGCACTTCCCTCGCTAGCGCCCGCTTAGAAGCCGACCAGGCCTTGACCGACGGGCGCGCGTGGGCACAATTTCAACAATGGATTATCCGCCAAGGCGCTTTCCCCGGAACATTGGACCTTCCGTTGCGGTTGGCGCCTATCCGCCGGGAATACAAAGCGTCCTATAATTCTGCGATCCATGCCATTCACACCCGAGCCCTTGGCGAAATCGCGCTCAATTTGGGAGCGGGCCGCCACCGAATCGACGATCCCATCGACCCTGAAGTCGGTCTTTTGTGTTATGCCAAAGCAGGGCACACGGTGAGAGTCGGTGACCTTTTAGCAGTCGTTTATGCCCGCAACCCCGAGGATGCGGACAGGGCGCTTCGGGACTTGCCACTAGCGTTTCAGTTGGGTGAACCTAGTGCCCCGTCCCCCTTGGTCTTGGATCGAATCGGCGAGTTATCCACGAAAGGACGTTAAAACCCATGCGCATCGCTGTTATGGTCATGGATTCCGGCGGCATCGGCGAGGCGCCAGACAGCGCCGACTTTGGCGACTCCGGAGCCAATACCATCGGTCATACCGCCCAGGCTGTAGGCGGTATCAGTCTTCCTCATTTGAGCACTATGGGACTGACGCAGTTGGTCCCGATTCCCGGCACCAACGATCAAGCGCTCAAAGGCGTAGCCTATCCGGTGTACCCCAAGGCTCGCGGCAAAGACACCCTGGCCGGACATTGGGAGATGATGGGGGTCACCCTCAGGGAACCTTTTCAAACCTTTCCTCAGGGATTTCCGGAGGAAGTCGTGGCAGCCCTTGAGCATCAATTCGGTCGATCACTGATTGGCAATGTGGCGCTATCGGGGACGGAAATGCTCGACCGATTCGGTCCCGAACACCTAGCGACGGGTTCGCCGATCGTTTATACGTCAGCCGACAGTGTTCTGCAAATTGCTGCCCACGAACACGTAGTACCGCTGGCGACGCTTTATGACTGGTGCCGCGCTGCCCGCGAGATCATGCAAGGCTCATACCGGGTCGGGCGCATCATTGCGCGACCCTTCGTCGGAGTGCCCGGCGGCTTTGTTCGCACTGTCAACCGCCATGACTTTGCCGTCGAACCTCCATGGCCGACCATGGTCGATAACCTCACGCAAGCCGGAATCAAAACCGTGGCCGTGGGCAAGATCTCTGACATTTTTTCAGGCCGAGGCTTCACCCAAACGATCGCTACCACCAGCAATCGAGACGGCTTAGAAAAGACTTTGGCCGTCTTGCAGGCCTCCACGGTAGAACCGGAGTTTATCTTCGTCAATTTAGTCGAGTTTGATTCCCACTTTGGACACCGACGCGATCCTCAAGGGTACGCCCGCGCCTTGAAAGAACTTGACGAATTTTTACCGCAGTTATGGATGGCTCTCGGGGCTTCGGACCAACTATGGATTACCGCCGATCATGGCTGTGACCCTACCTACAGCGGTACCGACCACACCCGCGAAACGTTGCCTTGGATTGCTTGGGGACCTCAGTTGACCGGATTCGCAGGGGCTCCCCGCCAAGGACTGCAAGACATCGCAGCCACCTTGTCGGCCTTATTCCAAGTGCCGGCGGTCGGCCATGGCATCCCCGCACAAGAACTGCTCAGGCCGTATTGACCTTAACCTTTAGCCATTTTCCCCTCGCTCGACGCCAACCGGCCCATCATGGGGGTAGGCGAGAAAACGTCGGCGACCCGCGGTTCTCTCAAGCGACGGTTAGATCGCCAAATAAAGCGGCCTTGGCCGGGGATTTCAACCGCGAGGATGACCTTGGCCTCATAGACGCCTCGATCTTGCTATAATAGGGCACAAAGAACAACCAATAGCGGAGGGCAAGCATGCGCTTAGGTATTTTAGGTGGCGGCCAATTAGCCAAAATGACGGTGGCAGCGGCGGCCCAACTGGGTATAGAAACCGTGGTGTGGTCTCTCACCCCGGGATTGCCCGCATCGCAGGCCTGCACCCTCACCATGGTCGGAGGCTTAGAGGATCCGGTGGTGCAAGCTCAAATGATCGCAGCCAGTGATGTCATCACGTTGGAAAGCGAGTTCATCCCGGCAGATATTTTGCTTCAGTTGCAATCCCGAGGCGCTAGGGTTTTGCCGACTCCGGCATCGGTGGCGGTGGTTCAGGACAAGTGGACGCAAAAAACGGCGCTCTCGGCCCACCACCTGCCGGTCAGCCCGGGTCGAGCGCTGCCTGACTTGGCATCGGCCCTTGACGCGGGCAAAGAGTTGGGCTTTCCGCTAGTGATTAAGACCCGGCGGCTGGGTTACGACGGCCATGGTACCTTTCAGGTCGAAGGGCAAACGGAAGTGGAAGCGCTGTTTAGGCGTCTGTCGCCGCCGCCGGACTTACTGATCGCCGAACGTTCAATTCCCTTTATCCGCGAGCTTTCGGTGATTGTCACCCGACGCCAAGATGGAAGCTTAGTCTCCTATCCCGTGGTTGAGACCCGTCAACCTCAATTTGTCTGTGAAGAGGTCTTGGCTCCCGCTCCCATCAGCCAAACCCTTGCCGCTCGAGCCAAGACGCTGGCCGAAGCTGCCGCCCAGGCATTAAATTTAGTGGGCACGTTGGCGGTGGAGATGTTCTTGGCCGCCGATGATAGCGTCATGATTAACGAAATCGCCCCCCGCCCCCATAATTCTGGCCACTTTAGCATTGAGGCTAGCCATACGTCGCAGTTTGAGAACCATGTCCGCGCGGTTTTTGACCTGCCTTTGGGCTCCCCGGAGATGGCCTCGTCGGCGGCCGTCATGGTCAATATTCTAGGTCAGTCCGAGACCACCATCACGCCACTCGATCTCGCCCCGGCTTTGGCCATCCCCGGGGTTCACGTGCACTGGTATGGCAAGGATGCCGTCCGGCCAATGCGAAAAATGGGTCACATCACCGCGCTGGCGGACACCGTAGAACAAGCCCAGGGCCAAGCCTGGAAGGCCCGCCGAGCTCTCAGATTCTAAGTCCTGGCCAGGGAATTGGCCGGAAAGGGAGTGGTGTTATGCCAGATCAACGAGTCAGCATCATCATGGGCAGTGATTCGGATTGGGAGATCATGCAAGCTGCAGAAGGAGTTCTGCGTGAGTTTGTGGTTCCCTACGAAGTTCGGGTGGTCTCCGCTCACCGTACTCCCCAATGGATGGCGGAGTACGCCGACACCGCTCACAGCCGAGGCATTGCGGTAATCATTGCCGCTGCTGGCGGCGCCGCCCACCTGCCTGGAATGGTCGCCGCGCATACCCCCATTCCTGTCATCGGCGTACCCATTCCCAGCCGCCACCTTCAGGGACTCGACTCCCTGCTCTCGATCGTGCAGATGCCAAGCGGCGTGCCCGTAGCCACGGTCGCCATCGGTGGTGCCGGTAATGCCGCGCTCTTAGCCATATCCATCATTTCCCTTGGGGATGAAGCGCTCTTCGATAAGCTGGTAGCCTACCGAAAACACTTGGCCGAGGCGTCGATGGCCAAAGATCTGAAACTCGGGCATTCATCTGAGTCGACTCCGTATGAGTCGGATCCCTCAGGGATACCCTAGGACGGGATCCGCCGAAAGGCAATCGCGGGGTCCCGGAGGAGATCTTGTCGGTGGCCCAATCCCCATCTAGAGAAAAATCTCAACTCAAGCCCAAAGGCGAGACCGCCTGGTGGCTCGCCCCTAATCTGACCTTGGTGGTGTTTAGTCTCTTTGTTCTCTATTCCGCCTGGGAGGTCTTGACTCACAATGTTGGGCGTTATCAAAACTATCTCTCGCCCTATTTTTCGCCCGATGTCGGTCTATGGCTCGGAGTGCCCTTCTTGCCAGCGGTGCTGGTGGCTTGGATCCCGCTGGGCTTTCGCGCTAGTTGCTATTACTATCGGCGCGAATACTATCGAGGATTTTTTCGTGATCCGGCAGCGTGTGGCATTCGCGACCGGGCCAAAAGGTACCAAGGGGAGACCCGAGCGCCATTATCTTGGAACAATCTTCACCGATTTTTTCTTTATCTCGCCTTGGTCGTCGTGGTCTTTTTATGGAAGGACGCGGTCGATGGATTGTGGTATCAAGGCCACCTTGAGGTCGGCCTCGGTTCCGTGATTTTGCTCTTAGACGCTATTTTATTGTCTTTCTATACATTTTCCTGCCACGCCTTCCGCCATTTGGTCGGTGGCAACATCGACTGCTTCAGCTGCCAATCAAGGGGACGTTCGAGATATCGTTGGTGGCGTACGATCTCCACCCTAAACCAACGCCATGGCCTCTTCGCCTGGACCTCAATGTTCATGGTTTGGGGAACCGACCTCTATATCCGGCTGCTGTTAAGCGGCGTCATTCATGATGTCAAGTTTTTCTAATCCCCTCTAGCGTTTTGCCCCGGATGCGGGCATGACGACGCTTCCCGCTCGACCCATGGGCAAGATGTTCTGAGAGGTGGAACGCCACCCTAAGCGCCAGCCCAAAGGGCGGCTTGCGCTCTCACGGTGCTCGGCGACGGCCCGGGATCTCAGGGCCAGACCGAGGACGATCCTGGCCGCCATCGGTCAATGAAGGTTTCACAGCTTGCAAGGAGGGATACTCATGGCCACGGACACCACTACCATCTACATTTATCGCGGCGACGCCAGCGGAGGCGAAGAACGCCCCTATTTGGTCGAAATCAGTCCCGGGATGGTCATTTTGGACGCTATTCACTACATTCAAGCGAATGATGCGCCAGACCTCGCCGTGCGCTGGAACTGCAAGGCGGCGCACTGTGGTTCTTGCAGCGCAGAAATCAACGGCCATCCTCGTCTGCTGTGTAAGACCCGGCTCGACGATTATTTGGCGACCGACACGCCTGTGCATGTGCGACCCATGAAGACTTTTCCCATTATCCGCGATCTCGTCACCGACGTCTCATGGAACTATCGGATGGCCAAACGCATCCCTCCCTTTCATCCCGCCCATCGTGCGCCATTTACTCTATATCAGCGCGATGTGGCAAGAATCCAAGAGTTCAGACGGTGCATCGAGTGTTTCTTGTGCCAAGACATTTGCCACGTCATTCGCGACCACGACGCAAAGGACGCCTATATGGGGCCGCGATTCATGGCCAAGTTGGCCGAGTTGGAAATGCATCCCATGGATACCGAAAACCGCATTCCTTTTGTCAGAAACGACGCCGGGTTAGGCTGGTGCAACGTCACCCACTGTTGCTCGGAAGTGTGCCCCGAAGGGATTGAGATTACCGGAAACGCCATTATTCCTCTCAAAGAACGGCTAGCCGATCAATTCTGGGACCCTGTGCGCCGGATCTTTCGGCGGTCATCGTTAATGGACGTTGGCCAGCATGAACCCAAAGATCCCTAAAAGGTAGAGGAGGGAATAGCGAAAAGACCGCTTCGCCCACTCTAATTGGGGGGCTTGTTCTCGCAATAACCTCGCTAAAATCACCAAAAACCCTAGTCCAAGCACTAAAGCCGCCACCAAATAGACGCGACCGACGACATGAGTCTCATACAACAGTACGGAACTCGCTAACAGCAACACCGCATAGATTAAGCTTTGCCACTTGGTGGAGCGCTCTCCCTGGACGACCGGCATCATGGGAATGTTGGCTTTAATATAGTCCTCATTTTTATAAAGGGCCAAGGACCAAAAGTGCGGTGGGGTCCACAGGAAAATCACTAAAAACATCAAAACCGCCGGCCAGGCCAAATGCCCTGTCGCCGCGGCCCAGCCCACCAACGGTGGAAAGGCACCGGCGCCGCCGCCAATCACAATGTTCTGCGGCGTCCTGCGCTTCAACCACATGGTGTAAATTACCACGTAGTAGATGAAACCGCCAAAGGCCAGCAAAGCAGTTAAGCCATTCACCCCAAAGCCCAAAATCACTAAGGCCAAAGCCTCCAAACCCAACCCCAAGCCCAGCGCGGTCCGTTCAGAAATTCGCCCGGCAGGAATAGGACGGCTTTGTGTTCTGCCCATCACCTGATCAATATCCCGGTCATACCACATATTCAAGGCGGCAGCGCCACCCGTCGAACATCCCAGTCCGACCAACGTCAACACGGTCATCGACCACGACGGCACATGGCCCAGGGCCACAATCATGGCACTGAAGCCGGTAAATAATAGCAACACCATAATTCTGGGCTTGGTTAGTGCCACCAAGTCCCTCATCATACTGTTCGGCCCGCCGCCCATACCCGTTCTCTGTCTCGCCGCTAGCTGCACTCCATCACCACATCCTTTACTCCTAAACCTGACATCGCCGGTGCGCTCTTCATAGTATAGATCTAGATCCCCGCTGCTGTATCGTACGCCACATGCTAGCCCCCTGAAGGCGACACGCTATCATCCACAGTGCGCCCATGCCCGGGGACGAACAGAAAAGCAATCATGCCCACCACGGACGCAACCGCCACCTCGGCATACATTCCTGAAAAGCCGCGCGACGCCTCGGCCAGTGTCAGCAAAATCGGCCCGGCGGCCATCCCCACCGATCGAAAAACCGCCATCAACGATAAGGCTTCTGCGGATTGATCTTGGCGATAGAGCGAGAGTCCGATGCGATTGAGCGGAGCGCCCATGGTAAACGCGGTACCGATCCCCAAAAGCACCATGGCAATGATAAAACGGGTCCACACTAGAGGACTCCAGGCCAAAAGGACACCCCCTGCGGCCGCGGCGGTCAAGCCCATAACCAACACTCGACGCGCCCCGATTCGGTCCACCATCACCCCCCCCACCCCGGCCAATACTGCACCCGAAAACGCTGCTGGCATGAGCGCGAACCCTGAAGCCAGCGCCCCTAATTTGAAGGCTTGTTGCGCAAAAGCCGGAACGAAGACGGCCGAAGACATGTCTAGCCCAATCAACGCGGCCCCTACCATAAGAAAAATTCCCGCTCGATTGGCCAACGGCCCAGAATCCACAAAGGGCACTGTCGCCCGATGTTGGCGTCGGGTAAACCAGAACACGGCGAACGCTGCCACCGCAAGAAAAATGATGCGCTGGTCCCAGAGATGACTAGAAATTGCCAAAAGTCCAAATGCCAGCATCACCGCAAAGCTGGCCCCCCCTTGCCAATCGGGAATGCCTCGGCCAGCGGCAGCCACGGAATTAGGCAATCGCCTTATTCCCAGCAACGCGATGGCCGCCAAGGGCACATTGATCAAAAAGATAGCTGGCCAACCCAGAAACTGAGTTAACGCGCCTCCCACGTTCGGCCCAATGATGCTGGCCACGCCAAAGACCGCTCCAAAGAGCCCCAGCGCCATTCCGCGCTTGGCTGAAGGGAACTGCGCCAATCCTTCTGCTTGAGCATTAGGATAGACCGCGCCAGCCCCGGCTCCTTGCAACACCCGCGCCAGCAAAAACACGTCGAGATTGGGAGAGACCGCCGCTACCAACGAAGCCAAACCAAAGAGGGCGACTCCCAGACTAAATAAACGGCGGTGCCCAAAACGGTCGCCGAGTCCGCCAGAAAGCGCCGTCGAAGCGACATAAGCCACTGAATAGGCGGTAATCGTCCAGGCAGTCACGGCAAGACTGACGTGAAAACTGGAGGCGATCGAACGAAATGCCGGCCCCAATACGTTGGTGTCTAACGCACCGATTAACACGCCTAGCAAATAGATGCCCAACACTCGATAATTCGGCCGCACCTCTTACCCTCCTATCGGTCGATTGACCGAAGACTCGTATCCTGCTCGGTCATAGCGTGCCCGCTCGGGACTGATTTGCCACAAAAGATAACACTCGGCGCTAAAAAGTCCCATCATGCAGGCAACGTGCGTCATAAACGAGGGCACCGAAGCATGACTGAGGGCCACATACGCCCCGGTGAGCGATTGGATCAGCACCAAAACCAGAATCCCTGAAGCGCTTCGATAGAGATCTAGGCGATGGACTCGCCACTTTCGCGCCTCGATCCATACGGACCCAATCATCACGGTCAATACCACAGCCGCGAGCCGATGCACGAAATCTACAGCGCCAGCCCCAGACTGAGGAATCCAGCGCGATTGGCATAAAGGCCACCCTCGACAAGCCAAGCCATCGCCCAGAAAAGCGACATAGGCCGAATAGTACACGACGATGAACGTAAAACCCAGAAGTATCCCGACGCGCTGCCGCAATCGGCGGAGTTGCCGCCGCTGACCTTCGTCGCTCTCAAAGGCAACCGATGGCTGCTGCAAGGTCACCGCTAACAGAAAGAATCCAACCAACGCTAGAAGCGAACAGCCAAAATGAAAGGCGAGTATCCACCTAGGATTCACAAACACTACGGCCAACGCACCCAGCCCCGCCTGCGCCCCCATAAAGACAAGCCCCACGGTCGCAAAGACTGTGACCTGCCGCCCTGCTCGCTGAGACCTCAGCGCCCACACTGCCGTGCTGACCGCCAACACTACGGCCAGCGTGACCATTCCGCGATGTCCGAATTCAACCGCGCGACCCAAGTTCCACTGAGCAGGGATCACTTGGCCGCTGCAAAGCGGCCAGTTCTGGCCGCAACCCAAAGCCGAATCGGTGATGGTATCCAAAAACCCCATCAAATTCACCACAAATATCGCTCCGACAGCGCTCCAAGCCAAACGTTTGAGCCCCGGGTGAACCGTCTTCCCAGTCCCCATCGTATCCCTCTTTCCAAACCCTTGTCGTATATCCGGTTATTTCCTTTCCAAAATTTGCCCCGGCTATACCTGGATCAAGAAAGACGCGACGACGACTAATGAAAGAGAACGGTTAATAGGCTGGTCGTACTGGCCCCCGATGGGAAAATAACGAACAGCAGCAAAAACACCGCCAGTCCACTAGCGGCTGATACCAGCCACAACGTGGCGGTCCAGGGCGCGACCTTGCGATGGGTGCCAAATCGCCTGCGAAACGCGAAGCGTAAAGTCAGAAACCCTAAAACCGCCGCAATGGTCGCCAAAGTGACATGGATCTGCAAGAACGTTTGGTAACTGGTCGCATATTTTTGTGGTCCGCCATACAGGACATCGCCGATGATAAAGGTGCTGAGCACATAACTGACGAAAAAAGCCGAGCCAAAAGCCGCTCCAATCAACATCATCCGACGATGGGCACGAATGTTGTGATGGCGCACATAATACCAGCCAACCGCGATGGAACAAGCACTTGCCAACATAAAGATCTCATTAATCAAATTCCAAATGAAATGCGCGCTCAAGGATCTAACACCTCCCCCCAACAGGAGTCCGACTGCCTCTCGTCGAGATATTCCAACAATTAAGGATAGCAGAGCGTTAGACTAAAAAAAAGGATAGGCCTCATGGCCCATCCTTTCGGGCAGCCAATCCTGCCTCTTGATCAAATAGACTTCCCGGGCCCTTCAGTGAAGAACTTCTCATTAATCGCGATGAACTCCTCGAATTCTTCAGGCAACTCTTCAACCATAAAAATGGCTTCCACTGGGCACTCGGGAACACACGCCCCACAGTCGATGCACACATTGGGATCGATATACAGTTGCTCCGTCGCCTCAAACGCCTCGTCTCCGTCAATGTCCCGCGCCGGATGAATACAGTCCACCGGGCAGACCAGCACGCAACTTTGATCTTTGGTGTCGACGCAACGATTGGTTATCACATGGGGCATGGTCATTCCCTTCCTTTCATCGGTTCCGCCTCGTTCGCTTAAATGGGCCGCGGCGATATCCCAATTAGTGTAGCGTCATCGAGCCGCGCTCGCAACTCCCTTTGGACTCCCTGAGGAAAATTGACACTCTACCACCGAACACGGTCAGAGCAACTGTCAGATTGCATAACCTACGGTCCGCCTTCGAGTCGGATCGACGCCTGTCATAGCCTCTGACCAGCCTGTCCAAGATCCGTGGTGATTCGCCCACCTTCGCGATTCGACGCAACTCGCGGACCAAACCCGGATCGCCCCCTGTTCTTCCCGACTACAATCCGAGCTTGGGTGCCTCCAAACCCGCCTCGGATTCGGTGCCTTCACGCACTGAAGCGGCTTCCTCACGCGATGGCCGAATCCGCCCAGAATACGTTCTGGCTCAGAGATTACTCGGTATCGTTCTAATGAACTAAACCGCCTTGCCGATCGACCTCACCCTGCACGTGGCCAACGACGCCATGCTTTAGAACGCAATGGCCCTCATTATATCCTCGAGCACTCCGCTTGGGTGCAACTGGGCCTAAAAAATCCACGACTGCCCTCCTTGTGCCGACCCGCCGCCTAAGCTCGCCTGCAACTTGGCTCAGAGAGTCGCTGCCGATGAGCTTGGCCAAGATCCAAGATCCGAGTCCGCTGAACTCCGAGACAAGATCTCCCGAGTTCGGCATACAACAGAGGAGACGCCCAAGAAGCCCCGTCCGAGGAAACGGGTTTCGGCCAAAGGCGACCAGTCCATCCATAGCGAGGTGACGCCACATCCATGACCCACTCAGGGCACACGCTTCGACCCGTTTTATCTCTGCCGCGACTCGTCGCGCTCACCTTGGCTGTCATCGCACCCTCGGCCTCGGTATTTCTCACCTATGGCTCGGCCTACGCCAAAGCCGGCACCGGCGTGGTCATTGGCTACGCCATCGCCGCCGGCCTGAATCTGGTGACAATGCTGGCCTACGCCGAAGTAGGCAGCGCATACCCTCGCGCGGGCGGCGATTATTCACTGGCCGCCAGCGTGCTCGGGCGCATTGCGGCCAACTTTTACACCGTGTTCTTCGCGTTTAAGGGCATGGTCATTCCCGCGCTTTTAAGTCTCACAGCGGCCTCATACATTCACATGCTGGTCCCCACCTGCCCCGTGAGTTGGCTTGGGCTGCTCTGTCTCACGCTATTTATCGGCGTCGCTTTTTTGGAAATTACCACCTCCAGTCGGGTGATCACCATCATGGTGGCCATTGAAGCCAGTGTCTATCTCGGATTTATGGTGACGTCGATCCTGTTTATTCACCAGCCCTGGTCAGTCCTCTTCCATCCTCTAATCGACCATGGTCAAGGCGTGGTGAATGTCTCCTGGTCCAATATTTGGGTGGCGACGACCACTGCCCTCTACGGCTATAATGGAGCCCAGGCTTGCCTCTACTATAGTGAGGAGACCAAAGCTCAGCGCAAAGACTTTGGCAAGACCATTCTTTTGACCACCATGATCACCATCGTGGTTGAGTTTCTTGGCGTGCTAGCTACGACGATGGCCCTGCCGCACCTTGGATCCGACGGTCACGGTGCCATTCCATTGATCTCGCTTTTTCGACAAACTGCCTGGGGCAGGCGCATGGCGCCACTGCTCATCATCGGCGTCAGCATCGCACTTATCGATACCGGCATCGCCACCACCATGGGCTATGGCCGTATTTATTACGCGATCGCCAGAGACCGGCAGTGGCCTAAACTGGTCAACCGTCTGTGTTTACATATCAACGCGCGCGGAGTTCCCGTCGGCGCCTTGGTATTCTTGGCTGTCCTCAACGCCAGCATGATCCTGGTCTCAGGGGTCACTTACCTGATTCTCTTTACCGGTTCGATTCTCTTACTGATTTACTTAGGCATTCAAGTATCTGCGTTGGTCATACGCTTTAAGGGGCCTGCTCCGCCCTATCGCATGCCAATGTGGCCGCTGCCACCACTGGTAGCCACTATCGCCATAATTTTCTTATTGACCCACCTTGGTCGGTCGCAAATGATTAGCGTGGCGATTATCCTCCTTATCGGCGCTGTGTTTGCGAGCACCGATCCGCATAACCATGACCGCATCTCTGGGACATGATGGCCTAGAAAGGATTGCGCCCCCTCAGCATCGACGCCGGAACACCCGGCCAATCGATGGCGGAATCCAGCAATCCTTCCTTTTGGCCGGGCTCTTTGCCCCACTTCTCAACGGAGCGCCAAGGGCGGGGTTTTAGGCGTCCACTGCCGGATCACAGACGCTAAAGCCACTCACCGGCAATCGAGGAAGTTCAAAGCAACCCAACCACAGCCCAACTCGAGCCACCTCGCTACAGACTGGGCACCGGATCTTCCCCTTTGGCCTGCGAGCCAAACTGTTCTTCATACAAAACCCGATACAACCCGCCCTCGGCCAGTAATTCCTGGTGACGGCCACGAGCCACCACACGCCCCTGGTCCACCACCAAAATCTGATCTGCTGCCAAAATAGTGGAGAGACGATGGGCAATCGCCACCACCGTACGCCCTTGAAAGAGGTGGCCAAGGGCATCCTGAATAAGATGCTCTGAATGCGAATCCAACGAACTCGTGGCTTCGTCCAGCAGTAAAATTTCTGGATTATGCAAGATGGCACGAGCAATCGCCACCCTTTGCTTTTCTCCGCCCGACAGGCGATATCCCCGTTCTCCAACCACGGTCTCAATACCCTCGGGCAGCCGATCGACCAATTCGGCCAACTGCGCCGCCTCAACGGCCCGGTCGACGGCAGCGGCCTCAATCTCAGGGGTCCCGTAAGTGATATTGTCGTAGAGGGAGGCGTGAAACAAGAATAATTCTTGAGTCACCAATCCGGTTAACTTGCGAAATGCGTCATTATTGAGATGACGAAGATCTTCCCCATGCAGATACACTCGACCCTCGGTGGGATCGTAAAAACGCGCCATTAACGACAAAATCGTCGTTTTGCCGGCGCCGCTCGGTCCCACCAGGGCGACCAAGTGCCCACTTTGAACCGAAAAATCGACTCCGTGAAGTACGTGGGCGTTGTCATTATAGGCAAACTCGACGCCTTCGAAACGAATCACCGGTTGGCCGGGAACGAGGGTGGGAATGTCAAGACCGGGGTCCGGCAATGGCACTGCCACGGGCACGTCAAGAAATTGAAAAATGCGGTCGAACAAGGCTAATCCACCGAGTACCGTCGTGTTAATTCCGGCTAAATTAGAAGCCGGCGAATAGAGTTGGCCTAAATAAGCGGCAAACGCAACAATGGTGCCCACTTTAATTTGATGGGTAACGGCCAGGTAGCCCCCATAGCCATAGAGCAGCGCCGGACCCAAGGTTGACAGTGCCTGCACCACCACCGATAGCCACTGTCCAACCAAAGTCTGGTGAATCTGAGCCCGCCGGACCGATTCATTGGCCGCTTTGAAGCGCTCATTCTCATACTGCTGAGTGCCAAAACTCTTCACTACGATGCTGCCAGAGAGAGTGAGAGTCTCTTCTAAAAGGATCGTCATGCGCGAAAGCTCTTGTTGGGTTTCTTGGGTAGCCTGATAGCGCCGGCGGCCAAAGTGCAGCACCGGAAACGCAAAAGAGGGCAGGGCGACAGCACAAATTAAGGCTAATTTCCAATCAATCACCAGCATCGTCGCAAACGTAAAGGTAATGGTGAATACACTGGCGATAATACCGGTAAATGTCCCGTTGAGCACCTGTTGCAAAGCGCCGATGTCGTTGATGAAGCGAGAGTGAATTTCTCCAGCCCGCGACCAGGTAAAGAAATCGAGACCCAATCTCTGACCGTGGCTGTACAATTGGTTGCGCAAATCCGCCATGACCCGTTGGGCAATCACTGTATTGACATAGTTCTGACCAATTGATGCAAAACTACCAGCAACGGGAAAGAGCAGCATGCCTAAGGCTAAAATGACGACTTCGGTTAAGTTCCCTTGGGGGATCGCCTGGTCGATAAGCCGCCTGAGCAGTAGTGGCGGAACCAATCCGATGATGACCCCTATCGCCACCAAACCGGTCCCGATGAGCAGATTTTTTCGGTAGGGGCGAAGAAGACCCAGCCACACGCGTTTCATGGTCTTGCGCACGTCAGGGATTTGTCCGTCTTTCAGCTGCGACAAGCTGCGCTGCTGCGACCACACCGAGCGCATTCCGCCTCCGCCCATCCCCATCCCCATGCCCATGCTGTATTCGGCCTCCCCATTAAATTTCCTCAAGATTAAACTAAATTAGTTAATTAATCAATAATCCCGAGACCACTTCCTTAGTAGGCCGACACGTTGTAAGCCCGGGGCACGAGCGGTGTCGCCACCTAAATGACCGCAGCGGCACCCAGGATCCATGGCCAAGCAACTGCCATCGATGGGTCCGCTGATTACCCGAGATAGGCCGGTCCGCACGTCATCTGCGGTGAGGAGAGGTTGTGCGCGGAGTTGATAGCGGCATGGCGCCCCAATCATAACTTTTGAGTCAGCGCCAATGAGTCCCTAATCTGGTGAGACCGGGGGTCATGCTCTTAGAGAAATCCTGGTCGGACCCTGCCCACCAGGATTTGGCTGAGGGTTGGACGAACCGAAGAAACGACACGCTGTTAATCTTTAACGGTTTATCATCTTAACCAAACATGCTACACTGACCTCGACACCGTGCCGAAAACCCTTGGGGGTGAATTCATTGGCCGCCCAACACCCATCGTTCAAACCGCGGTCTCATCGCGAACGTCGCCCCGGGGAGCATGCTGCCTCGCGCCCAGCGCTTCGATGGCCCTATCTCTTGTGGGCGGTTATCGTTTTGGCGCTTATGGGAATTTCCTTTTTTGCCGGCTGGTTGGTCGCTTTGGGCCCGGTCAGCCAGGCCTTGCAGCAATTGCATCGAGACATCCAAGCGGTTCAGGCGCATCGTCCGCTGATATTGCATCCGCTAAATTTCTGGACGGGGCTGGCGGGCTTTGTTCTCGGCATGCTGGTGATGGCTGGGGGCAATCGCTGGCTTCAGGCGAAGTCATCGCCGACGCCCGCGGACGTTAGTCATCTCGACGAAGAGCCAATCGACGACAATCCCTCCGAGGTCGTGGTCCCAGCGCCAGAGTAGCCTCTCCCCTCTCCTCGGCATGCAGGTTTCATCTATGGGACTTAGGCGGAAAATCCTAAAAGGATCCCGAATCACGTCATCAGCCCGCTTCAAATCCAGGGCTGAGGGGATGCGGCGATTGCCGGTCCACTACTCTCTTGTTCGGACAGATTTAATACCGAACTCAGGTAAAAACCGGCGGCCATCAGCACCACCGCCCCGACAACAATCCAAATGAGCGTACGTCTTTCCATGAGAACCTCCGGCTTGAAACTCACACTTTGTCCAAGTGTACCACGCCGCTGAGGTTTGGCAATCATCCTAGCGTCTAAGCAAGGACGCGACGGCCGCGGATTACCCCGGCCGCTTCGTCTTCGGTATCGCGTTGAGACATTCTCGCCCTATCCGCTCGCTTGGCCACCAGCGTTGGTGGTCAGGATTAACACGCCGTTATGCAAGTCGTGCACGTTGGCGTTGGTTATCCGGCATATCCACATTGCAATCCGATCGCGTTCTTTGTCGTCTTCGGCATAAAAAATAGGTGCCATCCCATCCGATACCGCATCTCGTTTCGAGGTGACGACGGCAAACATTACGGGTGAAGGCGAATCCGCCATGCATATTCCCCCCTTTATCCCCAAGGATTCCCAATAGGACCGGTTTTACACCCGAATCGGATCTCACATGATCTCGGCTCCGTTCGGTCATCCTAGGTCCAGTTGCCGAATTTCTGGAGGAAGCCTACTTATGTCAACCATTGGACAAAGCGTGCGCCGCACGGAGGCGCCAAACAAGGTTACTGGTCGTGCCAAGTACAACGCTGACACCCACGTTCCCGGAACGCTGTGGGCCCACCTAGCGGTCAGTTCTGAAGCTCACGCAAAAATCCTTGGTATCGACCGGGACAATGCCATGACTATGGCCGGGGTGAAAGCCATTGTCACCGGCGACGATGTGTCCTTGCTCTGTGGGGAAGTGTTAGAAGATCGCCCGCCCTTGGCCAAGAGCAAAGTGCGTTATTACGGGGAACCGATTGCGCTGGTGGTTGCGACCGGTGAGGCTGAAGCCATATTGGCTGCCCTCGCCATCCAAGTGGACTATCAAAAGTTGCCCGTGGTCCACACCCCTCTGGAGGCAATGAGCTCCGACGCACCTCTGATTCATGAGGACCTTGGCCACTATGTGATCGCCCAACCGCCGATATCCCCGCAGCCGGGAACCAACATCGCCGATGTGGTCAAACTGCGCAAAGGTGACATGAACGTCGGCTGGAAGTCATCCGCGGTGAGCATCGAAGGAAATTTTACCCTGCCCTCGATCGACCACGCGGCCATGGAGACCCGGTCGGCCAAAGTTGAAATTTTGCACGATGGACGCGTCATCGTGCATACCACCACCCAAGCTCCCTTCGAGGTTCAAAAGTTGCTCAGCCAATATTTCGGCATCAAACAAGGAAAAGTCATTGTCAACGCTCCCCTAGTCGGCGGCGCGTTTGGCGGCAAAGCCACCGTTCAATTGGAAATCTTAGCCTATCTTGCCTCAAAAGCCGTAGGCGGTCGTCTCGTGCAACTAGTCAACAGTCGCGAACAAGACTTTAAGACTTCGCCCGTCGGCACCGGACTGCAAGCTAAAATCAAGCTCGGAGCCACCCGACAAGGTAAGTTGACCGCTGCCGAATTGACTTTTTGGGTGGACGTTGGCGCCTACACGGATTCGTCTCCACGGATGGCTCGGGCAATCACTTCAGACTGTACGGGGCCGTATCGAGTCGACCACGTCCATTGTGACACCTATTGTCTTTACACCAACCACACCTACGCCACCGCCTACCGCGGCTTCGGTCATATGCCGATGACGTTTTGCATCGAACGAGCGATGGACAAACTGGCCAACGCGCTGTCCATCGATCCACTGCAATTGCGCCGCCTCAATGCGATCCAACCTGGCCAGACCACGCCTACCGGGGTGACGCTCAATCTTAGTCGGCTGGGCAATCTTGACGCTTGTATTGACCGCATGAATGACCTCGTCACGAAACCTCCTGGTCAGGTTACAAGGGTGGCGCCGCACCGCGTCCGCGCCACCGGTGTCAGTTGTTTTTGGAAAACCTCGAGCAGTCCCCCCGATGCCAGTTCCGGAGCCATTATCACGTTTAACCAGGAAGGCTCCATGAACCTTTCCACCGGCACCGTCGAATTTGGCGCTGGCACTAAAACTACGTCCGCGCAGATTCTAGCTGAGCGTATGGACATGAGCATCGAAGATATTCACGTCCACACGCATATCAATACCAAAGTAGACCCCGAACATTGGAAGACGGTAGCCAGCCTGTCTACCTTTATGGTTGGCCGCGCCGTCCTCGACGCCGCCGACGACGCCATTAGTCAACTCAAATCGCTGGCCGCTGTGGTCTTGCGCTGTGCCCCCACGGATCTTGCCGTTGGCCAGGGTCGGGTCTTCATCAAAGACGATCCGACCATGAATGTGGCGTTTAAAGATATCGTCCATGGATACCAATATCCTGAAGGCAACGCGATCGGCGGCCAAGTGATCGGGAGGGGAACGTATATTGTTCGCCATCTTTCCCCTTTAAATCCAGACGATGGCCAAGGGCGGCCGGGACCCGCCTGGACGGTAGGCTGTCAAGCCGTGGAAGTGGAATTGGATACGAGCGACGGAACCTACGAGATTCTTCGCGCGATGACCGTCGTCGACATTGGCCGCTTAATCAATCCCAAAGGAGCTCTAGGCATGGTCATGGGTGGAATGTGTCAGGGCCTCGGCTATGGCAGTCGAGAAGCCGTTCGCTACGACGCTCTAGGCCGACTGGTCACTGATCAGTTTCGGACCTATCGAACGATGCGCATGGGCGAACAGCCAAACTACCAGGTGGACTTCATCGAAACTCCCCAAATTGACGCGCCTTACGGGGCTCGAGCGGTCGGCGAACATGGTGTCTTGGCCATTCCCTCGGCGCTGGCGAATGCCCTCGCGCGCGCTGCCGGGGTAGAGATTGACAGCCTGCCAGCCACGCCTGAAGCCATTTGGCGGCTAGGCACGGAGGTGCAGGCTTGATCCCGTTTTCCTTCGAATATCACCGAGCCGATTCCTTAGAGGAGGCTGCGCTGGTCTATCAGCAGATCCAGGCCAGTGGACAAAAGCCAATCTATTACGGCGGCGGCACCGAAATTTTGACAATGGCTCGACTAGCCCAGATCCACTTTGATGCCGTCATCGACATCAAGCAGATTCCACAATGCCAACGTTTGGAACGTGCTGACGACGCCATCGTATTCGGGGCTGGAGTCAGCCTCGACCGGATCGGCCAGGCGAATCTCTGGCCTCTTTTAAGCCAAGCTGGAGCCAGGGTCGCGGACCATTCTGTGCGCTGCAAAATTACTCTCGGCGGCAACTTAGCGGGAACGCTCCCCTACCGAGAAGTGGCATTGCCGTTTATGCTGTTTTCATCTGATGCCCATGGCCTCGTGTTCGGACCCGGCGGCTCGCGTGATGTCCCCTTTAAGGAGCTATTCAACGGCCAACTGAACCTCCGACCCGGCGAATTTTTGGTGGAGCTCCGAGTCGCTCAGTTCGCGGCTGAAGTGCCGGCGCTGAGCGTCAAAAAGACTCGGCTCGATTGGGTAGACTATCCCCTGTTCACAGTGGCCATGGTCCGTGTAAACAGCGAAATCCGAGTCGCCTTCAGCGGCGTCACTGGATGCCCATTTATCTCTGACGCCATCAACCGCACGCTGAGCGCAGCCGCGTCATGGGACGATCGTGCACAAAGTGCGGTCGCCCATATCTCAGACTCGGTCGTTGACGACCTGCATGGTTCGGCGAAGTATCGCAGATTTTTGTTGACCCGAACGCTGGCCGACATGCTGGCCAAAATCGAGGAGTGATGGTTCGTGTTTTCTTATACCACCCGCCAAAGCCTGATCCTTCAAGTCAATCAGGACGCGCTGACGGTCACACCGCGGCCTAGCGACACCCTGCTTTACACGCTGCGCCAGGAACTAGGATTCACCGGGGCCAAACCGGGATGTGAAAATGGGGATTGTGGAGCGTGTACCGTTATTTTCGACAACCTTCCCCTGAAATCGTGCCTAATGTTGACGGCCGAAGCTGTAGGCCACGAGATTACCACTGTCGAAGGACTCCACCATACGGCCTTGCAAGACGCATTTATGGACCATTGGGCCTTCCAATGCGGCTACTGCACCTCGGGATTTCTCACCACAGCTCATGCGCTTTTGACCCGCCATCCCGACGCCGACCGTCAAACCATGGTCGAGTGGCTGCGGTCCAATCTCTGTCGATGCACCGGCTATCAAGAGATCGGTGACGCGGTCTGGTCCGTGTTGCAAGCTCGCCAAACGTGATTCGTTTCGATCCAACCGAGTGGAAAAACTAGAAGATGGCGGTTCCCCTTCGCCCGAAACATCCCTGATGTTTTTCGAAGGGGAACCGCCACCGATCATCCCTCCCCCCATTCACCCCGAAGGTCGAGCATAGAAGTAGACGGCCCCCGAGCAAACACCGAACCACTCGAATCGGCTGTGACCCTGCCTTGAGCCCAACTCACTGGGGGTTTTTCCGCTATGGCCCACAGCGTAGGCTCCGCCCCCTCATGATCCTGGTCGGAACCTAACCCACGCCGCCGCATTCGTCGACCACCGGGTTGAAGGCTTGGCCGGCCGGCATAACCAAGAGGGTAATCGGAAGTTTCCAAAGTTCCCAAACCTCCCCATGGCTAAAGTTATCTTAAGCCGAAAGCTGAAAATCGTTGCGACAAGCTGTCTCATTCGTTGTAGACGTTTCTATGAAGAAGGTTCTGGTACCAAGATAACCGAGTCTTGTGGGCGTGATGGATGTAAAAACTTGAGTTTCGCACCCCCACAATACGGTGGATTCAGACGCCGACGATCCTGTGAGCCCTTGGGCCCCTTCACTTTGTCTCAGTCCACTGTGCCGATTTCGGCGACCCTATTGAGACTTTGCAATTGATTGCCCAAGAAAGACGCCTCAAATAGGTCTTTGAGGGCGGCATATTGAGGCGAACTTTGAAATTGTTTGAGATCCATCGGGCCGGAGTCGGCCACCGAGGTGAGAACGGCCTGAAGCAGCTCCTCAAATAACACCCACAGGCGCTGTGCCACGTTTTTCTCCCGCAATTCGGCTACGATCCCCTCAAATAGTCTGCCTAAGGATTCATAGGCCTCGACCCGACGCAAGTATGCGAGCAAGGTGTAAGTGATACAGCACAGGGTAACGTGGGCGATTTGAGCATCAAAATCCCGGGATTGGCACCGTCCTAACCGCAGATGTTGCTTCATCTCTTTGAAAAAGACTTCGATGGTCCAGCGCGTCATCTAGAGTTCCATCATCTCCACGAAGGAGAGTGACGGGTCGGTGGACAGAAATAGCCGCCATTCCTTCGCATAGGGGAATCGGCAGAAGTACAGCTTGACCTCGCCCACGCCTTCATACTGCACTACCACTTCAAAATATCGGGTGTTGAGTCTTCGGCAACGCTTCGCGTTGCCTGCTTGCTTCAACTGGGCCAGGAGGGCTTGGGCGTCGACCTGGCTGCCCTGGTAGCCATACTTCCGCTTGTCTTTTCGGACGCCACACACCACGTGCATCGTGTGACGCTTGATCTGTCGAATCGCTTAGATGAAGCGTTTGCTACTGAACCAGCTATCGGCTAAGACATCGTGCGCCTTGATTCCGTGCTTGACCGCACGTTTAATCATTGTGATCGCTTGGGTGATTTTATCCACCGAGCATTCTTTGCGTCGCTTGGCTCCGGGCGAATCCGGCACACATTCCTTCTGGTACTGCGCTTTTCGGTGCTTTCCGCGTAACGGTTTTTCCGCATGGATACTGAAATCCAAGGGAATGAAGCTGGTGCCGTCAAACCATCCGAGCACGAGGTCTTTGAATCCCAACTTGGCCCCCTTTTTGCCCGCCATATGATCGTAGACATACGATATCTTTTCGATTTTCCGCCCAACCCGAGCGTCTGTCGTATCGTCGATAATAAGCGCCGAATTCGGCGCGACAGTTTTTCCCGGATTGACCAGCACTTGAAAGCGCTTCAGCACCCCGTAGAGGATCGCTCGCCACGGGACGTGTTCGTTATTTTGCAAGCGATAGATGGCATCCTTCTTCATCTGCGTGATCTGTTGAAAATCGCTGGGGTACAAGCTATACACGCTTTTGAGCACGAGAAACGGGAGCAACATCATCAGGGTGATAATTTCGACCACACCATAACCTGGTTGCTTTTCAAATCCCGCCTTCCTCACAATAGATTGCAATTTGAAGATTTTCGCGGTCTCCACTAACACGCTCGTCATCGAGTACTGATGTTTTTTCAGGACTTTGCCGATCTCCGAAACCTCCTCGCGCATCATCACCCCTCGTTTTTGGTCTATTTGGATCTTCACTTGATAATGCCAAAACCCCAGTGTTCATGCGGATTTGATCCGATTTTTGTCGGCGTCAAATGGAGAAGATTTGCGATGTTTGCGGGGTGCGACACTCAAGTAATTAGGATTCCCGTGGTTGCGCCCCGGCATCGATTCAATGCCGACCCGAGCACCACCCTCTTGTGGTATCTTGGAACCGACCAGGTCTTTTATTCGGTGATCTAGACGAATCTAAAAAGGAGGAGATAGGATGGCAATCCCAGGACCGCGTTCTATCGATCTTATGCGTCGTCGCCAATCTGCGATTCCGCGAGGTGTCAGTCAGGCGACGCCGATCTTCGTTGAACGGGCTGAGGGCGCGAAGATCTGGGACGTGGATGGCAACGAGTACTTGGATTTCGCAGGTGGCATTGGAGTACAAAACTTGGGCCATCGTGCGGACTTTGTGGTGTCGGCGGTCAAGCAGCAGTTGGATCGATACATCCACACCTCGATCAACGTCGTGCCCTACGAGCCGTACATTGAGTTAGCTGAGCGCCTTGCCGCGATCACCCCCGGAGACTGGGCGAAGAAAGTGCTCTTTATCAATTCCGGAGCGGAGGCCGTCGAGAACGCGGTCAAGATTGCGCGTAGTTACACCAAGCGATCTGCCATTGTGGCGTTCCATTACGGATTTCATGGACGCACGTTGCTGACGATGACCCTAACCGGTAAGGCTCAACCCTATCGCGCGGATTTCGGGCCCATGGCTCCCGAAATCTACCACGTTGCCTATCCGTATCCCTATCGCGATCCCTTGGGCCACCAAGAGAATTTTGGCCTCATCGCCGCCAATCGCTTGCTCGAACTGTTCCAGACCGAGATTGCCGGCGATCAGGTAGCCGCCGTCATTGTCGAACCGGTAGCTGGCGAGGGAGGTTTTATCGTGCCGCCCAAAGACTTTTTGCCCCGATTGCGGGAAATTACGAGTCAATACGGCATTTTGTTAATTGCCGACGAGATTCAGACCGGGTTTGGCCGCACGGGTACACTGTTCGCCTGTGAACCCAGCGGAGTCGAACCCGATTTGATCACCGTAGCCAAATCCTTAGCGGCGGGCCTCCCGTTGTCGGCCGTGATCGGTCGGGCAGAGATTATGGATGCGCCGGCCGTCGGTGGACTCGGAGGAACCTATGGCGGTAATCCTCTGGCGCTGGCGGCAGCCCTCGCGGTGGTCAAAGCACTGGAACAGGACTCCTCCTGGTTGGAGCGTGCCAAGGCCATCGGCGAGAGAGTCGCTCGGAGTTTTGAATCGTTTCATCAGCGCTATCAGATCGTGGGCGAGGCCAGGGGACTGGGAGCTATGCAGGCACTGGAACTGGTCGACTCTCAGGCGAGTCGCCAACCCTCGACGCGTTCTGCTGAATACTTGGCGCAATATGCCTACGAGCATGGACTGATCGTCATGCGGGCAGGGATGGAAAATCACGTCATCCGTACGCTGATGCCTTTGGTTATCAGCGACGAGGAATTGGACCAAGGTTTGGAGGTTATGGACCGGGCTTTGGCGTATGCTTCGCAAAAAGTTGCCGCGACCCCGACCCCTCCAGCACCATGAGCCGCACACAGTGAACGAATGCCCGGGCGACTGCCAGAGCTGAGTGGGAAGCTAGTGCACCGCTCTAGCTCCTCGGCCCCCCTATTCCCCGCCAAAGCGAGAAGCGAAAAACCCGCTTTGGCCTTACGCTTGGGGCGAAGAAAGAGGGGTCGCCTCTTTCTTCCTGGAGCGGGCGTCTTTGCGGCTGGCCACACCCCGACCCTTTAAGTACGGACTATATATTGCATCCATCTTCTCGGTATGACAGCTAAAGCTGGTCGAAGTCAGGCCCTATGGTGGACGAACAGAGCATTCGGGCCCAGAGATGCATCCAGAAAGAGGCGCCGTTTAAACCGGACGGGTTTCGGCCCATCGCGGGGACCTTGACCTACCTCCTAGATTCCAGTAGCCTTCGATCATTATGGCCCAATGGGTGTGATTGGGTTTGGGTGAAGGGAACCCGAACACCCAGGCTATCCACGTCACCGCATGCAACGCACCGTGATGAGTCGGCCCTGGTGAATCTATATACTCTGAACAAGGAGCCATCCGCTATGAATCCAACCGAATCTACATCCGATCCTCGCCGCTGGTGGGCCTTGGTGGCCATCGCATTCGGTCTTTTTATGTCTTTACTGGATGTCACCGTGGTGAATGTCGCCCTGCCTACGATACAGCACGACTTACACGAGTCTTTCAACTCGCTGCAATGGATAGTCAATGCCTATGCCCTGGTGGTGGCGGTCGCTTTGGTGACCGCGAGTCGACTCGGCGACTTTTTTGGCCGAAAACGTTTATTCCTTGTTGGGATGGCGGTGTTTGCTCTTGGATCATTATTGTGCTCTATCTCCGCTCATATCCATGTCGCCTCATTAAGCCCGGCCGATGTCCTCAATATTTCTCGGGGCATTCAAGGCATCGGTGGTTCTGCCATGGTGCCGCTCTCCTTGTCTCTGATCACCGCCACCTTCCATGGGCGTGAACGCGGTACGGCATTTGGCATTTGGGGTGGGGTCAGCGGTCTAGCCACTGCACTAGGTCCGCTCGTCGGTGGGCTTTTAGTGAGCAAAGTAGGCTGGCAATCGATATTCTACTTAAACGTGCCTATCGGAGCGATAGGAATGGGGATGGGGATTTGGGCGATCCGCGAATCCCGCGACATTCATATGAAACGTGCGGTCGATGTTTACGGGTTAGTCACGCTCACCATTGCCTTGTTCTGCTTGGTTCTCGCGCTGATGCAAGGCGGGCAAAAGGGTTGGTCGTCTACCTATGTTGTTACGCTGTTTATCGTCGGCGGCGTGAGCCTCTTGGCCTTTGTCTTGGGTGAATTGAAGATTACCCATCCTATGCTGGACCCTCGGTTATTTAAGATTCCTAGCTTTACCGCATCGACCATCGCGGCGTTTACTCTGAGCGGCGGACTCTACGCCTTGCTTTTCTATCTTTCGCTCTATATGCAAAATTATTTGGGCTTTAGTCCCCTCCAGGCCGGGCTTCGCTTTTTACCTCTGTCTGCGTTGGTATTAATTGGAGCGCCTTTGGCCGGCCGGTTTACCGACCGGATCGGTCCCAAGTGGATTCTTGCCACCGGCCTGCTGTTTGTCGTCGTGGGCACCGGACTCTTAACCCGGCTGGTTCACGCCACCCTTCCTGACCAGTGGGTGTTGCTGTTACCCGGCTTAATTTTAGCCGGAATCGGCAATGGCATTGTCAACCCGCCAATTTCTACGCTGGCCATGGGCACGGTGGAACCGAGGCAAATGGGCATGGCCTCAGGAATCAGCAACGTCGCCCGTCAGACCGGGGTAGCTTTTGGTATCGCTGCCTTGGCCGCCCTCTTGGGCAACCGTTATAACTATTGGATGCGAATTAAGACCGATCGCCTTTCGGTCACTCAACTCGGCGGTCCCCACGTCCGCGATGCCATCCTCTCGGGCTTGCGATCGGCCGGCCCTATCGCCGGCAGCCTGGGATTGAAGAGTGCGGGAGCCGCCTATACTCGTCTGCCATATTTTGCACAACTAGCGATCTTCGCCCGGTCCTCATTTTTGTTGGGCACCCGTGATGCCGTGTTCGCCGGCGCGTCATTGGCGACCGTAGGCCTTTTGGCGACCGTCTTTATGGTGCACCGGCGCGACTTGATTCATCACCGAGACTCGGCGCTCCAGCCGGCGCTTCCTCAATTCTCGCGCCAGCATCTTCTCGCCCTGGCTGTGACGGCGGCTTGGCGCGCTCGCGATGGTGCCAACCCCGACGCCTCCTTAGACCAAGTCAATCGGCTGCGGCGGGCGCTGGCTCTCTTAGTCATGGCACTGGGTGGTTAGACGTTTTTGCCCCGAACCGAAACGCTCCGAAAAAATTTGGCGATCCTTGCCAAGAACCTTATAATAGACGGGAACGGAGATGGTGCCGCCCCTGCCGGGGCGGCACGACGGTAGGCCATTCAACCATCCCGGAGGAGGGTTTCGGATCGCGGACACAGATGCTCTAAGGCAAATAGCGGAGGCGGTCGCTATGTTTAATCGCCGTCGCCACTGGGATCCTTCCGCCAAAGATTTAGCCATGTCCATCGCGATCGAGTCAGCCGAACTGATGGAACATTTTCAGTGGGGTTCAGGGGCCTCGTCCGATCCTGAGACCTTGGACGCCATCCGCTTTGAGGTCGCCGACGTCATGATCTATCTGCTCCACTTTTGCAGGACCATGGACATCGATCTCGCCCAATCCGTACTGGATAAGCTGGCTATCAACGAAGTGCGTTTTCCCGCCTCCGATTCCCCGGCACAAGCCTCTTCTCGTTCTCTGGGATAGGCGGCCGAAGGCACTCGGAGCGAAAGTGGACCCGTTGGCAAACGTTTCTGGGTCACGCGCAAGCCATGGTCCGTGCAACCAAGTGTTGGGACGCTCTCTCGATCGCCTCGGCAAAACCGATCTGGGACAAAGCCCGGCTTGACACTTGAAACAACCCATGCGGTTGACAACCCTCGCAAGTTTCATAGGCAATCTAGTCCACTGGAGGTTAGCATCCATGCATTATCGAACGTTAGGAAAAACTGGACTGAGCGTGTCCGAAGTTGGGTATGGCGCCTGGGGCATTGGCCAAAGCGGCTGGGTAGGCGCGCGCGACGATGAATCGCTCAATGCCTTACATCGGGCCATCGATCTCGGCGTAAATTTTATTGACACCGCTCTCGCCTACGGAGACGGCCACAGCGAGCAACTGGTGGGGCAAGTGGTACGGAGCCGCTCCGAGCGCGTCTATATCGCCACCAAGATCCCTCCCAAAAACGGAAAGTGGCCCGCCCCCTCGAAAATCCCCAGCGACCAAGTCTTTCCTGGGAGCTATATCCGCCAGTGCACCGAGCGCAGTTTAAAGAACCTAGGTCTAGACCGGATCGATGTCCAACAGTTCCATGTCTGGTCCGATGACTGGGTCGGCCAAGGCGACTGGCTAGAGACCATTGAGGCGCTAAAACGCGAAGGAAAAATCGGCGCGTTTGGCATTTCCATTAATGACCATCAGCCGAACAATGCGTTGCGCTTGATTGAGACTGGGGTAGTGGACACGGTCCAAGTGATTTATAACATCTTTGACCAAACGCCGGAAGATGCCCTGTTCCCCGCCTGTCAGCAGCACCAGGTAGGCGTTATCGTGCGCGTACCTTTTGACGAGGGCGGCTTGACTGGAAAGATCACTCCGGAAACCGAATTTGCAGCTGAAGACTTTCGCTCCCATTATTTTCGCGGCGATCGCAAGCGCGAAGTCCACGCACGGGCGCTAGCCATTTCACGCGATCTCAACATCTCAGTGGACGACCTGGCCGATGCCGCGCTTCGCTTTACTTTAGCTCCTGATGCGGTTTCGACGGTCATTCCGGGCATGCGAACGCTCTCCAATGTTGAACGCAACTGCCAAGTGAGCGATGGTCGCAAGCTCTCTTCGGATCGTCTAGAGCGTTTGAAACGGCATCGATGGGAACGCAACTTCTACCAATGAGATTGGCACCCCGGTGGACTCGACCCGAAGGATTGCCTTCGGGTCGAGTGGAATCTCTCCACCCACTGACTGGGAGTGAAATCGTACCATGCGGCGTTCCTATCCCAGCCTTCAAAGAAAGACCACGCCTTTTTCTTTCTATGCTTAGCCCGGGACGCGCTTCGATAGCAGCGAGGTGATGGTTTGTATACGCGCGCCTACCCCCTAGTTCGTTCTCGCGTCGCTCGAAGCCGACGGCTCCGACGCCGTTGGCCAGTTTTCGTCAGTTGGTCTTGGTGGGCCGCCGGGTTATTAGCGATAGCCGCGGCTGTGGTGATTTCCACGCCCTTGGGCACGGCTCCAGCGGATAGCCAAAATCAATTGTTCTTCGACAATTTCTCCAGTGGAACGCTGGATCCTTTTACTGTCTACGGTGGTGATTGGCAGTTGACCTCTCATGGTGTAACCGCCAATAACTTGCTCTCAACCCACCTTGACCGACAATTTCTGTACATGCCCTATGCCCAACCCGACGCTTGGGTCTCCACCGTCGTGACCATCAATCAACTGCCGAAAAATCCCGACTGGCGCGTAGGCCTGTTTGTCCATGGACTCGGCGGCGACAGTCCGGATAAGTGGTCGTTAGTCATTCTGCGCAACAAAATTAGCCTGCTGAACGAGAACACCGCCTGGGTCGCCTCTGCTCCCTTCCATGCCCACCTTGGGGTCCACTATCACATGGAGCTGCTGTCTAATGGCCTGGTAGTGGACGGCATGGTGTGGCCTCAGGGATCACCTCCGCCGAAGCAATGGACCCTTTCCGCACAATTCGCCCCCAACCAAGTCGCCGAGGCCACGAACGTCGGTCTTTATGCCGGAAATATTGACGCGACGTTTTCCAACTTTACTCTGCTCGCGCCCCCGCCACCGCTGTCGATCACTCCATCCCAGGCGGCCGGGGTCTTTATGAAGGGCAATCCTTTGGCTTATGCAATTACCGTTCAAAATCCCAGCGTACGCCCCCGATCGGTGGTGGTCCGCTATACCCTCCACGGCGTGATTACGCCCGTCACCCGACAAGGCCACTTGCGGATTGACTTGAATGGCAGTCGACCGGTATCGCATCGTCTGGTTTTGCCCCACGTCCCCAACGGTCTTTACCGCATCCGGTGGAGTTTGGCTAATACCAGCCCCCCCAAAACCGTGACCACCCGGCTTCCCGACCAGGCTCTGGCCGTCATCCCTCAGCCTCAATCCAGTTCTATAGGCACTACCTCGGGTCTAAATGAAAATCTTGCTGGGTTGGGCCAAGTCGGCTCTTTAGCTCTCTTAAAGGAGCACTTTACCCTAATGCGCGAGCAAGGCATAACCCGCTACCGACTGCAATTGCCCCTGCCTGCGCCTGGCCAGAGTTTTGATTGGTCAAAATACCGTCGGATTATCACGGCTGCCGAGTCGTCGCATCTTCAAGTGCTTGGACTCATCACTGGCCCTTCGCCAAGCAAGGCTCACCCCTGGCACTCGTTGAAGCCGCGATACCTGGCGTTTGTCCGAGCCTTAGTCCGGCACTACCGACCTCGGCCCACGGCCTCTAACGGCGCAAAACAAGCCCCCCCGGGAATTGCCGATTGGGAGATCTGGAATGAACCCTCGACCCGCTATTACTGGGATCTCTCCGCGGCAAAATATGGACACTTGTTGTCGCAGGCGGTCGCGGCTATTCATTTTATCGACCCGAGTGCATTCGTACTCGGCTATGCCTATGACTTAAGCCAGGAATGGTCCGCCGTTCGCCACAAGCCCAACGGGTGGACGTTTCACTACTATCCAGGCGTTCAAGGCCCGAATAACCCAGAGTATTCGCTCACCCAAGCAGTAGACAATCTAAGGAAGTTCCTTCAGATTCACCATGATAGCGCTCCCATCTGGATTACCGAAGTAGGGTGGAGCACAAAACAAGTCTCACCGGCAGCGCAGGCGCAAGACTTGGTTCAAGCCAGAATTGATGCCGCCGCTAGTGGGGTTGGAGCCGTGTTTTATTTCACCCAAACTTACTACGGCGGGGGCTACGGCGAAGAAAGCCCCAATTTGGCCCCCCTACCCGCCTACGCGGCTCTGGGCGCGGTTGATCGCACCTTAGACGGACTCCAGGCTGAAGATTCTGCACCAAATCTCGGCCCCATGATCGATGATGCGGCCTTTCGCGGCCACGGAGGACGTACGGTGTTGGCGATCTGGTCCTCGACGCCCACCGCCATCACCCTGCCTAGCCAACCCGGCATCGAGATTTATTCGGCTATCGACAACCCCATCCCCGTAGAAGACAACCTGCTCCATTTCACCATAAATGCCTGGCCCACCTACGTGGTTGCCCACGACTGGTCCGTGTCTTCATTAAGCCTCTGGCTCAGTAGTTCCCCACTCTCGGCCATTGCACCCTACCGATTGTCTATTCGGCACTTTGAACTCGCGGGACAAGCGGGCGCTAACCTCTCCGTCACCGCGGAGAACCTATCGAACCAAACCGAAACCGGCTACCTTCGAATTACCCTCCCCGCAGGGTGGAGCACCCCGGATCCGATAACCTCTCTCTCGACCTTAGCGCCGGGGCAGACCATCGCTATCACCATCCCCCTGCAGCGTATGGGAACAAGAACGCCCCATCATTTAGCGCTGAATCTACAGGCGTTCGCCAGTGGCAACCGCACCGCCAACTTGAACCAAATTCTTGACGTACCCCGACCCGTGGCACCTAAGTCGCCTTTTGGCCACGAAAACTTGCGCGAAGTGCCCTCTTAGCTCACTCGATGCCCCAACCGTCTAAACCGCAAAAAGACGGTGACGGCGAACTGGCAGCAGGACCACCACTTCGGTCGCAAGAAATCTCAGGCAGCCTGGCCGCGTCACTCCGATGACACCCACCGAAGGTCCTCGGTGCCAAGCCGGTGCAATAGTATTCAACTCTCCATTGCGATTGAGGGTCCTAGCCGAGGCGAAGACGCTGTTTTAGGACCGTAGCGGTGAAGAGGTCCGTAGCGTTGCAAGCGCGGCCAAGGGCTCGCTTGGACGCGGAAAAATGAAAGACGCGATGGGTGAAGACGACGGAGAAACTCGCTCAACCCTCCCGCACATACTGTGTCTAGTCGGCGTCCCCGGGGTTGCACTAGGAGTTGAAGTACCTGAGGGTTTCCCACCTGGTTATTAATCCTCGATGAAACGCTCTTCTCTTGTGGTCATATTTATAGACCTCGCCGGTTTCGAGCAAGATCACCTCAAAGCGTTTACCTTTGGACCAACTCTGTTCTCGCTCCCACGATTTGACCCGTGCACAGTGCAGCCAATCTTCATGGCAGCAGATGCTAGGCCCATTTTGTGCACTCGAGGCCGGGTAGCTAGCCAGCCTCCCTTCTTTTATGGTACAAACGAAGCAAAGAATGCGTAGCCAGAAAGATCTGGGATCATAGTCGAGGGCTAACTCGACTTCGTCACGCAGGGTACCCGAAGTCATTAAAGACTTCACCGGGGACGAAATGGTCGATCAACCGTGGGAGGGGTCTATGTTGATCTTTGATTTTAGCGGGAAAATTGCAGTTGTGACCGGAGGAGCAAGCGGCATCGGCGCTGAAGTGGTCCGTCGGTTGGCTGAGTTCGGAGCTACGGTCATCGCTGCCGATATTAGTTTTTCCCAAGAATGGTCAGGAGCCAGCGACTTTGAAAATGTGTTCGAGGCAAGGACTGACGTTAGTCAGCATGCCTCAGTAGGACGTTTGGCCACCCGGGTCCAACACGAATTTGGCTGCCTCGATGTCTTAGTCAATGTGGCCGGCATTTTCCCCCGAGGCACCTTGTCCGAAACCAGCGACCTTCTTTGGGATGAGATCATCGGGGTAAATCTGAAGGGCGTTTTTCATTGCTGTCAGAGCTTTGTACCTTTGTTGGCTCACCGCGCCACGGGTGCTAGCATCGTCAACGTGGGCTCGGTCAATGCCACTGGTGGCGCTCCCGATTTGTTTGCCTATTCAACGTCTAAGGGGGGCGTGTCAACGCTCACCCGAAACCTAGCCCGTGCCTTGGCACCTTCCAAGATTCGAGTCAACTGCGTCCACCCAGGCTGGGTCCTTACCCCAGGCGAGGATCGCGTTCAACGGGCCCAAGGCCAACCGAAAAATTGGTCGGAGATTGAGGGAAGAAAAATACCTTTGGGAAGAATTTTACTCCCTAAAGACATCGCGCCTTCCATTCTCTTTCTGGCGTCGTCGGGAGCCAATCAGATTACCGGTCAAGAGTTTGCTATCGATGGCGGGTCGTCCCTGCGTTAATCTCGAAGCCGAACCAACAGTCTGGTTGTGCAGCACTCTCAACCATGGCTGTCGGCTAGGTCTCCATAGGGAATGAGGTCCTTATGCGAAGGCGACCGGGCGGCTTTATCGCCATCCGCGATGGTAACCAGATCCTACAAGAATATGTGGATGCTTTTTTGTCACCAGCAGGAACTGGTAGTATTTACCTGGCGTCACCGACTCGCGTGCTGGACGCTTTAGGGCGCAATGGCTACCTCCCTAAAGATCTCACCAAGATCAACCCCAAGACCGGGGTTCCCACGGTTGCTCTCATCGCATCAACGATGGTCAGTCTGATTTTTTTGGCTCCGTTTCCTGCCTGGCAGTCTTTGGTGGCGGTGATTTCGGGAGCTGCCGTGTTTACTTACATGGTGGGCCCCGTTTCTGCTGCGGTATTTCGACAGACGATGGAAGAGGTCCCTCGGCCGATTCATTTGCCCGGACTCAAATGGATTGCGCCCTCGGCCTTTGTTGGCGCATCCTTGATTATTTACTGGGATGGTTGGGGGGCTGACGAAAAACTCCTCGGCATCATTCTAGGAGGGGTCATCGTTTATCTCATCGTCAGTGCGATTGTGCCCACGATCATTGCCAAGCCTTCATGGCAATCGTTTAAGAGCAGTGCATGGATTTTCTTGTATCTATTTTTCATGTTAGCCATGTCCTATTACGGATCAGGCGTCTTCAAAGCACCAGCCAATCACAGGCGAGGGTTTAGTCCATATCCGTGGGATCTGGTGGTAATCGCGGTGGGTGCTCTCGGCTTTTACTACTGGGGTGTGGCCAGTGGATATCGTAGTCGTGCCGCTACCGAAGTCATGAAGGCGCTTAACCAAAGTGACGAAGAGATTATCTAGCGGAGCTAGTTCGAGACTGAAATAGCCTTCGAACCCGCACAGCGTCTCAGATCTCCGCATTATACAACGTTTTTGGCTGAAATGATGAATTATGCGAGGTTTTGTTGCCAAACAATTCTGACCTGTACTGTTGCCTTGGACCGACCAGTTCAGCGTTTAAGACATCCACTCGAATCCAAGGCGTTCGTGATCGCACCAAGCCCGCCATTGGTGATCAAGGATCAGGGCCGTCACCCTGGCTAAAGCTACCGATTCATTCTCCCAGTCCCTTATGCCATGATGCTGGGGACGGCCGGCCACACTACGATCATTCGCGTTCTCTCCTGGATCACTGCCGTTTTGGAGGGGCAAGGCAGATCGCAAGGCATAGTAAGGGATATGGCGCGGATTACACTCAAAGTACCCGATGAACGTGTACAGTTCTGCCGGGTTTTTCCAGGGCGCCGACGGATCGCGCGCAAGCGTGCAATGGCCTCATCGGTTCGACCGACCCCGAGGAGCGAAGTCATGTCATGGAGGACCACGTTGAGGATCTTCCGGCCTTCGGGACTGCAACTTAACTGCCCTTTAGACTTTTCCTCTAAGTGATCCCGTTGGAGATCAACCGACTCTTGTGCCGGTCGTCGTTCAGCGCTCGCGCCTGGGCCATGATGTGTGGCGAAGATCTGGCAGAGCAATCGACGCCATCCCCTAGCCCCGCTCCAGCGAGAGAAACGGACCAAGGCCCGGCAAAAAGCCAAAGGCACATACAAACTGACTCTGGACTGCTTTACCGCCCTCGTCGCCAGTTACCCATACTGGGGATTCGTGCAGCGTTTAAGCGATTGTATACTGCGCGCGGGTCAAAATTGACGGTTTGATGCCAAGGCTGTGGGCGTCTCAACCCCTGGTTGCATAATGGTTTTCCAAGACGATGGCGTTCTCCCAAAAACGAAAACCATGACCCGCGCGCAGTATAATCACGTATTTGACGCCGCCGATTCTGCAGCATGGATGCGTTCATTCAGCAATGCCTAGCTTTCGCTATCGACCCCTCGCCCAACACGCTACGGGCCTTGCCCACGATTATGATGTGGTGAACAATAGCCTGATCTATCCGAAAAACAGTGATGGCCCCTTGAAGGCATGAACAGCCGAATAGAGATGAGACACTGGCGCGGGGGCGAACGTGCCGAACTAGCACTCCTGAACGCTTACAACAATGTGCGCGGCGGGGCAGACCTAACCGGATCGCTTAGATCTCGGCGGTGAGAAAGAGTCTGGTGAAATAGGTGTTGGTGCTAACTGATTTTGCCATCCCTTCGACTAACTTCCGTGTTGCATCCCCTAAGCCACCTTAATTTGGCGGCAGACGTTTCAATCATCGGCGTCGTCCTGGCCCGCCGATTACAAATCAATAGGCTACCCGCCCGATGCCGCCATCCAAAGGCCCCCGTAGCCATGACCAGACCTTCCCCATAAATTCCTCCCAGTACACCCGCGGCCAGCGCCGCGATGGGGCCAGCCGAATTGTCGATGGTTCCTAAAATGCCGAACCTGCGCCCCATTAATTCTGGCGGGACCATTGCCTGGAAAAAGGCATGAAAGAAGCTGTTGAGCGCCGCTTGGCCAAGGCCAGCGGCGGCACAGGCGACTAGGCTCCAGGCCAGTTCATGCGACGCCCCCAACAGGGCAAAGCTGAACCCCATTAGTGCGCCCAAACCCACGAGCACTTGTCCGACCGAGAACTGTTGGGAGACCCCGCCGACGATGAGGCCACCCCCTACGCTTCCCAGGCCCGCGGCCGGCTTCAATAATGCCGAGGGCGGCTGGACTGTCGTAGAGATTGCGAAACACCACCGCCGGCAGAAGCGCGCTGACGCTGACGCCACCGAGCGTAGCGATAAAAGCCCACGCGGCCAGCGCCAGCATTAGTCGGTTGTGTTTTAGGTCCATCCACCCCGCCTTTAATTCCCTCCAAAATCCCTTACCGGCCACATGGGAGGTGCGCTCCAAGCGGGTAGTGTGGGCTTCAGAGGGTAAGGTCAGCCACCAAAAACTGGCCAGCGCAAACAGGAACGAGCCCACGACGAGCAAGAAGCCGGCCGCAGCGCCAACCGCGCTGGCTACGAGTTCTCCCCATGCTTGGCTGAAATTGCCGGACTATACTGGGCGTGTCGGCCTAAGCCAAGGCGCCTTGTGCCACGCAGTTCCTGTCTAATGCGTCGGCGATGCAGACGAACCTAGATTGGTTGGCGTCCTCCACACCAGATGCCTGCATGCGCCATCCGCCCCAGGGAATCACAGACCTGGCCCTCCTTGGGGTCATGCGGCCAGCATTCGGTTCTAACCGCTCCTCGGGTGTAGCCACTTCAGAGACCATACTGATTTCATCTAGAAACTATACATTCACAGTATAGCCAGAGTCTCGTACTCCATGGGCACGCCTCGCTCCCAGGAGCAATGCTCTCTATCGGAACGGGCAGAAGGGACGGCCCAAAGACTTCTTCGATGCTACGAACTCGGCCACGGTTTGGCCTTATCGGAGCCGAATCCGACCTCAAAGACCGTCTCCCTGCCCGAATCGTGGTTCCTCATCCACCGTTTGCCGACTAAGCAAAATCCCGATCCGGTATGCAGGAAGCACGCCTTCGATGCCGAATTATTATCACCGGTAAGGCAATTCGTGTGCCTCGTACCCGAGGGCGAGCCAAAACTCATCGAAAAAGCTCGTCCAGGGATCCGCCTGAGCGAGCGTGAGCGAAAGGAGACGTTATGGCCGACGAAGAGAACCGTCTGCGTGGATTTTTATATCGCACCCGACTATGGTCCAAGGCTGACCGCGGAAGCACACTGCTCCACCTTGCCGCGGAAGCGCTCAGCGTCTGGGCAGAAGTCGATGCAGGATTCTTTGTGTATCAAAGGCGCCTAGTCCGGCCTGACACGCCGGATGCGGGCGCACGAATTTTCGAATCCTGGGGTCCTTTTGCTGATGATCCCCTACGGCTTGAATCCTGGGTGGAGGCAATGCTGGAGTCCGAAAGGACGGTCCTCCCGCTAGAGCAGTGGGTCGAACCTGAAAACACCCCGGAACCCATCCGAACCGGTGCTCGACACTTCGGCATTGCCGAATTTGGACTCTGGCCGATTGCGCCTCAGGGACACCAAGCAGGTTACCTGGTCGCGGCTCGAACTCGCCGAAAATCGGAGACCGCTGCGTCTACCGTGCACACTCAAATTATTGACGTTTGCGCTGCGCAAATTGCCTTGGGCTTGGATTTGATGTTTGCTACCCGACTAGCCGAAGAGGCCCGCGATCACGACCTTTTGACTGGCCTGCTTAATCGTCGTGGCCTCATCGCGAAGTGGACCTCCTTATCTACCGCACCCAGAGAATCGTCAAATTCGCTCATCGTCGGCGTGCTCGATATCAATAACCTTAAGCGAATCAATGATGATCATGGCCATCCCGCGGGCGACGCCGCACTTCAGAAGGTCGGCGAAATTCTCCAGCATGCTATGGGCCCGGATGACCTGGTCGCGCGTTGGGGGGGAGACGAATTTCTGGTCGTGCTCGAGACCAATCAAGCCACCGCGATGAATCCGACCACGGCCATGCTCCGTTTGCAAGCCATCGTCGCGCGTGAATCCAATGGGTTGTCTGCCGCCGTTGGCGGAGCACTGTGGACCGAGGAGGGTCTGACTCTCGAAGCCTGCTACCATGTCGCCGACGCTCGCCTCTACGAAAACAAACGATGGGCTCGGTCCAACTATTAAGGCCGAACGCGCAGCATTGGCCCCACCCAGGCTACGATGCCCCACCTCTCCATCCCGGACCGGTTTCGCCGCTCGCCCAGCCCGTCCTCTCCGAGTTAGCCCCCCCGCGACCTTTTCGCAAATGACTGAGAGCGCTCTGCACCCAACAAACAGGATATCGTTCGGCGCCAGTGCGTCAGCCCTCGAAACAGTCGCTTCCGCGACCATCTCCAGCAGAATCCCTGGGCTATTGGCCAACGGTCTCTCCGCTCGTTCCATTCACCGAGGTCCGAATAGGAAAATACGGGCCTAGTTATGGTCCTTGCAGCTTTGACCGTGACCTTGGCTGCAATCTGCCGTAAGCCGCTCACCGAGTGTGACCCACGCGCCGTACGACTCCATGAAAATCGGATCGGCACCGCGATCATAGTTTCGGCCAAGACGTGCAGACGGCCTCAGGAGGTAGCCTACCACGGAGAAAAATACGCGAGAAACCTGATAGCCAGTATGGCTTTTGCTTATCAAGCAAATTCTTGTTTTTTCGGTCAATTCTTGTTTTTATGCCATGACTGCTATAATAAATAAATGACAGTAAGAATTAGAAGCGGTCGTCGTGTTAGAGTCAAACTTTGCCGACCTGGGGGAAGCACAAAAAATCCGAGAATTCACGAAGAATGCGGTGGAGATTACCATCATCGACCGTAAACCATATCTCTTGTTTGTACCGAATATCCCCTACGAAGTCTTCGAGAACCAGAATCCCATATTCTCCATGCACATGCCAGTGGCCAAAGTGTTAACCGAAAAGGGGATTCGGTTCGTTTAGGCGGAAGTCATGAGTCTCGATCCTGAAGGGCAAACCGTAGAGTTTGTTCCGAACGAACGTCCGGGCTCACCCGTGGAAACCCTTTACTATGACTACGTCGTAGTGGCAGTGGGAGCCCATCTCGGCTACGACCAGATTGAGGGGTTTGCCGAATACGGCCATAGCCTGAGTGACACCTATTACGGTGAAAATCTCCGCCGTTATCTCCCCGAAGACTATCAGGGAGGCCCAGTGGGGGTGGGATCGGCGCGCTTTCATCAAGGTACCATGTCTCGAAACTTGGTACCGACGGCCGAGTCCGCTTGTGAAGGACCGCCGGTCGAGGTCATGCTGCCCTTAGGTTATTGGCTGGAAACCCATGGTGGGGGCGGCCCAGAGAAAGTGACCGTATTTACCCCTGGGGAAACTATGGCCGAGGATGCGGGTCTCGCGGTGGTAAAGCCGTTGTTGGATATTGCCGGGTCTCTTGGCTATCATTATGTCAATCACACCGAAGACATTAAGGCGATTACTCAAGATGGCGTGGAGTTTGCCAATGGGACGTCGGTAGAAGCCGAATTGAAAATGGTGTTCCCGGACTGGCAAGCACATTCCTTCCTACACGATCTTCCCATCTCCGACGATCGAGGATTCATTCTAACAAACATGATGGCAAGAAATCCCCGCTATTCTAATGTGTTTGCCTGTGGCGATGCTGCTGCCGTGACCGTGCCCAAACTTGGTATCTTGGCGCACATGGGGGCTGAGGCCGTGGGCAGACAGATTGCCTTAGACGTGGGTCGCATGTCGCCGGAAAAAACCAACGTGAACATGGCCTTTGTTCTCAATTGCATTGGTGACATGGGCGGAAACAAGGGATGTGCGATGAATTCTGACACCTGGTACGGGGGCAAGAAGTCTAGCCTCAAGATGGGCCATATTCCGTTTTTGATGAAGATGCAGTATAGGAAATGTTTTTTCGGACCAAGGGCAAAGTACCCGACTGGGGGATTCCTGCGGCTAGTATGCTTATTGAAAAACTGAGTTGAACTCAGTGGATCATGCGTGCCATTTGGCACAGAAAGGGATGGCGTGACCATGCAGCAGAAGTTCGAGTCGAAGGAGGCCTCCGCTCACTCACCCCTGAGTGCCGACCAATGGCAGGGGTTAGCCCGCTTAGCGGACTTAATTCAGGCACTGGAATCTGGCTTGGGAACAGACCTTGGCGGTGATCTGGTCAAAAACATAGGGCGATGGACGGAAGCTCTCAACGGTGACGTGCCGACGGCCCTACGGGCGGCGACCGATACCTTAACCACGCTACATCAGAACGGCATTCTCAGTCAACTCCAGATGGTATTGAAAATGGTCAGCCAAGTTCCAGAGTTTTGGCAAGAGGTGGTCCCCGAGCGCTTAATGTAATGGGCGGAGCAGATCAGCGACATTGATTGGTCGAGCCTGGTCAATCTCAGTGCCGAAGCTAGCAAAATGAAGACGCTGGCAGGAATGATGGGGTTTTTGCGGTATCTTGGTGAAGGTGACGAGTCCCCGGCCCTGTTAGATCAGATCGCCGAGCGCGCCTCGACTTTGGCCTCTCCCACACTCTTAAAGGCTCTGCCGGCTTATGCCGATCTGTTGGTGGAAATGGAAAAATCGGGGCTACTCGATCGACTCGTGGATTTCTTGGCCTATTTCCAAGGGTTTTCTGCCACCATTAAGCCTGTCCCAGTCATTGGGGTGGGGTTGGATTACCTGCAGTCTACCGACTTCATTCAGCAAATCCGGCAGATCCGGCCAGATAACTTGGCGAGACTTGCGGCAGCCGCGAGCGACACAGATACCGCTGATGTCATGACTAAGGGCCTAAGAGCCATCGGGATGCTCAAACAGACGGATCTGGTGGGTCACGTGCTCAATGAAGGCTTGAAGATTTCTAGCATGATGCTGGACCAGGAATTCTTGGACACCTTACCCGAGCTTTTGGACACAGCAACCATGCTCCAAAGGAGCGGCTTATTGGCTGCCCTTCGCAAGTTGATGATGGCGTTTCCTCAGCTCTACCATCTTCCTTGGGATGAATACTTCACCGCGATGATTGCGTTGGTCGATCAGTTGGAAGTCCGAGATTTGGCTGCGAAAATTAAAGCCGCATCCGAAGAAGCCCAACAAAATCCGGCGCGTTTAGGTGGCATAGGCGGGATGATGCACCTCATGAGGGACAAGCAAACGCAAATGATATTATAGTTTGCCGTAAGTTTAGGAGCCCAACTGCTGCCCATGGACCACCGTTCAGACCCCTAAACGCCTGGCAAAACCAATGCCGAGATCCTTCGTGAGAGGATTCGAGTGGCGTCGGCTGATGGCAAGTGGGCGGGGCGTCCGTGGCCTGCACTACCTGCCTAAACCGGATCCGTCGCATTCTCCCACTCAAAACGGATGGCGGCTCTTTCTCTTAATATTTACGGCATGCGCGTCAGACTTCGCGTTGGAGATGTGCGAGATCCGAACCCACAATTCCGTCGAGACGCCACCACGGCAACGCTCTCTGACCACCCCGACGCACACCGCCAAGCTGGAGAAGCTCCAGTCCCGACAGCGGATAACACCCATAAAAGCTGGCCCGCGGGGTAGCGGATAGACCGTCAGAAGCCCCCAAATGGGGGGATTTTGGGACTTGGGTTAGTAAGGCCCCTTTTCCGCCAGACCAGCTGGTGCCAACAACTTTCCGAGGCGGAGTGGCACGGATTATAACCCCTCTGGATTTTGCAATATGGCTATGCGTCGGGACTGCACTCCATCCAATACTCCTCCATGATTCCATGGGTCCAGAAGATGATGCCGACAAGACTCCGGTGGGGATGCACTCGCCGAGACCCGCGCCGAAGCGTCCACCGTATTAGGAAGCCGTCATTTGTGTCGCTAGCCGTCCAGGATTGCGAGATCCAAAATACCGTGCCCTACCAATCCGCCACTTTTGGCCAAGGTCGTCTCGAACCATCGGACCATCCCCAGGATTACCTCCACGCCAGCCTACGGCTGGCCGAACCTGTACCCCCTCCCGCCATGTTAGAGATGATGGGCTTTCGTGCTTTGCGCCGCCCGCCGAGTGACACCTCAGCCAGCAGCAAAATTATGGATTGCCCAGAGAATTTGCCTTCCACTTTGCCGTGGCTCCAGCTCCTCGCCCGGTCAATCCGCTTAGTCCCTTTCTTCCGTTGCATCAACCGATCGATTATCCATCTCCTGAACTACCTTCCGCCAATTCGCCATGTCCGGGTCGTGCCACCCATTGACCACGGCATTGGTATACGCTGCCTCCATGAGGTCGACCACGTCCGGCCAACAGTCCTCGGCAATGACTCCCTTCACCACCTCCATCGACTCAATGCTATAGAGATCGCATAATCCCATAGCCAAATCCAGACGCAGGGAGGGGTCGGGCTCATGCGGTAGCATCGCTAAGAGGGCTGCTTCCGACACCGGATGTTTGAATCGAGCAACGATCCCTCCCATCCATAGCCGCACCTCCCAAGGCTCGGATGGATATCGCTGCACAATCGTTTGCACGAGTTCGGGTGAAGCTAACACCGTCAGCGTCTGTTCGGTTTCCTCGTTGAGCAGATCATTCTCCGCGGCAAAATTGTCCAGCAGCAGTTCCGCCATTTTCTCAAACGGCCCATAGCCAACGGCGGTCACGCCCAGTATTTCCCGATAGCTGACTTCGTCATGGCCTCGGTCGAAAGCCCAGGAGGCTAGGATGCTCCAAGGAGCGTCTTCGCGTCCCGCCAACTCGCGGATCAGATACATCGCATCCTGGTGGCCCGCCTCATTCCACGACTGATTACCCTGATCCGCATAACGCTCCAACCGGGCGAGCAACTCCTGGCTGTCTTTTTGCAACAATCCAAGCCTTTTTCGCGCCACTTGACCACCCTTATGGGAGAGTGCAGAGAAAAGCTCCGAATAGGATGAAAGCAATATGGGCGCTGATAACAAAAATAACGATTCCGCCAGATCACGCAATTGCGGTTGACTGATGATTATTTCGCCCAAGCGCTCAATACTCGCGGGCGTTTGGACAAAGCGGCGTGACTGGACCAGAACTGACCGCTGCTCGCGCACGTCTACTGTGGGCACAAGATCTAATACCCGAAGCATGAGATCCGGATCGTCCGAGACCGACTCCGCAAAATAGCGTAACACTGTGCGTCGGATCACTGAATCACCATGCGTCAAATAAGCCTTGAGCTCTGATGGTCGTTTCATCAAGGCACCTCCCGTCAACACCATTGTCGCACGATTACGTTGGATGTGCATCCTCAGGGTGGTGCGGTTTCGCCTTGACTTTGGACTTTCAGGTCGTATAGGGTCCCGCCAGCATCATCCCCGGTGTCGGTGAGGTACCTTAATGTCTCTACAAGGTGCCCGACCGCCACCGGGTCGACAGCGCTGAAGATCACGACCCATTTCCCCTCATCCAAAGGTTCCCATTTCGACTGGCTGGTTCTCTTGCCCTTTCTCCTGCCGACCATTCTCTATGCAACATGGCATCCGAACTCCAATATCCTACTTGGGCAGATTTGCATCGCTCACCATCCTGCTCCTTCTCCTGGCTGGCAGTATGGCAGTAACACAAATTCCGTCCAGAACGTCGTCGCGGTCGCTTAAGAACCGCACCCCAGCGAAATTCCAGGCCTGTGTGGTAGCTGCCCATGGCAGTCGCCGCAAACCATGCCAAGGTCCCGGTCCAGGATCCTTATGGGTTCCCAAGCACAACGCCGACGAATCATAGGCGAGCCCCCAAAATGGGACATTCGCCGTCGCCGTGAAAACTTCATAGCGTCAGGACTCCCTACAATTCTGGCGTGAGCCTCATCCCCTCTCCGTCAAAAATCCTGAAGTCGTGCAGGACTCCACTGGTCCAGCGGTAGAGCCCCCAGCCAGTGTCACGGGAACCCAGGAGCCGAGTCGACGGAATGCGAGGTACACGTTGCCCAAAAACGGATTGGACGGGGACAACTTTCATGGACACTACTCCACATTACCGCAAACGCATAGCACGTGACCGTCACGGAGACCCTGTCGGGCGCGGTTTGGATCCATCGTTTGTCAACGCCATCACACGAACTGTACTCTGCTATCATCACCTGACACGAACACGGCTGGCTGTTGATGACGATCCCGATTTTTTGTTCTCTTCGCCGCAGTATGCCGTGGCCTCGGCGGTGGAGAAAGCCTCCACGTTGGTCTCCAAAGTGATGTACCCCATACCGGGGCAGTGGGGCACTACCTGGATCGATCAAGTTGGCGTTGGGGAGCATACGACCGTAATGTGGCAACGCGAAACGCTCGTCTACGCGGTTTTCGCCAACTCGGGTGTGTCATCTGCCACTTGGCTGGTAGACTTGTTTTATCCTAAAAAGGCAGTTATTCTAGGCAGCTAGCCTACGAGGCATAAGAAATCTTTAGTAGGAAATCCCTACGGATGGGAAATAGGCTAGATCGCACGCCCAACGATGAGAAGCCGCGGCAGACACCATCGAGTATTCCGAATGCTAAGGAAAGGCTTCATGCCTGTCTTTTCTATCCGAAGTGCTGAACGATAGCGGCTTGGAGGCAGTGCTGACGCATGAACTTTGATTGGCCGATGGATGAAACGTTTGGGGGGGCGGGCTGACGATATTTTTTCTGGTCTAGGGACTGGATTTTTTTGCTGTAGTCTGGCTCTTACGGCCTTTCTGGTATTGATAATTGACGATGTTTCGATAACGCGAACGGAAATGCGTGTGTATTGATTGTTTGCCGATGACAACATGGCAAAAATGGGATGCTCTATGAAAATAGCTCCCCCGTGGAAAGGAACGGGGGAGCGTTCGAAGCCGGGATGGCGTGGTGGACCACGCCCGGTTCGCAGTCCATCCGGGAGGGGTGTTCAGGTGATGTTGGATTGGAGTAAAGGCTGCCTAGGAGTCTGTCCATTAATTCCAGTTTCCTCCCGGATCAACACAACATATACGTATTGCTAAAAAATGATAACCATAGATGTTGTGGAAGAGGCTGACAAGACTCCGATAAATGGACAAGCTCCTAGGCAGCCTCGGGATAAGGCTGCTGAGTAGGATCTAAATCATGGTAATACCAGGGGAGGGCGAAGAGCGCATTGAGGAGTTCCAGTCCTGCTCGTCCATACCCCCGTCGACGGACCATTTTGATTTTGTTGTTAGTCCCCTCCATGGGGCCATTGCTAATGGCCGGATAGCGTAGGCAGTTTTTCACCGCCTCGATATCCTGTTTCAGTCCGGAGGCGAACTCCGCAATTGGTTCCGAGGCGTCGTCCTGATACGTTTGAATGAATCGGTCCAGGCCTGCCTCATCGCCGGTATCCAGAATCGTGGTAAAGGTGGATAGGCACGTCCGTAGCCGAGCCACAATCGGGATCTTGGCTTCCAGCTCCGTATACCATTCAGCGCTGAAGATCTTGTTGGGCTTCGAAACGGGGGCGCGCGTATCAAAAATGATGGCGGCCGTGGCGTCATCGTAGGCCGTCGTATTGATCCAGGGGGAGGGCACGGACGCCGTCTCTGGTGCTTTGAGGGTCGCACTCTCGACCGAGGCCAGGCCCGTTCGGGCCTGCAAGGCCGT
>DAHXNH010000006.1 GCA_027365485.1 Clostridiales bacterium
CCACCAGGTGGTAATGGGGGTAGCCCCCGGTGACGCATAAACGTGAGCTGCCACATTGCAGAGAGCAAAAAACACGAGGGTCAACCGCAGGATATGAATCCGACGCAGTTGCGCAGTCGCTTGAGAATCTACACTGACCGACCCTGAATGAGGGTGGAAAGACGATTCCATGAAACACGCCTTCTTTCTTTCAGCACGAGAGATTGTGAAATATTTCACACAATTATTATCGCCTTTTGGTTCCTCGAAAAACAGGGTCAAAGGGATCAAAAAAAGCGGACCAATGGATCGCGATGCAGGATCCCTCGATCGCTCCCTAGGGCTATTCGGCTAAGGAGTATTTGATCGCCAGCAATTGGCGACCCTGCGGCGTCGCACACCATCGGAAACGGAACCCTTCGATTTTTCTTTCAACCGCTTGTTGGTGTTACGTAGCTAAACCAACGACAAAACGAGTTAGCCATAACACCGCTATGAACATTTCAAGATCGAGGGCCTATACTAGAGTATTTGGATTGGTGGGTAGCCGAGACGTGGACCTGAACAAGGCTTCGGGGGTTTGCTACGCTTCGCTAAGACTTTTGACGAATACTAACTACGGGACTAAACTCCCCGTTAATGCCCTAAGTGCTAAAGTACATTCGCCCCCGATCGACTATTAATCATTAACCATACAAAGCAACCAGCCTCTAATTGCGCGCCAGGCGAAAGCAGGACAGATCAACGTCTAGACCCAAACAGGCTGCCGAGCATGGCGAGACTTGTGATGATGACGACTGAGTGTTAGGGGGAGGCGTTCGCATCCACACGGTATCCTCACGGCAATTTTCGGGGGTCTTTGTTGACCCCGGATGCTATGTTGAGACTACCTGGCTCCCACCGTTTGCTGCATAATGAGTTGGAGGAGGTTGGAGTAATGAATACACGTGGTGATGTCCGCTTTGTGGAACCCCTCTATACCTTGCAGCAAGTCGGTCAGTTTCTTGGGGTTCCTCGATCTACGCTCGTTCATTGGCGACCTTTTCTTCAGCACTTCGAAGTCCCACGTCGTCGCGACCCTACGATTACGTTCATTGGCCTGGCAGAAGCCTACATGCTTTCCGCGTTTCGCCGCGCCGGTGTTCCATTACAACGAATCCGCCCTGCGGTCGAGGTGCTTACCGACAAGATCGGCGTGGAGCACGCGCTAGCCTCCCGCCGCCTCTACACCGATGGCGCGGAAATTTTATACCAGTGGGATAACGAACAACTTTCCGTCCTACGCAACGGCCAATACGTGTTCCGAGATGTACTGCGCGAGTATTTACGCCTCATAGCTTGGGGAGAGGACGAGTTCCCTATCATGTTGCAACTGCCTACGTACCATCAAACGGAGGTCTTTACAGACCCCCGGCGCGCGTTTGGTCAGCCGATTTTTGGGAGAACCGGAACGAAAGTCGAAGATGCTTTGGAACGTTTCTGGGCGGGCGACGACATGCAATCGATCGCCCTAGATTACGGCCTTGATTCGTCGGACGTTGAGGAGGCGGTGCGTGTCGCATCCCGCCGAGCTTCCTGATCTATTTCTTGACCGTAGCCTAGGGAGCATACACGTTCCTAACGCGCTTCGTGCGGCAGGATTGCGCCTGACAACCCTGGCAGAACGGTATGGTTCCGAACACGCCCAATTTGTGCGCGATATCGAATGGCTGGATGAGGCTGGTCGACGAGGCGAAGCGGTTTTAATGAAGGATTCGCGTATCTACGTCAATCCATTAGAGCGTGCCGTGGTCCACCAGGCCGGAGTCCGATGCTTTTGTCTATCCAAGAAAAATTTGAAGAGCGAACAAATGGCGCAGTGGTTTCCGAAGAACCTCACACGCATGGCCTCCGCTTGCTCCGACCCGGCACCCTTCATCAAAACAGCGCGCGGCGGAAACCTTCGCCTTCAGGCCGGGGAGGAGCCGCGTGAGAGAATCTTCTTTGCCCTCTTTGACACTGTCACTAATCACGTGATAGTAATAGTTTTAGTGAATCGTAGGAGGTTTATGTTACGGACATCACCTTGACCGCGAAAGTTCAGATATATCCGACTCCGGAGCAGACAACATGGCTCCAGCAGACCGTCGACGCTTACCGCCAAGGATGTAATTATGTCTCGGAAATTGTTTACGCGACGCACACCCTCCAGCAAGCGTCTCTGCACAGGGATTGTTATCGACCCTTGCGGGCAGAGTTTGGTCTGCGATCCCAGATGGCGCAATCGGTGATCAAGACCGTGATTGCACGCTACAAGAGCGTCCTCACCAACGGCCATCCGTGGACGCGAGTACAATTCACCAAACCCGCTCTCGATCTTGTCTGGAATCGAGACTACTCTTTGAAGGCCGACGGATTCTCCCTCAATACGCTCGTAGGCCGCGTGCAGGTACCCTTCGCCCAACAGGGGATGGAACGGTTCTTCGACGGGTCCTGGCAGTTTGGCACGGCGCATCTCGTCCACCGGCATGGTCGGTGGTTCCTCCATGTGCCGATGACGCAAGAGGTGGCCGAGCCCCACCTGGATGACCTTCGTCAAGTGGTCGGCCTCGACTTCGGAATCAACTTTTTGGTCACCGCCTACGATTCTCAAGGACACACCACCTTTTTCCCGGGACGCGCGGTGAAGGCGCGGCGCGCCCACTTCAAGATCCTCCGGCAGGACCTGCAACGCCGGCAGACGCCGTCTGCGCGACGACGCCTCAAACACTTAGGACAACGAGAAAACCGTTGGATGACCGATGTGAACCATCAGGTCAGTAAGGCACTCGTGGTCCGCTATGGGGCGCAGACGCTGTTTGTGGTGGAAGATCTAACCGGAATTCGAGGAGCCACGGAGCGGGTTCGTCGGCGCGACCGATACACATCTGTGTCGTGGGCCTTTTTCCAACTGCGGCAGATGCTCGAATACAAAGCCGCGCTCTATCAAGCCCGCACGGTCGCGGTCGATCCGCGCTATACTTCGCAAACGTGTCCGAAATGTGGGCACGTCGCGCGAGGCAATCGGGACAAGCGCCGACATCGCTTCGCGTGTGAACAATGCCATTACCGATCGAACGATGATCGGATCGGCGCCATGAACCTGCACCGCAAGGGAATCGAGTACCGGGTGACAGGTGCGACCGGGGCAGGACCCCAGTCGTGAGGGTGCTGTCAACCACCCTACGATGCGACCCCATCTTAAGGAAGGAGACGGCTTCGGCCATCGTCCGCACTTCCGGGGAGTCGCAAGCTCCGTCCTTCAGGGCGGGGTCGTTGACGTATGTTGTTTACGAGAATGGCATTCGGCGAGTAGATAATAAATGACTCCAAGATGGACTTGGTGTACTGTTTTTAAGGTTGGGAACCCACTTGATCGAAACGGGGAATCTAGCAGTCTTTGTGCAAGAACTGCCCTACGTTAGGGCACACTCACTGCCCGTTAACGCCATAGCGCCTCCCCAGTCATCGTTGCGCCAGTGCCCATTGCTGACTGATACATTACTCTCAGGATACGCTACCGCTACGGGCTCGTTCTACCACATTCTGGGCCGTTCGGCGGATGATTTCAAACCATCCGTGCACCAGGTTTGGCCTACCACAGGATCCATGATTCGACATAAGGCGGGAGACTCCCCCCATTACGATTGTATTTAGCCAACATTTATTGGCAATCTGCCAGTCTTTCCCACTAACGGTTCTACGCCACAATGAAGTCAAATATATTGGTATGACTGATGCGAAAGACCAGGGCATTTCCTGCAAATTGAACCCTTCGCCCGCGCACCGTCAAACCGTAAGCCTCCGATGCGGGGTCGGCCGATATTAGGCAGGATCGGTTCACACGCCGACCGGGGATTGCGCAGCGCTAGAATGCACTAGAGGGGATGGCCGCTAATGGATGACCGGGTGGGCCATGCGATCCTCCCCTGCTGTCTTACTGCTTCCCCGATCGCATAAGAAGTGTTATGCGATCGGGGAAATCGCGATGGTTTTGCCCTCCCTCGCCCGTCCTGTCTGCAGACCGATTCCTTCCCAGTGAGTTTCCACCGAGAACCGAATCCACTTGGGATTATGGAACTAATGGTCTCAGCATAATGCTAAATCCGTTTCTTGGAAGATTGCTGTAGCCCATATCCGAAGGGCTTTCAAGCGATCGGTAAGCGAGGTTTGGAACACCGCAAGGTTTAAAGGTCGATTGGGCACGGCTTGACGATGTGGATTCACAACGACCAGTCAGGCAAAGCCAATAACACGTTTGGTAACGTCCCAGATGCACGGATGGAGGGTCGTCGTGCAATTCGCGGATAGGTGTAATGATTTCCCTGGGGTTGGCACTGTGCCATCGTAGCAATCCAATCCAATATGACCGAATACAACAGGAACGCTGAAACACTGCACTTCTGATTTTAGGTCGGTATTGTTGAAACGCTGGGGTGCGACATCGTCTTTGGATCATGTCGCAGGTGTGTCGTGATTGACATAAGTGTTTACCTCTTATGGTCAATAGGTAGAAATATGCGACGCGGGGATTTTCTACGGTGGGGGTCCATTCAAGCATGGAACCTCGTTGGTGGTTTAGCAACGATGGCCGGTAAGAGTCTTACAATGAATCTGAGGTCTGTGGATTGGGCTAGAGAATGCAGATTGGAGCTCGAAAAGGGAGACCATGATGCAGAAGCCCTCGTGAGCGGCCTAATTCTTCCCCGAATAGTATTCGGCTGAGAGTGGCTAAGCCGATAGGTAAAGATGGTTGCATTCCTATGCCGATGCACTAGGTAGTGCATGATCCAACAGCGTCACGCTCTCGATGATGGAGAGCACACGGTGCCCCGAGAAAACGTATGCGAGTGATAGTCTACCGATGTGGCATGCACTGCTCTACCAATGCGTCGAGCGAGTAGGTGCAAGATCCGAACCATGTTACTATAGAATTAGCAATTGCGCACTTGTAGTTCCGGATATGTTTATAGGAAGCAACATTAGAGAGGGAACCCTATAGGGCGTTGTACAGAATGCATTATCGGTGTGAATCGAACAGTGAATCTCTTATAGAACACTGGACCAACTGGCTCAGCAAGAAATCCTTAGTAACCGAATACTGTTAACGTCCCCGTCAGTGGCATAAGGTTGGGATGGCGATATCTCCATGAGCATTCTTGGCATCGCTCCAATTTCGTGCTGCAGTGGAACCCCTTGGGGGTTTTTCCATCGGCAGGCAGCGTACGTAGCCAAAAGAACGACTTGGGTTACTTGAGGCCCGCAGGATCGCGGACCCCAAAATGTTTAGTTTCTAAACGCCTCACAAATAGCCGTTCGTCTTCGTAATTTAGCCTTCCGCGATTTGAGTGTTTAAACTCGGCAGCAATGTCCGCGATCAATACGTGCGTCCACTAGAACGGTTGACTAACCGAACGAGACGTACCCCGATTCCGACTTGTTGCCTGAGGCGTTTAGAAACTAAACACCTGTCGCCACGGGAGCGATATGCCGGTGCACGGAGGTTTAAACTGCTTCCACGAAACCTTTGGTTAGCACTGATAATGTGGTACAAGGATATCGCATTTCCCCGTTGCCACCACGTGGCGAAAGGAGCAACGGGGCCTCTGGAGAAGGCCGGGTAACACCCGGGCTGAGGGCACCACCGGACAGACACCGGAACGGTTCGCCGTTCTCTTCTCCGTCCGGGCTCCTCAGCGGTGAGGCGAGAGCCACCCCCGAGCAGACGACGAGCTTTACAGCGAGTCCTGGGGCTCCTGTGAGGACTGCGGGTCTCGTGAGAGGCCGAGAAAAACCGAAAGCGATTATCGGAGGTTTTTTAACCAGGTTTGAGGCCCTCGTCTTCTTAAGCTCCAGGATCGTGAGGATCGGGGTCTTGCTGTCATCGGTAGGACCGATCTCCGCACAGTGTTTAGAATCTAAACACTACCGACTCGACTGAACGAACCTTCCCTTACTGCCCGTTCTCGGAATCTGTCTTCTGGCGTTTAGAACCTAAACGCCAGGCCGGCATGTTTAGGTTCTAAACATGCCGGCCTTCCGAACAGCCAAGACCTAGGCGACTCTGGTCAAACCTGGCGTGCCTAATCTATTTAGATTCTAAACGGCCGGCCGCCTGGGGTTCCTTGTTAGGGTCGAGGGTAGTCCGAGTCCGTTCTTGTTCCGCGTCAGTTTGGATGATGAGGTCCCGCCCTGGCCGCCACCGATGGAATTCGTCTCCGCCGTGTGTTTAGAATCTAAACGCTAGAAGGTCTCGGCGTCGATCCGACCAGACTTAGCATCTTCTCGACCGACGGTATCGCCAGCCGACGCTGCGGAGTGTTTAGATTCTAAACAGACGAGAGGCGAGGGCCTTCTATTCCGTGTCCCGAACGGTCTCCCTAATTGGATCGGTCCACATTTCTTTTCACAAGGGATCGTGTTTAGAATCTAAACACTTCGCAAAACTGTCCCCCATGCTGACCACCCACCTCCTGGCCGAACTCCGGATAGGCGGAGCGCATCACCGGGCGGCCTCCCTCCACCCGTCGCAGCAGGCCGTCTGTCCAGGGTGTTGAGAATCCAAACGCCGCATACCATACCTTTCGTCTTCGTGAACGCCGATTCCTTACCTTTCGCCTGCACGCCCATCCCCAGCGCCGGCGTTGGACGACTGTGTCAACCGGAACGGTGGACCGGCCGAACGAAACCGTATTTTTAGCCAGTGTGCCCAAAGCGTTTAGATTCTAAACACACGCCACCCTGGAGACGTTGTTTCGGTCGAGGGGTGGAACCACTCGTCATCTGGAGCATCTCGGATTGTGAGTGTTCCTGTCTGACCGTCCTGTGATCCACAGCCCGACTGACGCGATAGCCGCCATGGTGCTTTGTCGATCCACGGCATGCAATCGCCTTGCCGTAAGAGAACGTTTAGAATCTAAACACCCCCTCCCAAAGGACGGCAGTACCAAGAAGGACCCCGAGAACGGTCGCTCTCGGGGTCCTTCGAGTCCTAATCTACGTTTCGGCTATTCCGCGTTACCTTGCGAGTGGTTCCCACCTAACACGTGATCCAGTTCTTCCAACTCGCGTTTCAAAAACTCCCGATACCACGCAATTTCCATTTGCGATAACCGAGGCAACTCATCGGAACGCATCTTGGCCCACCGTAGCTCTTCCCGTTGCAAAAAGCTGGATCCTGATCGACGACTGGGAGGCTTAGCAGGAGCTTGAACGCGAGTATGTCGCTTCGCTTGTTCCACCACCCATCCTCGAAACTCGGGCACCGTCGGACGACGTGTTCGAATAAACGTCAAAGCTTCCTCCACGGCACCGTCCCATTTTTCCTGGCCGTTACTTTCCAGGAGTCGGTTCATCTCGGTCGCCAAACTCCACGTGCTGATGGCTCGGGATTCCAACGCCGCGCGAATCGCTGGGTGTTGTGTCAACTTCATCAGCACCGATACATACCCTGGCGTCTTTCCAATGAGTCCCGCCACCTGACGCATGGACATCCCCTGGCTCAACAACCGTTCATAGGCCGCTGCCTCTTCCCACGGCTCAAAATTCTTGCGCTGAACATTTTCGGTGATCATGTCGATCACGGCGTCATCTTCGGCCTCTTTGCGATCAAAGTTCCCCTTAATCACGGCGGGAATTTCGCGCAAACCGAGCAATCGCGCGGCCCGTACTCTTCGTTCCCCAGCAATCAGTAAATAACCATCCGGTCTTTGCCCGACCAATACCGGTTGCAAGATGCCCCGTTGCCGAATCGACTCCACGAGCTCGCCTAAATCCGCATCGTCATCCGAAATCTCTCGCGCATTGATGGAGCCAATGCGAATGTCGCTGACGAGGATACTCTGCAGTCGATTCACCGGCCCAGACTGCGAACGATCCTCTTCGGGTTCCAGCGCGTCCACAACGCTGTCTTCCTCGGGCTGGGGGTCCAACGGTGGGTTAGGTTCGTCATCACTGCTCACTGAGTTTTCCATCCCCGGCACCGGTGGAACCACCGGATACCCCTCGTTGCCTTTATCCATCACTTCGGGTGCCGATACCTCTACCGGGGAGTCTTCACCCCGACCATCGCCTTCCGAGTCGGGTTCTTTCGGATTCATAGGAACCGGTACCGCGACCGGCACATCGGAAGCCTCGGCATCGCTCGACGCACTAACCTGATTCTCTTGCACCGCCTGACTAAATTGGTTCAATAATCCCTGCAGCCGTTCATCATTTTCGGTGCGTCGGGCTTGGGCGCTTTTCGACTGCCGTGGCAAGTTGGGTCACCATCCATTCTGTTAAGACATCATAATCCTCACTCGCACTCGCCCCAGGGTTATACTCGCGAATCGGCAAGCCTTTTTGCGCGGCCCGGTCCAAATCCACGCATACCCGGACGGCGGGTCCAACCAGATTACCGCCAGCGCGTTTCAACAAATCCAGCATTTCAATGGCCCGGTTCGTGCGCAAGTCATACCGAATGGGCACTAGACCAATCAGTCGGTTGCGTGGAATCGTCGGCACCAGCGTCGTGACCCCAGCCACACTGTAAAACCCCAGGTCCACGGGCACCAGAATGGCATCGCTGCACTGCAATAGGCTGCTCACCCAGGTCGATTCGGACGGGTTCGTGTCAACCAACACCCAAGGATAGGCGGGCAACGATGCAAATCGCGCGGAGACCACATCGGGCGTGGCGACCTGCCACCACGACGGCCGCGGGGCGCTCGGCAACACATCCAGTCCCGGGCGGACATTTTGGTCGGGTTCAAACACGCCATCGGTAATCCATCGATAGACCGCCGGTCGCAAGGATTGTCCGAGGCCTAACGTCGCATTTCCCTGGAGGTCCCCGTCGATGACCAGCACCTTTTGGCCGGCCGCGGCAAGAGTGGCTGCCACGTTAATCGTCGTGGTGGTTTTCCCCACGCCGCCTTTGGAATTATGAATCGTCACGATCATGAGGAAGTCCTCCTATGTTCTAGCACCCAGGCTTGCAGGGCATCCTCGGGGATGCGCCATGCTTTCCCGATCTTGACCCCTTGGAGCTGGCCTCGCCGTAACCAGCCCTGAATCGTGGCCGGTTTGAATCGAAGTCGCTCGGCCACTTCTTCGACGGTCAGGAGCCCCTCGGAAGATAACGAGTTCACCCACATCTCCCCCTTGTCTACCGGGATACGTTCGAGATGGTAAGTGGATATTCCTGCTTATACCTGCAGATGCCTGTAGATACCTCGATTCGGTCTTAGCATCGTGGACACCCGGCCGATTGCCAGACGGTTAACCAAGCTGCGCGCCAAATCGGGCTTTCCGCATAAGCCAAGCGCTGGCGCATCCGCCCATCGGGAATTTGTGTCGCCAAGAGGGCGGCCACGTCTTCGGCCAACCGATGTCCCACGGGTCCATTCATCAGCGTGGCCAGATCCCGCCAAGCCGCCTCGCTGGCTTGCCGTTGCTCGCGAGCTAGGGCATCCTGACGCTGGCGCTCCGCCGCTTGCTCATCGATTTGGGCCAGCCGTGACGCCTGGGATGCCTGTTTCGCTTGAGCATCCAGCACCCAACTAGGCACCTCATAGCCTTCATTGAGCGCTGCAACCATCCACGCTTTGGGGTGGCGAATCCGTCCAACAGGGGCCGTCATGACCCAACCGAGTACCTTGGACACCGCAGTCTCTCCGTGTTTCCCGATGAGCGCTTCGGATTGCTTGAGACTAAATCCACAATGTTCCTGGAGTTGTGCTAGAAGTGTCTGGGGAACCGTGACAGGGTACTCTCCGAGCCGGGATGCTCCAGAGGGCGAGTGGGTTTCGATAGAACGCAGGATTTTGGAAGATTGAAGCTTGACTGCAACACTGGGTGACGGGACTGTGGGCTCAGTGAATGTGCAGGATTTTCTCGGAGCCGGTTGATCAACTTCCTGTAAGGCAGTACTTGGGATCGGTTCGCAAATTTCGCCGACATCCTCTAGAGCCATGCGACTTTCCGAGACCCCGGGGGGCGGACAAAATGACCGGGGCCCCCCGGTCATGGACTCGGGCTCGTCGATGGCCTCTCGAGCGTCTTCGAGCACGGATTCCGGCATCTCGGGTTCTTGGTTGGGAGTGGTCAGCAGGGAGGCATTTTCGCTGGAGTCCATGACCTTATCGATCAAATCCTGCGACAAGATCACCGATTCGGATTCTATGGCGGACTCCGAAGGCTCCAGCTGGATGGTTTCAGCGGGCTCGCTGGCTTCACTGGGCCTGACGGGCGCGGACGGGTCTTCGGTCAATTCAATCCCTCGACCCACCGAAGCAGTGGGGTCTTTCTCTGCCGTAGAGGGGCTTTCATAGGGTCGCCAATGAACCCGAAACCGCCAACTCGAGGTGCCGCCGCCCCCCTTCTTAGTGCGAGGATTGGGCTGACGAAACTGGGGAATCAAGGTAATCAGATGAGCCTTTTCTAATTGCCGAAGCGCTCGACGCACGGTGCGAATACTATAGCCGACTTCGCGAGCAATGTAGGCCAGCCCCGTATAGAGACGGCCATGAAAGGCGTGGTAAGCCCGGTATAAAAAGATCCAAACAAGACGCGCTGCCGGGGTGAGATCGGGGCGCGATCGCAGATCGATGGCGATGGCGGCGCTACCAAGCCCCGATAACATATCGACCATCGGACGGCTTTCGGGATTTGAAGGGAATGTTTGGGCGATACTCGGCATAGTTTTCTTAAGCCCGACACTTGACGTCATCGCTTCGGTTGGGTACACTATAGACATAGTCATGCCCGAGACCGCATTCTTAAATTTTTTTGAATGGGTCTGAAGGGCTCAATGAAGGTAGGACTTCATTGAGCAGATGACGGAAACGCGGGCACCCTCCTTTCTAAGGGGACAACGACAGAGAGAACACATACTGAAACCCGGCTGCTACCAACAGCTGGGTTTTCTTGGTGAGGTTGGCACCTCAGGAAGGTCTCAGAAGGCATAAAAAATCCAGACCCCGAGCGGTCTGGTCCACGTCTGATCGGCTTGTTGTCAGAGTATGACTATGCTATACTCATTCCGCAAGGCCAACCGTGGTCCAGACGGTTGGTTAATACCATCCACCCGCGAGCCCTGAGTGCCAACTCATCGCTCGCTTTTGCATGCGGTGGAGGTATCTTCCCAAAAACTTCCTCGTGGCCCGATTATACTCGGTCTTTTCGCAAGTTACTAGATGGCAGGACAAAAAAGTGGCAGAATGTTGTCGAAGGGCGTAGAGCGAACGTGTGTTTCCTGGCCACCAAGCTTTCTCTAGCCAGGAAGTGGTGGG
>DAHXNH010000086.1 GCA_027365485.1 Clostridiales bacterium
GCAGGTAAGGCGTCATCCGCGGCCCCATGGGCCGCCACGATCTTCTTCAATTCTTCTTCCAATTGGGGGATGACGGCCGTCATCCGGCCAAAGGACATGGCCTTGTGCTTGGAGGCATCCGCATGAATCTTGGTTCCATCAAGCGCCCCCAACTTCCATCCCACCATGCCCTCCTCGATGCAGAGCAACACCACTTGGGCGAGCCATTCGGGTAAGTCGTCGACGTGCTGTTGGCGAAAGTCCGAGATGACACTATGTCTCGGCTGCTCCAGTCGGGCAAGCCATAGAAACCCTAGATCCTCGCGACAGTCCAGGCTAATCCGCCGCGAACTAAAGCGGTGGGTTAAATAGCCATACGCCAGCAATTTGAGCAGGAGTTTGGGCGAATAGGCGGGGGCTCCAGGCCCTTGGTCATGAAACTTCGCTTCGACCTCCGACAGGTCCAAGGCGTCCACCACGCGATCGACTACCCGGGCGAGATGGTCGGCAGGAATCCAGTCATCCACCAGCACCGGCAAGGCCAAGGGATGATTACGCGGCACGCCTACCCGAAATTTCATGAGGGCACCTCCACAGGAAGAGTCCGATCGAGCCGAACGGATCTCAGAATCCTTTCCTTAGGTTCGGCATCCTGCGGGAAATTCCCTTTATCTCAGATAGGCTTATTCCACAATTTTTCAAGAGTGGTAGTAAGCACGTGAAGGTCGGGTTGGCAATAAATGGACAAGCTCCTAGGGAGGGTGCAGAGGCGCATAGAAATTCGATTCGACCTGCTGACCCGGGATGATGACAGTCCCTGCAAGCTCATTTAATACGTTTTGCCTCAGGTTTCTATTTGTTCGGTCCTAAAGCCTTGAACCTCGGCGCTGGCCCAATCAAGCTAAGACGCTCGCACTCAGTGAGGGTCGGCGTATTCAGATCGTGAGTGCCGAATATATCGTACCATTCGGTCGAGCCTACAATCGGCAAAGGGACCGCATCTGCTGAACCGAAACATAGCGCAAGTCCCAACCCTTCAGGATGCCAATCGCAACTTCGCGGCAGTAAACCCCTCCAACGACCGGACTTCGCGCAACTGTCGCGTCGTTACATTCTCTCCGTACTGGTGTGCACCCGCCAACCGTAGCTTGAAAGCAACCAGATTCAGTGCCGGTTATCGGGACTCGACTCGCATCAAGCGGGCGTCCAGCGACTTGATTTGTGCGTTCACCTCGTTGTGATAGCGTTCTAGTTTTTCGTCTACCATCAACACTCCATCGGCCACTGCTTTTACATCCTGTTGCACCTGTTCTAGTAATATCCGCATTTCTTGGCTCAACCGTTCACTGTGTTCCCGGGTCTGTTGATTCCCCACTTCAGCCTGTTCTCGAGTCTCTTGATTCAACTGTTCGGCGTGTCCAAGGGCCTCTTGGTGCAACCGTTCGGAAAGCGCTCGGGTCTCTTCGTTCTCACGCCGCACATCTTCCCGAGATTCAGATATTGCTTGAGTTAAGTCTTGGCGAATACTCTCCAAATACCATTTCAATTGGGGATCAATCATATCCTCTCTCTCCCTTTTTTCTGAAGAATATCACCATCGCTGAGCCTTGGAAATATCGATAACCTGGTTTCTTTCCCTTCACTCTTCTGGAGCCTGGCCGTAAACAGGTGGATTTTCGAGATTTGACGATATCCATGGGTCTGAGGGACCAAATCAGCAGGTGGTCTCACCCGGTTCTAGCAGCGAAGAAGATCGTTTCCGCCATGCTCCACAATCCGCTCGCATACATCGGCACCGACCAGAATGCGCACCTCTCTTCGGCGGCCTGGTCCTAGCTTCTTTAATGGCTCTCAAACCAGCGATGAACGCGCCTCCAGCGATATTTTTAGCCCAAACCAGCATCTAATTTTTTGTCGACATGAATATGTACTTAGCCTGTGCCCCCGGTTGCAGTCAGGCTTATTTTCCATTAAGGATGACAACGAACTTTCAGGCGTCTCGGGCCGTGTGCTCCGAGAACGCTCGCAAAATCGCGCTATGAGACGAAGTTCGTGGCCACGAACGGGAGTCAACCTGTTCAGACTGGATTAAGCGGGCGGACGTCGACATGGTCGATAGTAAAGTCTAGATTTATGATGCATCCATTAACCCACCCCTCCACCCTAAACGGCCTTCGGGGTGAGGGATTTGCGGGCGAAACAGACTCCGGTGTAGGCGAAGGGCAAGCTGGTGCAAGGGCACTAGTCTATTGAAACCCGGTAGCATTACGTCTGCGACATAGCCTATGAGGAAGATCGTAGCCAGATCCGAATCGGATCCGGTCGGCAATATCGCCATCGGCTTAATCCGGCCAATGACATCACCCAATATTCCACGCACGCTTTAACACCTCGGACGCTGACCAGACCAAGTGTGTGCGTTACGGTTAAGCTAGCCCCTTAGTCGACTCCATCCCATCGCGTCTTCCATTGTCCCGTCATGGCGGCGGGCACGTGGCCCCGCTCAACGTGTAGACCACTGGACCTCATTCCCGCTACGGCCCACATCCACCTCTGTTCCGACGTCCGGGGCTAATAGTCACGATGGTACGATAATTCGTTTGACAGGCCCTGGTATTCAGGCCTAGCATCAAATTCTGGAAGGGCAGCGCCATTTCTGAATGGGGCCTCGACCTTGGCCTCCAACCCCGCCAAGAGAGGTGACACCCGGACCAGAGCCTACCCTCGATCCTTGTCTGCTTTCACCCCTGGCCGTTTGACTCCGCGATATCAAGGCTTCTCTTGGAATTGAGCCCACCGTGCGTCTTCAGCGGGTAGTCAAACTGAGCAGTGTCGATGATTGGCGGCGGATTCGCGAGTTCCCACGCTGCCGCAGACTTTAAGCCATCTTTTCTTCCCACCACTTCCCCAAACCTCAATTGTGTTCGAATGGACGAAGCGTCGAGGGTCCAATCCTGAAATCGGCTGGCCACCGGATGATCGGGGGCACGATCACCAGCCGTCCTTCATATCCTATAGCGTCCGCGATCTGTTGAACCCACTCCGCCTCCAAATACTCGCTTTCGCTGATATTAAAGATATGACCCCCAGCTCGTTTATCGACGGCCAACACTACGGCGTGGGCCACGTTTGCGACATCGGCCCGTGAGGCCCGCCATTCCGATCCCGGCCGGTCCAAGATAATCATCGGGCGATCGTCCACGACCATTCGTTTCAGATAGGAAAACAGGCGATGCTGGTAGTCGCCCGGACCATAGGCCATGGGAAGCCGAAGCACCGTGGAGGGCACGGAGGCGTCGTTCATGACCGCTCGCTCGACTAAAATCTTCTCATAATGATAGAGCCAGTCTTGCTCTCCATCACTCTCACTTCGATACGGGTACCACACTGAACGTAAGGTGCTGTCTTCGGCCAGAGGGGTCGGCTGAGGCGGGCCCGGTTCGGTGCCGTGAATGCGACCATAGGCCTGGTAGACATCCATGCTGCTCAAAACCACTCCCCGTCGGGCAATGCCGCGCACTGCGGCCGTCAAAATTCGCCCATCGGGTTCGGTCCCCGCTGCCATGTGCACCAACGATTTTGGAGGCAAAATCGCGAACCGCGGCCGTCAACGTCTCAAGATCGCCGCAGTCTCCATGAAAATGAGGAACTTCGGGAAGACGCTTGTGCTCAGTGATGCCGCGATGGAAGACCGCCACGGTCTGACCAGCAGCCATCAGTTGTTGCACGACCTAGGGACCGATAAAGTGCGCTCCCCCCACGACTAAGACTCGCATCGACATCCTCCTCATTTATCTCTCCGCGTGTAAATTGCCTGCAAAATCCTCGACTGGTGACCCACATGGCGTCCAATCTTCGCCGTGAACTGCTCAACATCCTGCTCGGGTAAGTCGTCCCCAACACGGTCGACGTCGAGTGCGTGGGCCATCTTTACGGCATGTCTTCCCTTAACCCGGCACGGACTGTGTGAGTCCACTCAGTGATTTTCACGTAACTCGGCGGGGAGAACCCACCTGCAGCCTCTTGTTGGCGCTAACTACTTTTGTCATCAACTCCGCTAACTTTCGTGTCATCAGATATACTGTGCGCGGGTCACATTTCATAGTTTGATGCCAAAGTCGCGGGCGTCCCCACACCTTGCTGTATTATGGTTTCCCAGCACTGTGACCGTCTCCTAAAACGGAACCTATGACCCGCGCGAAGTATAGCTCGTCGCTGTAAAGCTGATCAGACAGCCCACTGCCTACGCCGATCAGCGAATACTATGAGAACACCGGAGGGATTGCTAGACCACTGGCATCTGCTCGGAAATAGGCTAGAACGGATGACCACGGACTTAGCTAAGCCAAAGACAAAACGAGTTGGCTGTAACACCGCTAACCCCCACGGCGCTTTCGCGGCTGTTCAGCCACCATCCACTTGTCGTATAATCAGGGAAGTCTCGCGATAGGCTGACTCTGAGACTTTCGAGTCCGAGCGGACGGTGTCCCACTGCACGAAAAGGTCCACCCAGAGCGCCCCGATTTTCTCAGTTACAGGATCTTCACCGAAGGGAGCGGTTGAATGCTATGCCATCCGATCATCCATCTTCCAGTCCGACTTGGCTTACTCCCTTGATTGAAAGCTTCCAGCAGTACCAGGATCGGACGATCACGGCTGAAGCGCTTCATCACCATGCGGTCGATGCTCTGCTGGAGTTCCAAGCCTATTTTGTCGCCGCGACCGATGACTGGTTTACGCCCCTTTCCTCTGGCGTCGATCATCTCGAACATCACGGATTACTGTGGAGCGGCCAGTCGGATCGCCTTCAGAGCCGTTTGGGTTTTTGGGTTACTACCGAAGAACCCCAGGATCCGCCCACGATTCTATTCACCGTCGAGTCCTTAAAGCACCCCTTGAGCGTGCAACGCTTGTGGTCGACTCCCGTCCCATCGCTCGACCCTGTCGATTTTACTCCCGCGGTCGCCGCCTGGAGTGCTTGGCTCGCCCAACAACCGCCTCCGATTGGACGCATCGATTCTCCCTATCCTTCTTCCCCATCCAAGACCTGGGACCGACTGCCCGTGGTGATCTTCATCGCTTCTCCATTCATCCCCATTTTCGTAGGAATGACGTTTTTCCTTCTCGTCCAACTTTTGGTTCGATGGGTTTAATCGTTTGATCTCAAGGCTTCAACTCAGCCTCACTCACCCCTAGTCCCTTCACAACCCTATTGGGCATGGCGACGGCGGATCTTGCACAGGGCTTGAAAACCGAAGAGCGCACCCCTACCCGGTCAATGTTCAGCGATCCAGGCGCCGTGACCGAGCGTCTGGGTTTTCGCCGTCACCACTAAGCGGTTGGTTGGCTTTTCGGTTAGTCGCTTCGCCAGGGGTGTGGGATCTCTCCGAGGCGAACCTTGGCTCATTTCTTTACGATGCCCACCATCTTGGAGACGCTTTTCCTTATCAGACCCATCGGCAGAATGCCGCGTATCACGGCGAAAGCCTCGACGGGTTGGATCTAAGATTAACGCAATGGGTTGGATACGATTTCAGCACGAAAATTGATCCAGGGCAACCAGACGGTCTGTCCATCTCAGGTAGTCAAGGGCCAGCGATGGTCCATCTGGCGGTGGGGCACCATTCCCGCGATTGTTAAGCCGCCAATGGAACCCTATCCGAACACGGAACCGAGGACTCCCCTCAACCGTGATACAACCTGTCAGGCTGGGACTAGCCGAATGAATGCCCAGGGTGGGCTACCCATCCCATCCCATCCCATCCATTCGGTCAGGACGGCAGGGGACCGCGTTTTGTCGAAACGGTCAGCTCAATCGAAACCTTTTCTACCACATCATCGAGCCACCCTGGTTAAACAACCTACGATAATCTCTTTCGGCTTTTCTCGGTCCCGAATGGGACCCGCAGTCCTCACAGGAGCCCCAGGACTCGCTGTAAAGCTCGTCGTCTGCTCGGGGGTGGCTTTCGCCCCATCCCGTGGGGATGTTTTTCCCCCACGCACCGCTCAAGATCCCGGCAAGAGAAGGATGGCAGGAAACTCCCATCGGTGTCCCGTCGGTGGTGCCCTGATCCCCAGTGTTACTGGGCCCTCCGCAAGATACCCCGTCGCTCGTTTCGCCGTGTGGTGGCGACGGGGGGAATCATTTCGTTATTCCGACAAGATCGTCTTGCGATAGATTAACCAACTGGCTAAATACTGATGGTTCAATGCCAACGTCTTCGTTGCCATGCGTTGGATCCGGGCCCAGGTGTTCCAGTCACGCTTCCGATACGAGGGCTCGTTCCATTGATGCTGGGCTTGCATCCAGTGTCGCAAGGATTTCGGGACGTTCTCTCGGCGGACTTTCAGGCCGCCTCGTCGCCCGATTACGAGGGCTGCCGCGTGATGCACACTGATTCCGTATTGCGGCTGATATTTGAATCGTCCGATGATCGAGGTATACGCCGGTTTGACGGTCCGCAAGCCGACGCCTTCTCGCGCGGCTTCCCGTTCGATGGCCGTCAATAAGGCGCGGTAATTAAATTGATGGGTCACCCGGTTAAACTTGGCGCTGACATCCCGGTCGTGGATGAACTGCAAGTCTTCCACAACCAGGCCAGCCCCGCGTTGCTTCGCCCATTGGACCGTGTCCCGCGCAAGCCCTCCCACCAACGCGTCGCGTTGGGTCGACCGAACCCAAGTTCCGCAAGTCAGGAAACTAGAATTTGTGGAATTTATTGGGGCCGTTAGCCCGATGGATCCCACACCAATCCTCGGTCAATAGGTATACCGAGGGCTTCGAGAAGGCGGCGCTGATAGGGCAGCATAACAGTCCATTGATACCAGGTGAGGGTGTCATCGGATTGTCGCCGAAGGTCCAAGTCGCGGAACGCCTCGAGAATCACGGTTTCCGAGGGGCGTTTCACCTTTCGATAGGGTAATTCGAGCGGGGGCTGATCTTTGCGTTCCGCTCGAACGACCGCTCGCATAAAGCGAGCGAATTGTATAGCCAACAAGAGCAAATAGCCTAATCCGGCGACTCGAGCCGACTTTTCCAGCCAAAAGGCTCCCAGATGAATCGGGGATTTCGTCCACCTAAACCCGTGCTCATTTTGATCTGGGCCTTTGTACTCCTGGAGCGCAGGCCTGGCATCCAGGGCTAGATTACTGGTTAGCAGAATAAAGGTAGATCGGCGTTCTCGTTCGGCTTGGATCACTTCGGGGGTCGGTTCGGTCGCCTGGAACTCGATGGTATACTCGGTACGCGTTTCGATGAGGGCTCCTGC
>DAHXNH010000097.1 GCA_027365485.1 Clostridiales bacterium
TTGGTGATGGTCAAGATCCCACCAGCCGCGATGAAGCGCGTAGCGGCCAAATACCAGACTGGTCGTCAGTACGTCGGTTTCGCAGTAGCGGCGGACGGTCTCTAGTGCGCCTTGGTCCACGAGGTCGCTGACGGCATCGCCAGTCACTGCAAGCTTGCCCGGGATATGGAGTAAGACGGCGATCTCGTCAAGTTTGAGCGGAGCGGTGGCCCGAAATAGACTGAGTTGATCCATCAAATCAAGATGGCCCTCATCATCGTAGCGCTTAAGATAGCCGTGGTAGGGTTGGCCGACGCGGTAGAAGTCAGGAGCCGCAATATTGTGCACCAGGGCGCGGGTAATCAGCACAGGCAGATCGAAACCGCCGCTGTTCCAACCGACCAGCCGCGGGTGGCGGCTCTGAATGATTTCAAAAAAGCTGTCAATTAACACCTTTTCGGGGTCGTGGGGCGAGCCTAGCGCCTTCAATCCAGAAAAGATTCCATGGCTATCGATCCAACTGCAAGCAATGGCCACGACTTGCTGAAGTCCTGGTTTGAACGGACGATCTTGGCCCCAGGCCTGCTCTAAGTCCGATAACCGAGTGGACTCCGGAGGCAGATCTAAAAGCATTCGATAGGCTTCGGCATTGGGGACGGTTTCGACATCGAAGATTAGAATTCCGGTAGCCATCATAAAAAGGCTCCTCACAGTCCATACTAGGCAGACGAGAGACAAAAAACGGCGCCTCAGCGCCTAAATAATGGTGGAGATGACGGGATTCGAACCCGTGACCTCCGCGATGCGAACGCGGCGCTCTCCCAACTGAGCTACATCCCCACTATGACCCCACCCACAGCAACTCAAGTGACATCGTCGTTATGCATTATAGAAAGTAGGCCCGCTGCTGTCAAACCAAAGATTTGCGATAACCGGGACTTAGTGGGGAATTTCCGGTAAACATTGGGGACCTTGTTAAAGAGAGAGGACAAGCGTCGCCTTATCCCAGATTTTGTAAGTAAAAAAGTTGCGCTTCAAGCAGGAAAGCGAGCAGGTTAGGGCGAACAGTTGGGGAGTAAAGTGGAGCTCAGTGGAGGGAAAGGGGGCGTCGGGGATGATGATGGGAGAGTTTTCTCCGGGAATCGATGAAAAGGGCCGCATCATCATCCCCGCCCGGTTTCGCGAAGAGCTTCATGACCGCTTTGTCATTACCAAAGGTTTGGACGGCTGCCTCTTTTTCTATCCGATGGTGGAGTGGAGCCGGTTGGAAGAACGCTTGCGTGCGCTGCCTATGACCAACCAGGGGGCTCGGGCCTTTACCAGATTGTTTTTGGCAGGCGCTCAGGATGTGGAAATGGACAAACAGTCGAGAATTACCATTCCAGGAAGGTTGAGGGAATACGCCGAGATCGATAAGGAATGTGTGTTAGTCGGCGTTTCCAACCGAGCCGAATTATGGTCGGCGGTCAATTGGCAGAGGTACCAAGAAGCCACCCAAGAAGATTACGAAAAACTGGCAGAGCAAATGGTGGATTTAGGTTTCTAGGCCTCTACGAAAGCGGGAGGAATGAACATGGTGGGCTATACTCACGTCAGCGTGATGCCAGAAGCGGTCTTGAACTTTTGGCCGACGGATCCAAACGGCTGTTACCTGGATGCCACCGTAGGCGGCGGCGGGCACAGTCGACTCCTGCTGGAGCACTATCCTAATGCTCGAGTCATCGGATTAGACCAAGATCCAGCAGCGTTGGCGGAAGCAAAGAATGCCTTGGACTTATACGGCCACCGTGCTCACCTCTATTCTCGGAACTTTCGTGATCTGGGCGATGTGTTGGTCCAAGAAGGCATCGAGTCGGTTGACGGGATACTCTTTGACCTTGGCGTCTCCTCGCCGCAGTTTGACGTGCCGGAACGTGGGTTTAGTTATCATTTCGATGCCCCCCTGGACATGCGCATGGATCCCGAAAATCCGTTGACCGCTTTTCGTCTGATCAACATGAAATCGCGTCAGGAAATCAGCGCCGCGCTCAGAGAGTTTGGGGAGGAACGTTGGGCCAGTCGCATCGCCAAGTTTATTGTGGAGGCACGGACCACGGAGCCGATCCGAACGACGGAGCAGTTGGTGGAAGTCATTAAAGCCGCGATCCCGGCCTCCGCCCGGCGGAGCGGGGGCCATCCGGCCAGAAGGACCTTTCAAGCGCTCAGGATCTGGGTGAACGACGAATTGGGCGCCCTGAGAGAAGGCCTAGAAGCCGGGTTTTCTGCGCTGAAGCCGGATGGCCACTTGGTGGTCATCAGTTTTCATTCGTTAGAGGATCGCATCGTCAAGCACCAATTTCGCCAATGGCAGCAAAACGGGCTGGGTCGGGTTCTTACCTCGCACCCGGTGGTGCCCGAAGACAGTGAAACAGAGGTCAATTCTCGGGCTCGGTCGGCTAAGCTTCGCGCTTTTCAGCGCTAGGTCAAAGGGTTGCCAAGGCCTGGGATTTTTGTATCTAAGTCGCGACAAAATTCAACATGGAGCGTCAAAGCTCTGGGATTTATGACAAAGGAGATCGAAACATGCTCGACGTGAAACGCGAATCTTATAGCGAGGGGACATTGGCCCGCACATGGCAAGAACGAATCCGTGAGACCCCAATGTCTGTCCCTACGGTCAGACGCCGGCGGCGGCGCCTTTCCAACGCCGCACGCACGGTATATTGGATTGGGGGAATGTGGCTTTTGGCCCTCGTGGTGACGTTAGCTGCGGTCCATGTCATGCAGATGGCGTATCAGGTCGATACCCTAGAATCTCAATACAGTACACTGATTAGTCAACAACAGACGATGGGCGTGAAGATCTCGGAATTGACCACTCCCTACGCGCTGCAACAAGATGCGAGTCGCCTGCATGTGGTGTTGCATGCTCCTTTGATTGCCCGGGCGCAACCGAAGCGATTAGATAGTCAAGCCAAAGCCCCGGCCGGGATCATAGGTCGGGTGTTTCGGGCGGTGCATAACGCCCTGGTCGGGCGATGAAAGATTTTCATCGCCTTGCCCGCTTTCGCTCCTTAGAAATGTTGGCCGTGATCGCCCTGATTTCGGCCTGGTTGGTGGTCCGCCTGGTGTTGATTCAGGTGGTGCGGGCACCGATATTGACCGCTGATGCAGCCAGCATCCATGTTCACCGTTTGACCTTGCCAGCGACTCGTGGCGACATCATTGATCGCAACGGGACCGTGTTGGCGATGGATATTCCTCGCGATCAAATCGTCGCCGCCCCCGAGTATATTGACAGCGGTCGCCATGGCGCGGAGGCAGCCATGCGCACCGGGAGAATCTTGGCTCGCTATCTGCCTTTCTCGGCCAAAGTCATCGGCCAGGTCTTAGATCACAAAACGGCCTATGCCTTGGTCGATTCGTCGGTAAGCCTGGCGATCGGCGCCAAGATTGCGGGCCTGAACTTGACCGGGATTAGCGTGGTTCCGGTGAGTGGTCGCGAGTATCCAGATGGGGATCTGGCCTCTCAGGTATTAGGCATGGTCGGGTCGAACGGCAAGGGTCTGGCCGGGCTTGAGTACGAAGACAATCAGTATTTGGCGGGGCATTCAGGGTATTGGTTAGTGAATACGGATCCGGCCGGCAATCCAATGCCTCAATGGCAAGTGGCTTACAAAGCCCCAGTGGCCGGCGATACCGTGCAGTTGACCCTGGATGCCAATATTGAGGCGGTGGCCCAAAAGTGGCTGGCTTGGGGTGTGCATCGGGCGCACGCGACGAGCGGTACCGTGATCATTTTGAATCCGCATAGTGGATCGGTCTTGGCGCTGGCGAACTATCCCAATTTCAATCCCAACGACTATTACACCGCCACCGCGCAAGAAATGGATGACTTTGGCGTGCAAACCGTGATTCCTCCTGGTTCGATTTTCAAACCGGTGACCGCGTCGGCTGCGCTAACGTCGGGCCTATACACCCCCAATACCATGTTTTACACCGACGGCTATTTTATCGTCGATGGGGTTCGAATCAATGATTGGAAGCCGAATGGCTGGGGCTGGATTACCTTCACGCGAGGGCTCGAACTCTCCTCGGACCAAGTCTTTGGCGAGGTGGCTTTGCATTTGGGCGTCAAACGTCTTTACAGCATGGTCAACGCCTATGGATTTAACCACAAAAGTGGGGTGGGGCTCCCCGGAGACGCCAATGGCATTTGGCTTCCCGAATCCAAGGTCAATGGCGTCGACTTGGCCACGATGGGATTTGGTCAGGGATTTGCGGCAACGCCGATCCAAGTGATTGCCGCGGACGCGACCATCCCCAACCATGGCACCATGATGCAGCCTCACATCGTCCAGGATATCTTGAGTCCTAGCGGTAAAGTGATCAAAAAGACGCCTGACACGGTCGAGAATCGACCGGTAACCACCAACGTAGCGAAAGAGATTGAACATATGATGGTGCTTGAAGCCACCTATGGCACCGGAGTGCCAGCCCAGGTGCCAGGCTACGTAATCGGGGGCAAAACCGGGACGGCGCAACTGATTGTCAACGGCCAGACTAGCAATACCGATTTCGCATCGTCATATATGGGCTTTGGGCCCGTGCCCAATCCCCGCTTTATCATGTTAGTGATGATTAATCATCCGGTCGGATCGTTGTTCTATGGTGACCAAGTGTCGGCTCCGGTGTGGAAGCACATTGCGACCTTTTTGTTTCATTATTGGGGAATTAAGCCGTACGCGACGGGCAATAACGGGGCTGATCCACCTTCGTCGTCCCCTGCAAAAAGCCCGGCCTAACCGAGCGTAACGGGCATGTTTCCTTCCCTCTGGGCATAGCCATCGAAAAGAAAGACGGCCCGTCCAGAGATAGGAGGAGCGCATGCAGGATCGACCCCGGTTAGTCACCAAACGCCGAAACTTTTTGATTTTGATTGGGGTAGGGGTCTTTGACATGACCATCATCGGGCGGTTGTTCACTATCCAAGGATTCAACGCCGCCCATCTTAAGACACTCGCCGACGATATTCATTTTCGCGACATTCCTTTGGCGCCCTTTCGGGGCAATATTACCGATCGCGAGGGGCGTCTGTTGGCGGGCAGTCATCACGTCTATTCCCTGTATGCGGTGCCTATGGAGACCCGAGGGCGTCGAAGCCAAGAGGCGATTTTGGTGGCTTCGCTGGTCAATGTGCCGTTGGATCGAGTGCTGCGCCGACTCCGTCGCAACCAAGGGTTTGTCTGGTTGAAACGCCACCTGACTCGGACCGAGATGCAAGCGGTAAAAACGCAACTGTCGGCGTTGCCAGGCGTGCATTTGATTACGGAGGCCGTCCGCTATTATCCCGAAGGATTTCTCTTGGGGCCTGTGCTGGGGTTTAGCGGAATCGACAACCAGGGTCTGGCCGGCGTGGAGCTGGAGTATAACCGAGACCTGACGGGCAAGCCCGGTAAGATTGAAGAGGAATATGATGTGGTCGGTCGCCGCCTGGAATATGGCGACCAGCGGGTGGTGCCGTCTAGGCCTGGAGATTCACTGAGGTTGTCGGTGGACTTGAACATGCAGTGGATGGCAGAGCGCGCCTGTGAGCGGGCGATGGCGTCGACCGGAGCCAAGTCGGTCAGCGTTCTGGTCATGCATCCGCGGACGGGGGGGATCTTGGCCATGGCGCAACGGCCTTCGATCGATCCTAATTATTTTCGCGAGTATGGCACTAAGGACTATCGGGTGCTGGCGGTGTCTGACGCCATTCCCCCCGGTTCGATTTTTAAACCAGTGACTTTGGCCTCGGCCCTGGAAGCGGGAACCACGCATCCCTCGAGCGGGTTTTTTTGCCCAGGCTTCAAAATCGTGTTCGGCCGTCGGATTAATTGTTGGCGGCCCGAGGGCCACGGCGCCGAGTCGCTGGCGCAAGTGGTGATGAACTCGTGCAACGTCGGTTTTATGGAATTGGGCTTGGGCTTAGGCATGGAACGATTTTACCAGGCCCTCGATCGCTTTCAAATCAATGGCGTGAGCCATATTGACTTGCCTGGAGAAGCCAAAGGGATCATGCCCAGGCAAGCCCGGGCCACCTTGCTGGACCTCGCCGTGATGGCTTTTGGACAAACCTTGACGGTAACCCCAATCAATTTGTTGAATGCTATCGCTGCCATTGCCAATGGGGGCGAACTGCTCAAACCGCATGTGGTGGAAAAAATATTGAGCGCCGATGGGCGAGTGATGGAATCTCGAGATCGGGAGGTGGTGCGACGCGTCATATCCCCCGAGGTTAGTCGGATGGTGCAGGAAATGATGACCGGAGTGGTTAGCCGAGGGACGGGCAAACAAGCCCAAGTGCCGGGCTATCGAGTGGCTGGAAAGACAGGCACGGCGCAGAAAGTCATCGCTGGGAGGGTAGTCAAGGGAGTCTATATTGCCTCCTTTGTCGGGTTCGCGCCCGTACCCAATCCGGAGGTGGCCATTATGGTCAATGTCGATGAGCCGGTGGGAGCGTTTTACGGTGGCCAAGTGGCGGCTCCAATCTTTGGTCGGGTTATGCGCGATATCTTGCGCTACTGGAAAATTCCGCCTACCCACCCGGTCCGGAGACCAAAATTCGGGGAATTGGCCATGGTCCCGGATTTGGTGGATCTCGACCCAGCCACGGCAGAAAATGATGCCGAAGCCAGCGGCTTTCCGGTACAATTCACTGGGAGTGGAGATTTCGTCGTAGCCCAGTCGGTGGAATACGGCGGATGGCAGATGGCAGGCACCCTGCTTACTCTAACGTTGGGGACACATTCCCGGATCTATTTAGAGTGGGTTACGGTCCCAAACTTTCGCGGCCTAACGAGTGCCCGAAGCCGTAATCTAGCCTTTGATGTCGGGCTCAATGTTCAGGTTCGCGGGCAGGGGGATCGGGTCCAAATGCAATCGATCGGTCCAGGTACCCAGGTGAAATCCGGCACCAGCGTGTGGTTGGATATGGCATAAACTAAGAGTTACAGGGATGCGGGGGAGGCAAGCGCGATGCGTTTGAAAATATTGGCCCAAGGCGTCACGGACGTCGATTGGATCGGCGATCCAGACTGCGAGGTGCGAGGCGTGCAGTATGACTCGCGTCAAATCGAGCCGGGGGATCTGTTTTGTGCGGTGCCGGGGTTTCGCACCGATGGCCATTTGTACTGCCAAGAGGCCAAGAACCGGGGAGCCGTGGCGATGTTGGTCGAGCGCGCTGAGGCCGTGCCGACAGGCTTGTCGGGGATGGTGGTGAAGGATGTCCGCAGAGCCATGGCCCAGGTCTCGGATGCGTTTTTTGGATCCCCTTCGCGTCGGCTTTGGATGGTCGGGGTCACGGGCACCAATGGCAAGACCACGGTCACCCATCTCGTGCGCTCCATCTTAGAGGCGGAGGACATTCCTTGCGGGCTCACCGGAACCGTCCATACTCTGATTGGTCCGGAAGTGTTTAAGGTGGTGCGGACCACCCCCGAAGCGCCCGACTTGCAGCGCATTTTACGGCATATGGCCGATCGCGGCATGAAGGCGGCGGTGATGGAAGTCTCTTCGCATGCGCTGGCGCTGAAGCGGGTGGCCGGCGTGCGCTACGATGTGGCCGTGTTTACGAACCTCACGCAGGACCACTTAGATTTTCACAAAGATTTCGAAGACTATTATCAGGCCAAAGCCCAGTTGTTTCGCGGATTAGGGCACGATATCGATAAGGGGCCGAAGGCAGCGGTAATTAACTGCGACGACCCCTACAGTGTTCGCTTTGCCCAGGAAGTCACGGTTCCAGTCGTAACCTATGGACTTTCGCATGAGGCCGATATTCGCGGCGAACAATTGAAGATTGGGGGCAGTGGGGTGGAGTTTGTGGCGGTATTTCCTGATGGCCATCGCCAGCCGGTGAGCTTCGGGATGACCGGCCGATTTAACGTGCAAAACGCGCTGGCGGCGATGGCGGTGGGCTATGTTCGGCACATTAATCCTCAGGTGATGGCCAAGGCGTTGGCTCATTCTCCAGGAGTACCCGGACGGTTTGAACGGATTGATGTGGGTCAGCCGTTTACTGTAATCGTCGACTACGCCCATACCCCCGATGGGCTAGAAAACGTTTTACTGACCGCACGAGAATTTGCATTGGGCCGGGTCATGGTGGTCTTTGGCGCCGGCGGGGATCGCGATCAAGGCAAACGAGGCATGATGGGGCAAGTGGCGGGACGGCATGCGGATTGGACCATGCTGACCGCCGACAATCCGCGGTCGGAAGATCCGCAGGACATTATCGCTCAAATGGAACACGGTCTGAGCTCGGTCGGGGGACAGTGGGCGGTCGAACTCGACCGAGAACGGGCGATTCGCAAAGCTTTGATGGAAGCTAAGCCGGGCGACGTCATCTTGATCGTCGGCAAGGGGCACGAAACCTACCAAATCTACCGCGACGCCACGATTCATTTCGATGATCGGGAAGTGGCCCGCCAAGTGCTGAAGGAGATCATGAAATCGTGATTCCGATAACATTTGCTGACTGGGTGGCGTGGACTGGGGCCGAACCCGAAGCGGTCGACCTGGATGCGACCATTCAGGGGGTAACGATTGATAGCCGGGCCGTGGGGCCCAAGGATTTGTTTGTCGCCTTGCCCGGTCAGAGGACCCATGGCCACGTCTATGTGAGTGACGTGTGGGCCAAGGGAGCCACCGCCTTGGTCGAATCCACCTTCGCTGAACACGGCGGGCCTCGGCTTCTGGTCCCATCTCCGCTGAGAGCGATGGCCGATGTGGTCCGACGGCTGGTCGACGACCGCCGAATAACCGTGGTCGGGGTCACTGGCAGCGTCGGCAAAACCAGCATTAAAGAGCTCATCGGGGCGGTGCTGGCGACCCGCTTTGTGATCGGGGTCACCCAGGGGAACTATAACACCGCTATCGGCATTCCGTTGTCCTTTTTTTCTGGGCCAGCCGGGATGACTCACTTTGTGGCGGAAATGGGCATGCGATTTTCCGGGGAAATTTTGCGCCTGACCGAGATTGCCCCACCGCAAATTGCCGTGATTAGCAATATTGGGCCGAGCCATTTAGAGACGCTGGGTTCGCTGGATGCGATTCAGGCGGCCAAAGGCGAAATACTGCGAGGCCTCAAGCCCGGAGGTACCGCGGTCTTAAATTTTGATGATCCGCGCGTCAGATATTTAGGCGGTAGTCTTAAGGACGTCAAGGTGTTGTGGTATGGAGAGACTCAAGGCCTGGATGCAACGGTAGAGTCTAGCCAATTAGCGGGCGACCATACCGTCATTCGGCTGAAATGGGAGGGTCAACGGTATGAAATTCGGTTGCCGTGGTTAGGCACTCATCAGGCGATGAATGCGGCGGCGGCCTTTTTAGTCGGAATTCGTCTAGGCATCTCTCCCGAACGGGTCGTCCGAGGGCTGGAGTCGGTAGCCTCCGATCGTTCCCGCATTCGGCGCAAGCGACTGGGGACCGTGGAGGTCATTGAAGATGATTACAATGCTAGCCCAGTGTCGATGCAGGCGGCCTTGGCATTCTTGGCCGAGCAGCCGGGTCGACGGGTGGCGGTGTTGGGCGACATTTTAGAGCTTGGACCAGACGAAGAAAAATTGCATCGTCAGGTCGGTATCAAGGCGGCGGGCTCGGCCGACCTATTGGTCACCGTGGGTCAGCGGGCGGAATTTATCGGCGAAGAGGCTCGGTTGAGAGAATTGCCGACCTATCATGCTGAGTCTGTCGATGAGGCGTATCAACTGCTCCAGGGCCTCGTCCGCCCCGGCGATGTGATCTTGGTGAAGGCCAGTCATATGATGGGCTTGGATCGCCTCGTAGCACGCATGGAGGAGTGGGGAGGACCACAGTGAAGCTGATCTTGGCGGTGGTGATCGGGTTTGGCGTGTCCTTGGCTTTGGGGCCTCTGCTGATTCCCTTGTTGCGCCGGATGAAGCTGGGCCAGACCATTCGCCAAGTGGGGCCTCAGTCGCATTTAATCAAGCAGGGGACCCCCACCATGGGCGGCGTGCTGTTTCTGCTGCCCTTGGCGGTGGCCGTGCCCGTATTGGATGGCGGGTCGATCGAGGCATGGAGTCTTGCCTTCCTGATTTTAGGGTATGGGGCGATAGGATTTGCCGATGACTATGTCAAGAGTTACCGTAAACGGTCGCTGGGCCTAAGGGCTCGGGAGAAGCTTTTGATGCAAATGGTAGTCGCTGGAATTTTCGTCTGGTTGGTGCAGCACTTTGGCTCGGGGCATCAGGCCTGGATTTTGCCGTTGGGATTAAAACCTTGGCATCCCGGTATTTGGGCGTGGCCGATCGCCGTATTGGCCATTTTAGGGGCGAGCAATGCGGTGAATATCACTGATGGGCTAGATGGACTAGCCGGCGGTTCGTCGGCGATTGCGATTGCGTTTTTTGCCTATCTCGGGATCATCAGCGATGATTTGGCCTTGGCCGTGGTCAGCTTGGTATTGGTTGGGGGCTTGGTAGCCTTTCTGCGCTTTAATTTGCATCCCGCCTCCATCTTTATGGGAGACACCGGCTCGCTGGCGCTGGGCGCTGCCTTGGCGGGAGCGGCTGTGGTGTCTCATACCGTGGTTTTGCTGCCGGTCGTTGGGGTGCTGTTTGTGATTGAAACCCTGTCGGTCATTTTGCAGGTCATCAGCTTCAAATTAACGGGTCGTCGTATTTTTCGGATGAGTCCGCTCCATCACCACTTCGAACTAGCGGGATGGACGGAAGAACGGGTGGTGACAGTATTTTGGCTAGTAGCAATCATCGGGGCGGCGGTGGCATGGTGGCTCAGAATACCCACTCAAATTCTATGAGCCCAGAGGCGAGACCTAGCATGGCTGGCCGCGGTCGGCCTGACTTCTTGCTGGTCGCTTTGGTGTTGGGGTTGACTAGTATTGGCATTTTGGTGGTTTTCTCGGCGAGTGCCCCGGGAGCGCTCAAAACGTTTGGGACGCCCTATTACTATCTCGAACGGCAATTGATTTGGACATTTTTGGGCTTAATCTTGATGGCGATTACCTCGCGCATCGACTATTGGCGTTATACTCGCGGCATTGTGCCATTGTTTGGGATCACCGTGGTGTTGCTCCTTTTGGTCTTAGTGCCTCATATTGGCATTGACATCAATGGTTCCCGACGCTGGTTAGGCGCCGGGCCTATCCTCTTGCAACCCTCAGAACTGGCCAAATTGGCCATGGTCTTGCTCTTTGCCCGCCTCTTTAGTCTTCATGGCGATCGGCTGCGTGATTTGTGGAAGGGCGTGATTCCCCATCTCGGCCTAGCGACCATTGTGTTTGCATTGGTTCTGGCCGAACCCGACTTGGGGACGACCATTGCGCTGTCCGGAACCTTTTTTGTCATGCTGTTTGTGGCCGGCGCCCGTCGACGCCACCTGCTCGGCTTGGGTTCGGCCGCACTGCCCGTTTTGGGTGCGGCGATTGTGGTCGCGCCGTATCGGCTCGAGCGAGTCACTGCGTTTATCGATCCTTGGAAACATCCGCTGAGCTCGGGATTTCATACGATTCAAGGGCTCTTGGCGCTAGGATCTGGAGGAATTTTGGGCTTGGGGTTGGGGGCTTCGCGGCAAGCGCTGGGATTTTTGCCCGAAGCCTATACCGACTTTGCTTTCGCCATCTTGGGAGAAGAACTCGGGTTAATCGGAACCGTAAGTGTCGTCGGCCTGTTTTTGCTGCTGGCTTGGCGCGGATATCGCATCGCCATGCGTTCTCCGGATCTGTTTGGATCCCTTTTGGCTACTGGAATTACGACGATGCTGGCATTGCAAGCCGGTATTAACATTGGTGTGGTCACCGATACGTTGCCGGTGACCGGAATTACGTTGCCGTTTATTAGCTATGGAGGCTCCTCGCTCGTATTAAGCATGGCGGGAATTGGCATTTTACTTAACATTAGCCGTCACACCGTGTAAACCTGAGCATAACATGGGGAACCGAGAGGCGCTGGCGGATTGCGAGCCAGAACTTGAGCCACACTCGGGCTCGGCAATCAGGGGTGGGGCCGATGGTCCAACAAACCTTCCAGATTATGGCGAGGACCCCACAGTCGACGGATAGTGCCGCGAATGGATCTGGATGAGGCTTGGCGGTTGTGACCGGTTTCGCTGGCGTCGAGACCGAGGGAGTGGACAAGGGAGCGATGGGGTTGCGAATTGTACTGGCGGGAGGCGGCAGCGGGGGCCATGTGTATCCTGCCTTAGCGATATTGTCTGCGCTGATGCGGTCTGAACCGGACCTGGCGGTGCTCTACATAGGAACGCGCCATGGGGTGGAGGCCCGCATTGTCCCCGAACGTCAAATTCCCTTTGTCGACATCCAGGCCGAAGGCATTTTGGGCCGGGGGCTTAAGCAAAAAGTCGGCGCTATGAAAATGGCGATGTACGGCTTCTGGCAGGCGCGCCGGTCCTTGAAGCGTTTTGATGGCGAGATTGTGCTCGGTACCGGCGGCTATGTGACCGGTCCTGTGGGCATGGCTGCGGTGACCTTGGGAATTCCGCTGGTGCTGCAGGAGCAAAATGTGTGGCCTGGGGTGACCAACCGGATGTTGGCCCGCTTCGCTCGGTTGGTCATGACTCCGTACTCAGAAAGTCGGAATTACTTCCCACGAGGGGCTAATGTCCAGGTGGCACCAAATCCGGTGGCGGAGCCGATGAATGAAAGCCCCGAAAATCTAAGACGCGACATGGGCCTTAGCCTGGAGACTAAGATTCTGATGGTGACTGGCGGCAGCCAGGGAGCCGAGCGCATCAATCAGTGGATGATTTCGCTGCTGCCTGACTTTATCGCCGATCCCCACTATGGCTTGCTTTGGGCGACTGGGCCGGGGTACTTTGACCAAGTTCAGCGTGTGATCGCCGAGGAAAAATGGGAATTGGACCGAAATCGCATCAGAATTCAGCCTTATTTTGACGCCATCGCCGGCAGCTATCGTGTGAGTGACCTGTTTTTAGGCCGTGCCGGAGCCATGACCATTGCCGATTGTCTTTCCTATCGTTTGCCGATGATCTTGGTGCCTTCACCCAATGTCTCAGAAGATCATCAGACCAAAAATGCCCGCGAGTTGGAAAAGACCGGGGCGGCGGTCATGATCTTGGAGAGCGATCTGGGTCCCAAGGCCAAATCTCAAGTGTTCGGGTTGCTGGACGACGCCGGCCAGCGGGCTCACATGAGCGAACAAGCGCGACCCCTATATGATCGCGATGCTGCCCAAAAAATGGCCGAGATGGTGCGAGAAATTTATCGGAAAACGCGGCTAGAAAGAAGATGAGTGCTATCGATTTCGCACCAATTGCTCGGGATTTGCGTACCTTGATGCTGGGAACGATTCGCGACCAAGAACCCTTGGCTCGGCATACCTCCTTCCGCATTGGCGGGCCGGCTCGAGTCTATCTGGAGCCCAGTACGGAAGAAGGAGTGGTCCGATCCCTGGAGTGGCTGAAGGAGCGTGGGATTCCTTACTTCATCCTCGGGCAGGGCACGAATGTGCTGGTGTCGGATCGGGGCGTGGAGGCGGTCGTGATTTCGACCTCCCGCGGATTAAAAGAGATTGCCATCGCCGACCGACGGATGGAAGCGGGGTCCGGGGTGCTGTTGACCAAGTTGTCGCATTTAGCCGAGCGGTCAGCATTGGCCGGTTTGGAGTTTGCGATAAGCATACCGGGGACCTTAGGCGGCGCACTGGTGATGAATGCTGGAGCCCACGGATCGGCGATGGTGGAAATCGTCAAAACGGTTCGGGTGTGGGATCCCACGGTTGGGGTGCATCAGATTTCGGCTGAAGAAGCGGAATTCGAGTATCGGCAAAGTCGATTTCAGCGCTATCCCTGGATCGCCTTAGCGGCCACCATGGAACTTGACTCGGGCGACCGCGAGCGCATTCGACAGACGATGCAACACTTTATGGCGACGCGTAAGTCGACCCAACCCGTCGGCGAACCTAATGCCGGCAGTGTGTTTAAAAATCCGAAACCGCTCTTCGCGGGCCAATTGGTGGAGAGCATCGGAGCCAAAGGCTGGCGAGCAGGAGACGCGGAAGTCTCTTCCTTGCATGCGAACTTCATCATTAACCGGGGGCAGGCGCGCGCATGGGATGTTTTACAGCTTATGCGTCGCATCCGTTTTGTCATCTATCAGCGCTACCACGTCGTCCTTCGACCCGAAGTGCGATGGATCGGACCCGGAGAAGGGGGAGCCAGTACAACATGGGAGAATTTGTGGTGCGAGGAGGGCGTCGGCTTAACGGAGCCGTGCGAATAAACGGGGCGAAAAATGCGAGCCTGCCGATTATGGCTGCCAGTTTACTGACGACTCGACCGGTCATCATCCGCGACATTCCGCTGATTCGTGATGTCTTAGTCATGATGGAAGTGTTGCGGTCATTAGGGGCCGAAGTCGAACACCACGACCGTACGTTAGTGATTGACACCAGTCGCGTTCAGCAGTACCGAGTGCCCGATGCTTTAATGCAGGAGATGCGCGCTTCGGTTTTCGTGATGGGCCCGCTTTTGGCTCGCCTAGGGCGTGCGGAAATTGTGCAGCCGGGAGGTTGTGCCATTGGCGATCGCCCCATTGACCTCCATCTTAGGGGGTTTGAAGCCTTGGGGGCGAAGGTCTCAGGTAATCTATCGGGGACCGTGGTGGCAGCCGACCAACTGGTAGGTGCGGACATCCACTTAACTTTTCCCTCGGTGGGGGCCACCGAGAATTTGATCATGGCGGCGGCGTTGGCCGACGGCGAAACCCGAATTCGAAATGCCGCCATGGAGCCCGAGGTCGTGGATCTCGCGCAATTTCTGGCGAGGATGGGAGTCACGGTGCGCGGTGCAGGCACCCCGGAAATTCGGGTGATTGGTCGTGGCGATCTGGGGGGCGCGGACCACACGGTGATCCCCGATCGGATCGAAACGGCGACCTTTGCTTTAGCGGTGGCAGCCACCGGGGGTACGGTGCGAATCGACAATTGCGAACCCGATCACCTGCCTGGGCTGTGGGGATATCTGAGCGAGATTGGATGTGACATCGTCCAAGATAACGACAGCGTGACCATTGAGGCGCCTGACGCTTATGCTCCGCATTCCTTGACCGTGCACACCGGTCCCTATCCTGGATTTGCCACCGATATTCAGGCTCAGTTTATGGCCTTGTTGCTCAAAGTGCCGGGTATCCATGTGGTTTCTGAACGGGTGTTTGAATCTAGGCTGGGCCATGCGGCCGAGTTTCGTCGTCTGGGGGCGCACATTGTGGCCGATCAACGGGTCGCCATCGTATACGGCGGCGAGGTGATGTACGCCGGAAGAGTGCGCGCCCAAGACCTCAGGGCCGGGGCGGCTCTGGTGATTGCCGGATTACAGCCCAGCGGTGAAACTTTCATTGCCAACCGTGAAGTGATTGAACGCGGATACGAGAATTTGGACGGTCGCCTGCGAGCGCTGGGTGCCGACATTATCAGCGTGTAGTCGATGGTATGAAAGGATCCGGAGAATCTCTTGTCCAGGCTTTTGGCTGCCGACGGAATCCTCTGTTTTCAAACGGTATGGCCTCGGTGCGATCGATGCATCGGGTGATGTGGGCGCGCATGAGCTCGTCCACGACGCCAACGTCCCCTTGGTCAATTTGCGATCGCCATCACGCTTCACTCCGGTCGTTGCGTCCGGAGTGTGATTCGAGGGCGCCATAAAGATTTCGGCTCCGGTCCCACGTTCGCCTACGGAGTCAGCCTCCACCGGCCCAAGCCGATCTTTCGGGCGTGCGGCTGAAATATAGATCCCTGACACCCCAGTCGTTTTTAGGGTGGGCATTCTCCCCCTCTGGCGGAATCGTAGGAATAAGGGCCTGCATAGCGGGATTGCGGGCTCCCTACGATATCGTGCACCCATAAAATCGGACAATCCGGAAGGTGTTCAAGGGTGACCATGGATTCGCGATGAAACCCCATCTTTTTGACCCTCCCCACGGCTAAAGCCGGGGGATTCTGGTGAGAAACTCCAATGTGTTTTGCTCGCAAAGGGTGAGCTAAACACGCCCTATCCGGTCGCCCTGCGGTCTCCGGGTACTTGGAGAAATCGTTCGTCGAATCTTGTTAACGTCGGGTCTTGACGACGCGATCCATTTTACGCCTCCCGCCCTTGAGAAAGACCGCCACCAAACTTATCCAATTTTCAAAGGGCGAACCCCTATATAAGCTGACCCCAATGCCGGAAGGTGGTTCGTTGGGGGAAAACACTTTCACGTAACGGCGAGCCCATAATATCCCCACGCTTAAAGGCAGGCGAGTTACGGCGCTCTTGAGGATATTCAAAACGCAAGTGACCTTAGAACTCCTCAAAGAAGAAAAGCCAGAACCGAGATTGCGACCGGACCCGGCAGTCATCCGGGGACATTTCATTTATCCGCTAGTTTTCATACCGTTCGTTTGCGGGTGTCTCACGCTTGCCAAGATGCGGTACGCGTGCGTTGGCTCTTAGGCTGAGCGAAAGGTTTCTGCGGTATCCGTGACTCCCCAGTTGGCTAAGAGTTCGAGGTGCTTCCGGTCTGCGCTGAGCACCGCCGTCAGAGATTGTTCCAGCCTTCGAATACCGTCGTCCGCCCCAAAGGTCCGATACAACACAACGGGCTGGCGGCGGTAAATATTGTGGCTAACGCCTATGGGCTTAGGTGGAGCTAAGTCGGTGGTCCTCCGTTCTCGTCTGGCCGGCCACAAGATTGTACACAAATGTGATCGTTTCGATTTTAGACCGGCCCCGGGGTCCGTCACATTGTCGATGATGAACGCCGAATTTGGCGCGACGATTTTTGGCAGATGGGTCCGCGTTTGAAAGTGTTTCACCATCCCGTGCCCAATCGATCGCCACGGCACCCGTTGGGTCTTTTTCAAGCGATAGATCCAAGCCTTCTGCGTCTCGGTGATCCGTTGAAAGTCACTGGTCTGGCAGCGATTGACGGTTTGGAGACGGAGGAACGGGCTCCGTATCATCAAGAGCATCATGTCGACTACACGATAGCCTGGTAGCTTCTCGAATCCCGCGTTCCGCACGATAGGTCGCCATCCAGGCCCCGGCGAACGATAATGGTTCGACCTCTTTTGGCAAATGTTGCTTATTCAGGGTGAGTGCGGTTTTTCTCGGCTAAACCTGCTAATATTAACAAGAAGTTCTTTGTAAGACGTCCGGTATTGAACCCGGGTGTGATCCGTATCCGTGGCCGCCGCATGTTATTCCTGGGTGTTGCCGGCTAAGGGCTGCTCTTGGCTTTTAGTGTCGTCTTTTCTAGCGGTCCCCGGAAAAAAGAGGGTACTTTCGTAGTGCGGGCTTGGCGAGGGTATGGACGGAGGAGCCTTTCGGCCTCGTGCGCGCGGGTGTGTGGAGATCCAGGATTAGATCGTTTGCTAAAAATTTCAGATGCTAAGTGAGGTTTGGCCACAGCATCGCGGTATCTTAGAGAAGATTCCGATATTCGCGAGCGATTCAAGAACCCAAGATTGCCGAATTTCTAGAGAATCCACCCTCTGACGAGGAAATTCACGCAAAATCGTGGGCACTGGCAGGAGATTAGCATTTCGAAGAGAAATTGATGGAAGATTGGGTTCGGCCCTGGGAGGTGTATGGATGGCCAAGCGACAACTAGTTCTTGCCGTAGACGTAGGTACCACCAAGGTATCGGCACTGGTTGGCGAAGGTCGTCAAGACAACGAACTGGCCGTGATGGGAATTGCGGCGACTCCGGTGGTGGGTATGCGTCGTGGTCTCGTGTTTGAGGCAGAGCGGGTGGCGCTGGCGATTCGCGATGCAGTCAATCGGGCCAACAGCATGGCGAGTACGGAGGTATCGGTGGCGGCCATCTCTGTGGGTGGGGAACATTTGAAAATTACCCCAGGACAAGCTCGTATTGCGCTCCGGTCCGGTTCCGTGCGGGCCGAGGATGTGCGTTTGGTGATTCAAAAGGCATGTCAGGTGAAGTTGCCTCTCGATCATGAGGTGGTTCAGATTATTCGCCGAGGGATTGGCGTGGACGGATTTCGCGGCGTGATGGATCCGATTGGGATGGTCGGGCATCGATTGGAGGCTGAGGTGTTTGTAGTCAGCGGCCTGAGCACGGTGCTCCGAAATCTTAGACGGGTGGTGGCCATGGCTGGACTCACTCCGGTCTCCCTGGTAGCGGGAGCTCGAGCAGCCGCCGAGGGAGTCTTAGGAGACGACGACCGCCAACTAGGCGTGGTGTTGTTGGACATTGGCGGTGGGACTACGGGAGTGACGATATATCGCGGTGGCCATTTGCAACACTTGGGTGTGGTTCCCATTGGCGGTGAGGCGATCACCGCCGATCTAGCCGTAGGATTAGGAGTGGTGGCGGCCCAGGCCGAGCGTCTGAAGCTGGAATATGCCCAAATCGGCTCGCTGGGCGAAGGGTCGGTGGAGGTGCATACCGTCAACGGGCAATCGGTGAAACGCATTGAATTCGCCGAGATGAAAGAAATTTTAGACGCTAGAATCGAAGAATGGGCAGGGTTTGTCGAGGATCAGCTGCGTTTGGTGGAATGGGCCAAGGGACCGGCTGCGGGGGTGGTAATTACGGGGGGAGGGGCGCTGCTCAAGGGCATGGCGCCATTTCTTCAAACCCGTTGGGGATGGCCGGTACGGATAGGCAACCCCAAAGGCCTGCAGGGTTTATCAGATTTAAGCCGAAGCCCCGGTTATTCGACGGTGGTGGGCGTAGCTAGGAGTCTCATAGGACCGCAAGCGGAGCGTGCCGTTCCCGACTGGCGGTCTCGGTTAAGTCTATTCATGGCAAGAATATTAAGGTAGCATACACGGTATACCGCGATCAATTTGAGCGCCCAGGCCGGGTGGGGAGGACTAGCGATGTTGGAGTTTGACCAAGCGGAGGAAAATTTCGCCGTCATTAAAGTGGTCGGGGTGGGGGGCGGTGGGACCAATGCCGTCAATCGGATGATCCAAGCCGGTCTCAAAGGTGTCGAGTTCATTGCTGTGAACACGGATGCCCAGGCCTTGGCTTTGTCGATGGCGTCGACGCGCTTGCAGGTGGGGACGAAGTTGACCAAGGGATTAGGCGCTGGAGCAAACCCTGACATCGGACAAAAGGCTGCGGAAGAAAACCGAGAACAGTTGGCCGAGGCGTTGCGTGGGGCGGACATGGTCTTCATCACGGCCGGCATGGGCGGCGGCACCGGTACCGGAGCGGCCCCGGTGGTAGCGGAAGTGGCCAAAGAGGTCGGCGCCTTGGCAGTGGGCGTGGTGACCAAACCGTTTACGTTTGAAGGACGACGCCGACAAACGTTTGCTGAAAAAGGTGCTAACAATCTCAAGGCCAAGGTGGACACACTGATCACGATTCCCAACGATCGCTTGCTGCAGGTGGTCGAGAAGAGAACCTCGATTATCGAAGCGTTTCGCATCGCTGATGATGTCCTCCGTCAGGGCGTACAGGGCATTTCGGACTTAATTGCCGTTCCCGGTCTCATCAACCTCGATTTTGCCGACGTCAAAACTATCATGTCGGAAATGGGATCGGCGCTCATGGGGGTGGGTATTGGTCAGGGCGAAAATCGAGCCCAGGTCGCAGCCAAAGCGGCTATTTCCAGCCCCCTGTTGGAAACGAGCATCGATGGCGCCCGTGGAGTGTTGCTGAATATTACTGGAGGATCGGATTTGTCTCTGTTCGAAGTCAATGAAGCGGCTGAGATTGTGATTCAGGCGGCGGATCCGGAGGCAAATATTATTTTTGGAGCGGTGATTGACGAAAGCATTAAGGATGAAGTCCGAGTGACCGTGATTGCCACCGGATTTAGTGGGGATCGCATTCGTTCGGTAGCTACCGAACCTCAGGTCGCGCAAGACGACAAGGTGGAGATCAAACCCTTTCCTAACGATGACCTAGATATTCCGGCGTTTTTACGTCGCCGTAGTTAGACTTCTTTTGGACTGAGGGCGGGACTGGCTGGGTGGATCGGATTCGCCTGGCCGTTTTCGTGTACTTCAAATTAGCGCTCCAATCATATACTGCGCTATGAGCTAGCGCTCACATTTTTGAAATGAGCAGGGGGCCAAGAGCGTGGGTAAACGTCCCATCGCCGTATTTGATTCTGGAGAGGGCGGGTTAACCGTTCTGAAACAGGCGCGCGAGCTTTATTCGGGAGAAGACTATTTGTATGTCTGCGATTCGGCCCACTTCCCTTATGGACCTCGGAGTTTAGACGAGGTGAAGGGGTTTTTTTTAGCGATCCTCGATTTCATCCTCACTCGCGATCCCAAAGCGGTCATTATCGCCTGCAATACCGCCACGGCAGCGGCGTTGGAGCCTGCCCGAAAAGTTGCGCCGGTGCCAGTGGTGGGCGTGATTGAAGCCGGGGTCGAGGCGGCCTTGAAAGTGACTCAGACTCACCGTATCGGGGTCTTGGCAACCGAGGCTACGTCACGATCAGGGATTTATCGCCGAACATTTCAAGAGCGCGATGCCAACACCGTGGTGGTGGAGCGACCGTGTCCACGGCTAGTGGTATTGGCGGAGAATGGCTGGACGGATGGCCCCCAATGCCGCCGGACCGTGCATCAGTGTTTGGCCGGGGTCTTGGCCGAAAAGGTGGATACGGTGGTGTTGGGCTGCACCCATTTTCCCCATATGCAGAGCGTGTTCCAAAAAGCGGTGTACGGTCGTGCGAAGTTGATTGATCCGGGATTAGAGACGGCTCGCCAACTTCCCCGATATCTAGACGATTTGTCCCATGCGGGCGGCGGATCGTTGGAGTTTTATACCACCGGGCATCCGGGCGAAGTCACTCGGGTAGCTCGGCAGTTGTGGCCCAACCAAATCCTGCAGGCATTGCCCTTAGTGTGGCAAGGGTCGGCGGTCAGAGACCCCAGTCGGTTGCCTGGTTAAGGCGCGTTGAAGCGGGGGTTGCCAGCCACTATGAACACAACAGAACGGCGGTCAAAATCCGATGCCGGTTGGAGTTTTACCAGGTCGGATGCGTAGCTAATGGACGAACTCCCGAAATGGATTCTTGAATGCGTCCTGTTGGATGAAAGGATCGAGGGCTCTGGCTGCTGAGTCATCGAAGGTCTCTGACAGAAAGCCTTCTTCTTCCCGGTGCCCCTCCCCTGCAGGGGCTCTTTTTTTAGCAACCCCTTCGAGGATAAAGGGCCCGTCGCAAGCGTTTGGGGGGCATTCCTAGTGCACCCTCTGGGGGTGTCCCCCTTTGGCGGATCGAAGGGTCTCGGGTTCCCCTCAGTTCCTGACAAAGCGCCCGGCGATTTCGGGAGGCGATCATTGGGAGTGCGGGGGAGATAAGCCGGATGAATTTGTCGCGAACTTAATCCTCGACCCTTTGGTAGATTGACAGGCTTTGCGCCTCGCGGTCCGTACAATAGGGCCGAAAGACATACTCTGGTGGTGGGACAGCATAAGCATAATCAGCCTGGAGGTGGTCCGAAGATGATCTCCGGAGAGTGGACAGTCGCGGTGAGTTGTCTCTTCGATGCGATCTTGTTATGGCTGACCGCGCGATTTATGCGGATGCGCCTACGCCATTGGAGATGGCTAGGGGCCATCGTCGTCGGCCAAATGCCTACGCTATGGGTATTGCTAAGAGATCGTGTTTATGCGTTGGGCTGGCATCTGGCGTTTTTGTTTTGGCCGCTGATTATGCTGTCTCTGGCCTTTGGCAAAATGAAGCGAATAGAGTGGATGAGAGCGTTAACGATTTTTTTGGCAGCGACAATGCTAGCGGCTGGACTAGTCTTGGCCGTGACCCAAGCTGCCGGGGGGGCGTTTGGCGTTTGGTCCGAGCGATGGGCACTGGCGTTGACGGCGGGGATATTGCTGGCGTTGGGGTGGTGGGGGCCCTCCTGGTGGCGTCAATCGGATCGCGGCCAGGCGCGCATCGGCGAACTAGAAATTGAGTGGAATCGTCAGGTGGTGTCGGTTCATGTGCTGTGGGATTCGGGCAATCTTCTTCGCGATCCGATATGGAAACGTCCGTTAATTATCGTCGAGTTATCGTCTCTCTGGCATGCGCTGCCCGATGACCTGTTGGTCTGGGCGCTAGCGGTCTTAGATGGACGCTTAGACGCGGTGGCCGACGGAGGAGGTCGAGGTGCGGGCATCGTTCAGTTTGATTCGTTGGGGGGGCGGGGGTACATTCCCATGATCCGGCCGGACCGGATACGGACATGGCAGGCGGGATCAGGGTGGGTCACGCTGATCCCGGCCATGGTTGGTCTAGTATCCCGTCCTCTATCACAAAGCGGTCGATATACAGCACTGGCTTCGCCCGACTGTCAACCACAAGGGGATCGTGAAGGAGTGATGGGTGAATGATTGAGGTAAACGACCAATGGCAGGTAGCGGCCAGGCGGAAAGCGTCCGCCTTAAGAGTGACCTGCATACGGCTCATCCAGTGGGGCAAAGATGCCATCCAGCACCGGCGAGTGGGCTGGTGGCAGGGTGCAGATGAGATTGAAGTGCACTATGTGGGATCGAGTGAAGCGTTGCCCCCGCCGCTGTCGGCGACCGAAGAAGTGAGCTTGTTGACGCAGTTGGGTGACGGCGAAATGGCGGTGCGCGCTGTCTTAATTGAACGGAACTTGCGCCTGGTGGTCTACATTGCCAGAAAGTTTGAAAATACCGGCGTAGGCATCGAAGATCTAGTCTCCATTGGGACCATCGGCCTAATCAAAGCGGTAAATACCTTCAATGTCGAGAAACGAATCAAGTTGGCGACCTATGCTTCCAAGTGCATTGAGAACGAAATTCTGATGTACTTGCGCCGAAATTCAAAAACCCGATCCGAAGTTTCGTTTGACGAACCCTTAAACGTAGATTGGGATGGCAACGAGCTCTTATTGAGCGACGTCTTAGGTACCGAAGGCGACATCATTTACAAAGAGTTGGAAGATGAGGTTGATAAGAGTCTGCTCAAAAAAGCGCTGTCGAATCTTTCGGGCCGAGAACGAAGAATTATGGAACTCCGATTTGGCCTGTTGGATGGTAACGAACGGACCCAAAAAGAAGTGGCCGACACCTTGGGTATCAGCCAATCGTATATCTCTCGGTTAGAGAAGCGGATCATCAAAAGGCTGAGACGCGACATTCACCGGATGCAATAGCTTACGGGGCTAGGCCTGCGAGGCGTTTTAGCTCTATTGGGGGTCGTGCTGGCAGGAGTGCTCGTCCTAGGGGCGACGGATGACATAGAGTGGGCGTGAGCCTCTCTCTTGGGTAGCCTGCTGGCACGGTGTCCAATCGTGCGCCAGACCGAGTCTGCAATTTTTCCCACCTGACTCCGAGGGGAGATTTTAACCATCCCCATTAACCTTGGTGGGATAGTTTTTGGGTTAGAAGGAAAAGGGGGAGAGGCTGCAAGCAATCAAGCCTCCATGACCCTACCATTCCTGAGCGGCCCCTGAAGAGTAAGTCCGATGAAAAGATCGATTGCGTAATGTGGTCGGCGGCGGTCTTTCCCATGAAACAATTGAATCGCGAAGACTACCGTTGGGAACGATCACCAAAGTCGGGATCTTCTAGATGCCGACTTTGGTGATCATCGTCCTTGGAATGTTGGCGAGTGGACCCCGGGGCCAGTTCAAATGATGCGCTGAGGCGCCCGCTAGGCCCCGCCCATCCTGCCAGCGCTTTCGGTGGGATAAGGAGCGAAAGCATCGGGTGCTGGCTCCCTCCGTAGTACCCAAGCGAATGATATACTTGTCTGGATCAAGTATAAGAGGTATGCAATGAGATAAAAGGAGTGATGCCACAGATGATTGCGAAATATTGGACTCGTTGGACCAGTCTGGCTGGCGTAGCCGGGATTTTAACTCTAAGTTTTGGATTGCCCACTTGGGCGGCTCCCCGTGCAGTGGTGCCGGCGGTCGTTACGGTATCGCCTGAGACGACAGTCAGCACGGTCGCCGAGACCGCGCTGGGCATAAATACCGCCACATGGGACTCGGATCTCTATACGAAAGCCGTACCCGGTCGACTCGAGTCGCTAGGCATCCACTTGTTGCGTTGGCCAGGGGGATCTTTTAGCGACACCTACGATTGGGCAAAAGATCCCAGCGCCCTCACTCGGTTCGCTGGCCTGATGAAACAGGTGCATTCGCAAGCCATTGTCACCGTGAATTATGGCAGCGGCACGCCCAGTGAGGCGGCAGCGGAGGTGCGGTATGCCGACGTGACTCATCACTATGGTATTGAGTACTGGGAAATTGGCAATGAGCAATATGGAGACGGAGAGTATCAAAACGTCAAATGGGAAGTGAACGATTGGTCGAACAAGGGCCCCGCAGGCTACGCGACTAATGCGCTGAAGTTCATTAAGGCGATGCGCGCGGTGGATCCGAATATTAAGATTGGCGTGGTGGAAACCGTGCCCACGGTGTGGCCAAGTGGAATTCTTCCCTATTGGGATCGCACGGTCCTTCCCAGGGTTGGCAAAGACATTAACTTTGTGGTGTTGCATTGGTATCCCGAGAATCCTGGGCAAGAAAATGATCAAAGTCTGTTGCAAGACCCAAATTCCATCCAAAATTACATGACCGCGATGAAACAGTATTTGCGCGAGTATACGGGCTCCAATGCGAAGAACATTCAAATCTTTACCGATGAGACGAATAATGTATCGAGCAATCCTGACAAGCAGACCGTGAGCCTGGTCAACGCCCTATTTTTAGCTAAGGACTACAACGACTGGTTGGAACAGGGTGCGGCCAACGTGAGTTGGTGGGATTTGCACAATAGCAAGGTGGACGCTTCCGACGAATCTTCCAGCTTGTACGGCACCGCGGATTATGGCGATTATGGGATCCTTTCGGTGGGTGACAAAGGGGAGCCTCCACTTAATTCGCCGTTTCCCGCATACTTTGGGTATCGTTTGGTCCACTTCCTGGTAGCGCCCAAGGACCATTATGTTGCGGTTTCCAGTAATCAGCCCTTATTATCCGCCTACGCGCTCAGCGATCCCAACGGCGACATGGGGCTGATGCTGATCAATACGAGCCCAACCGCCACCGACCGGGTCACCTATCAAGGTCTGAAAAGTCTAGATGGAGAAAGGATGACCGTAAGATTCTACGGGATGAATAGCACCGTGTTGTCCACGACCTCGTCGCGATGGACGGGGACCGTGATGGCTCCCCCCTATTCGATTACCGAACTTTCCATCGTCAAGTGATGGGTCCATCCAATGAGAAAAAAGGAGTGAATGGCGTGTTAAGATGGCACTGGAGTAAAGCAGTGGGACTGACCGGAATCGTGGGAATGATGACGGTGGGATTCGGCCTTCCTAGTTGGGCGGCGACCAAGGCGCCGATATTGGCCAATGTAGCGGTGTCCACGGCTACGGTAGAAAATGAGGTGGCGCCTACGGCGCTTGGAATCAACACCTCGATTGCCGACGGCAATCTGTATTCCCAAGGGGTGCCAGCTCGGATCGAATCGCTTGGCATTCAGCTACTGCGCTGGCCAGGAGGCTCGATTGCCGACACCTTTGACTGGTCCACGGAAGAATTTGCCTTGCAAGACTTCGCGCAACTGATGCAGCAAGTGCATTCGCAGGCCGTCGTTACCGTCAATTATGGCAGTGGGACGCCTGCCCAAGCGGCCGCTGAGGTCCGCTACGCGAACGTGACCAATCACTACGGCATTCAATATTGGGAAATTGGCAACGAACAGTATGGCGACGGCGAATATCAGCATAACGCCTGGGAAGAGAATTTGTGGCCGAGCAAAAGTCCCCATGCCTATGCGGAAAACAGTCTCAAGTTCATTCAAGCGATGCGTCAGGTCGACCCTCACATTGACATTGGGGTGGTGGCAACGATTCCGGGGCAGTGGCCCAGTGGGCTGAAGCCCTATTGGGATCGCACCATCTTGCCGATTGTGGCCAAACATATTAACTTCGTCGTCTTGCACTTTTATCCTTCCGATTCCGTGCAAAGCAACAGCGCGCTGCTGCAAGACACCAACTCGATTGCCCAATCGATGAACACGATGAAGGCGTATCTGAAGAAATACGCAGGAGCCAACGCGAAGCACATCAAAATCTTCGTGGACGAGACCAATAGTTCTAGCACCTCGAGCCAAGAAACGATTAGTTTGGCCAATGCGCTGTTCTTGGCAAAAGATTATAATGACTGGCTTAAAGATGGTGCGTCTAACGTCAGTTGGTGGGATTTGCAGACTTCTCTGCCAAGCTATTCGAGGACGACCCCAGGATTTGGCGTTATTTCGGCTGGCCTTCCCGGACAGTCGCCGATCAATGCCCCCTACCCGACCTACTTCGGCTACCGCCTGGTCCACTTTTTGGCTCAGCCCGGCGACTCTTATGTGGCTGCGACCAGCAGCCAACCGTTCTTGGCATCTTATGCGGTCACGGATGCCAATGGAGGCATAGGCTTGATGTTGGTCAATACCAGCCCCAGTGAAACCTACAACACTCGCTATCAAGGGTTGACCAACCGCGACGGCGAAAAGGCGACGGTGCGATATTATGGAATCGGCAGCAGCAAGTTGACGACCACTTCGATGACCTGGAATGGTACGGTGGCGAGTCCGCCTTATTCCATTACGGAAATTTCCATGGGACCGAGGCACTAGACTGCAATGGCAGTTGACCGCTGGGCCGGCAGAGGCGGTCGATTTTGGCGCCGGACTTTTCATCGGATCCGCACTTTCGGTTCACATGCTGTCACGCACCGGATCCGCGGGTTTGGATGAACGCGGTGAGCGGCGATTTCGTTGGCGATGGGGTGAGGTTCACTCCGTGATCGTCGTGTTCGCCGGGCATGGAAGGACCGGAGGGGCCTACGAGGCCAAAAGAGGTCGGCCGACTGCGTTTCGCCGAACCTATTCATCGAAGGACAGGCAAGTCGCGCGAGAGAGGGAGGGGTGCTCAAGCGCCTTGCCTGTGCGTTATAAGGGTTCGCGCACTACCGAAATATGGAAATAAATAACAGGGAATAATTGGAATATCAAGGTATAGTTCTCCTTTCTTAGGGCCATACTCCCCAGTGACAACGTGTCACGTTCCGGGGAGGGAACCCACAGCTCATGCCACTCAACAAAGTCGAAATCCCTGGAGTCAACACATCAAAGCTCCCGGTGCTGAGCAGCGCTGAAATGCGAGGATTGTTTCAGGAAATGCAGGCTGGTGAGGCCACGGCTCGGGATAAACTGATCAATGGCAACTTGCGTTTAGTGCTGAGCGTCATCCAGCGTTTTCAGAACCGAGGAGAGCATAGTGACGATCTGTTTCAGGTCGGCTGCATAGGTCTCATGAAGGCGATCGACAATTTTGACCTCGGTCAAAATGTGAAGTTTTCGACTTACGCGGTGCCGATGATCATCGGCGAGATCCGTCGCTATTTGCGGGATAACAATCCGATTCGGGTCAGCCGCTCGCTGAGAGACATTGCCTATAAGGCGTTGCAAGTGCGCGACACGCTAGTGCACCGATTCGCTAAAGAGCCCTCCATCAGCGAGATTGCCGAAGAACTGTCGGTGCCCCGAGAAGATGTCTTGTATGCACTGGATGCGATTCAAGAACCGATGTCGCTTTTTGAACCGATTTATCATGATGGTGGCGACCCAATCTTTGTCATGGACCAGATTAGCGACGAAAAGAACCAAGACAAAGTCTGGTTGGAAAACCTAGCGATTAAGGAGGCTATGCGACGGCTGAATGATCGAGAAAAAATGATTCTGACCATGCGATTTTTTCACGGCAAAACGCAAATGGAGGTTGCTGAGGAAATCGGCATTAGCCAGGCTCAAGTGTCTCGACTAGAAAAGGCCGCGCTCACTCATATGAGGAAGTACGTGTAACCGTGATGGGGTCGAAAATCGTGTGGATAGCGTTGGCACTGATGAGTTTATTGGTGCCGGGGACGGCAGCCAGGGTAAACCGGCCGCTTAGTCCCATCACCATGCCGCGCGTCATCCGCTTTCGGGTGATCGCCAATTCGGATAGTCCCATCGATCAAGCGGTGAAATTGGACGTACGCGATAGAGTCTTAACCGTTTTAGAGTCTCACTTGGTCAAGGATCATAGTGAAAGACAGGCGATGGCAACGTTAGCCAGCGAACGGGGAGAAGTGGCCCGGGTGGCCAATCAAGTGCTGAGTCAGCTGGGGGTTCGGTACCGGGCCCGGGTCCTTTTGACCCGCACCCTGTTCCCGACTAAAGTGTATGGCACCTGGGTATTGCCAGCCGGTCGCTACCAAGCGCTTCTGATCAAATTAGGCGCGGCCGACGGCCACAATTGGTGGTGTGTACTTTATCCTTCGTTGTGCTTTATTGACATGACGAATGGAGTCGCCGTCCCCGAGCGCGCCGCCGCCAGCTTGAGACCGCGGAGAGTCAGGCTCCGTACCGATGCCTTCTCCGTTACTTGGCGAGTGCCTAAATTTATCAAGGAAATATCCAAGTTCTTCCATAATGTCTAGCCTTATCCCCGTCCACATAGGATGAATTGGGGAGGCGGCCTATGCTCAAGACCTCCGAATTACGGTTAAAAGACGTGGTCAATGTCGTCGATGGGCGTCGACTGGGTATGATCGCAGATTTCGACCTTGACCTGGAGGCGGGGCAAATTAAAGCCTTCGTCATTTCCGGGCAAGGGCGTCTATTAGGGCTGTTTAGCAAGGATCGCGACACCCTAGTGCAGTGGCAGCAGGTCGAAAAAATTGGAGAAGATGTCGTCCTGGTGCGGGTTGAGAATTATTCGGAAGCCGCCTCGAGATGAGGTGGATGCCAACGGGCTCCGCTGAGTGTGGCGGAGCCCAAGGTGTTTTTCACGGCTCTTTGAGCGCAAGTTTCTTGGATCTTCGGTGCTGAGATCGGTTAAACTGAAAGACATCATCCAGCGATTGCAAACGTAGCGAATGCAAGCACCGAGGTGCTAGTGGAGGCAAAATCATGTGGATTGACCCTGGGCCGGAAGCCTACGCTGAGTGGCGGATTGACCCTGGCATACGGGCGTTGGTGAGTACTCGGCAAGAGGGCGTCAGCCAAGGCCCGTTTCAGAGTCTCAATCTTTCCTTCAACGTGGGAGACGAGAGCCAGGCAGTCCAGTCGAACCGCAGCCGAGTGGCCAAGTGGTTTGAATGCGCGCCTGCGGACATGATTTGGGCGGAACAAGTGCATGGGGGAAGGGTCGAACGGGTGACTCGGACCGACGCGTTGACTGGCGAGGCCATCTCTGGGGTTGACGGGTTGTTGACCGACGAGCATCATCTTATCCTTAGTTTAGTGTTTGCCGACTGTGTCCCCATCTTTTTGGCGAGTCCCGAGCACGGATGGGTGGGCGTCGTCCATGCCGGGTGGAGAGGAACTGCAGCTAAGATTGTGGAGTCGGCGGTCTTAGAGTGGGTTAGACTGGGGATTCCGCCCCGGAGCATTTGGGCCGGAATGGGGCCTTCAATTGGCCCTTGTTGCTACGAAGTCGACGAACCGGTGATCGAACCGCTGAGGCGAGCCCTAGGCTCCGTGGATGGACCGGGATGGACGGCCAATCGTCGTCATGGCCACTACCAATTAGATCTCTGGCAAGTCAATCGCCAGTTATTGGTCCAGGCTGGGGTGTGGGATCAACACATTGAAACCTCCGGGCTGTGCACTTCGTGCCATCCTCAATGGTTCTTTTCGCATCGCCGCGACCAAGGCCGGACCGGGCGCATTGGGAGCTTTATATGTCGGACGTAGGCGAGCGGATCGCAGAAATTCGCTATCGCATAGAGCGAGCCCGGCCCGGGGGCCAGTGTCAGTTGATGGCGGTCACCAAGGGCCAGGGGGGCGAACGCATCGACCAGGCGATCGAGGCTGGAGTTCATCTGTTTGGTGAGAATCGAGTGCAAGAAGCAGGGGCAAAGTGGCCGCGCGGAGCCGGGGCGGTAAAACTGCACATGATTGGACATCTGCAGAAGAACAAGATAAAGTTGGCCATACCGATCTTTATAGCGATTGATAGCATCGACAGCGAAGGCTTGGCGGAGGCGTTAAACGCCCGAATGACGCGTCGATTGCCCGTGATGTTGCAAGTGAATGTGGGCCAGGAGCCGAGCAAGTTTGGGGTGTCGAGCGACGCCGTTCGACCTTTTTTGGCGAAGGCTCAAAAGTGGCCGTGGTTAAAATTCGACGGGATTTTAGCCCTGCTGCCTCAAGCAAGAGATTCCAGTGCCGCGGAAGGTAAAAGAATTCGACGATTGATGCAGGAAACTAGCGAATTATGGCGAAGTTGTCAAATCGATCAGTGGCCGTGGGCGCCGCTGCCCGAACTATCGATGGGCATGAGCGGTGACTTCGAGTGGGCAGTGGAAGCAGGGGCCACCATCGTTCGCATTGGTCAAGGAATTTTCGGCCCGCGGGGATAACTTGCAGAAAGTGGGGTAGGTGCATGCCTGGGATTAAAGAGAGGTTCTATAATTTCGTAGGCTTAGAGGAAGTTGAGGAAGATGAAGAGCTGATGGAACAAGACGGAGGAATGGGTGGGAGCCATCCCGGATCCCCGGTAGAATGGCAAGAAGAAGTCACCCGCCAGCGTCGTCGTGGCGGCTTGGTTAGTTTGCCTTCGTCCCATAAGGGATTTCGGGTGGTGGTGATGCACCCAAGGACCTTGGAAGATGGGCAGGCGATTGCCGATCAAGTCAAAGCCCGGCGCCCAGTGATTGTCAATCTGGATTTGGCGGATGATAGGTCCCAGCAACGTCTGCTCAACTTTTTATCGGGCGTGGCCTATGCCGTGGATGGTGGACTGCGTCAAGTGGGAGACAATATTTATCTGGTAACCCCAAGCAATGTGGAAGTCGACAGTGTGGAACGCGAAGACGACGGCCCGTCGGCATGGGTTCGCAGCGGGATCAAATGAGTCCGATTTTCTTTCGCTTGGCGGAGACCGTGCAATACCTGCAGGATTTTTTCTATGTCGTTCTGGTGGTGCGGATCGTGGGATCATTCTTCCCACCCCGCACTGCTGGCGTATGGATGCGGGTCATCGGTTGGACGGTCCGAATGACCGAACCCGTGTTAGCGCCGATACGCAGGCGTATCCCGCTTTTGGGCATGCTAGATCTGTCAGCGTTGATTGCCATCTTTTTGGTAGATATTGCGGGGTTTATTTTGCGGCAGCTTTTTATCTTTTTAGCGGTCCATGTATAATGGGAACAGGTTGCTGCGGTTAGGGGGATATAGTGTGCCGTTAACTCCATTGGATATCTACAACAAGGAATTTAAGCGCAGTGTACGGGGCTATAGCGAAGATGAGGTCAACGAGTTTTTAGACGAAGTCGTGCGTGATTATGAGGCCTTGATTAGAGAAAATGACGAACTGAAGCAGAACACAGCGGGAATGACTGAGCGTTTAGAAGAATATCGGAAGTTAGAAGTCACCTTGCAAAATACGCTCGTGGTGGCGCAGTCGACCGCGGAAGAAGTCAAACTGGCGGCGCGCAAAGAGGCCGACTTGGTGATTCGCGAGGCCGAGGGCAAGGCCCAAGAGATGATTCATCGGGCGGAGACCCGCGTGCGAGAAATTATGCAGGAGTTCGAACGTCTGCAGCGTGAGACCGACCAATTTCGGGCACGTGTCCGGAGTTTGCTAGAATCGCAAATTGCCCTGTTCCTCGATGATCGCGCGATGAAGCCAGACCGTCAACTGAGTCGAGCGGACGATTAGACCACGCTTGGATGATATGCTACCATAAGCGTAACGACCCGGAGGGCATCGTGGCAAGGAGTTACAGGCTAAAGAACTTCATATTGCCAGGGCTCAATGGGGGTTGGCATCACTCGTCAGTATGTGGAGGCGAGACATCACGGGTGGTCTCGACCTGGCCGAAAGGCGGGTGTCCCTTGCCATAGTTGGCAAGGGATTTTATATGAGTGGGACACCAAGTGAAAAACGGCGGCAGAGCAGGAACCGGCGACCAAGAAAGGTAGAGAGCGGATCCATGGATTATCGAGCAACCTTAAACCTACCGAAGACGTTATTTCCGATGCGCGCCAATTTGCCCGAACGGGAACCGGATTGGCTGAAGCAATGGCAAGAGATGCAGTTGTATTCGCTGGCTCGCCAGGCTCATCGTGGCTGCGACCGATTTATTCTGCACGATGGTCCGCCATACGCCAACGGTGACATCCATACGGGCACGGCTTTGAACAAACTAGTCAAAGATATGATTAACCGCTATTTTAGCCTTCAAGGCTTGGACACGCCTTATGTCCCGGGGTGGGATACCCATGGTCTTCCCATCGAACTCAGGGCACTGAAGCAATTGGGTGTGAGTCAACATGAGATCGATCCGATTGCATTACGGGCTGAATGTGCCAAAGTGGCTCGTCATTTCATTCCCTTGATGACCGAAGAATTTGAACGACTGGGCATTCTCGCCGACTGGGATCATCCCTACGTGACCATGGATCCAAGCTACGAAGCCGACGAATTGCGCATGTTTGCGGCCATGGTGGAAAAGGATTTGATTTATCGCGATCGCATGCCGGTGTATTGGTGTTCCCAGTGCGAAACCGCGCTGGCTGAAGCAGAAATCGAATATCACGAGGGCGACGCGGATGCCGTCATTGTCGCCTTTGCCTTGTCCCCTAGAGCGGGGATGCCCGACGGGGTGCGTGCCTTGATTTGGACTACGACCCCTTGGACCCTGCCCGCGAACGTAGCTATTGCCCTCAATCCGACCCTGGCCTACGTCGTGGTGGAGACCGCGTTGGGTCACCTCTTGCTAGCGGAAGACCGGGTGGGCGCGGTGCTCGAGGAACTGGGCGTCGAAGCGGGGAGACGCTGGGGCCCGTTTTTCGGCAAGGAACTGGAAGGGTGGGTGGCGAAGCATCCCTATTTAGACCGTCCATCGCCGTTGATTTTGGGAGATCACGTGACCCAGGACAGCGGTACTGGGTTGGTGCACACTGCACCTGGCCACGGCTTGGAAGACTACGTGGCGGCCCTCAGATATCAGTTGCCTATGATTCAGCCATTGAACTCGCAAGGGATCTTTACGGAGGAAGCGCCGGAAGTCGCTGGGCTGTTTTACCGCAAAGGCAATGAGCGGGTGCTCGATTTGCTCCGAAGGGAGAATGCGCTGCTCAAGGTGGAGGCGATCCGTCATCAAAATACGTTTTGTTGGCGGTGCAAGAGTCCGGTGATTTATCGCGCGACCTCCCAATGGTTTATGTCCATCGACAAAGTCCGCGAAGGCATGATGGACGCCACCGAGACCGTGAAGTGGGACCCAGGTTGGGGTAAAGACCGCATTTGGGGCATGGTGCGGGACCGCAGAGATTGGTGCTTGTCTAGGCAACGGGCCTATGGAGTTCCGATTCCAGCCTTTTACTGCGAGCAGTGTGATCATGCCTTATTGTCCGCCGATTTAGTGCGATCCGTGGCGGATCTCGTCGCCCTGCGAGGCTCGGATGTCTGGTGGTTGGAACCAGCCCAGTATTTTTTGCCCGCCGATATGAAGTGCCCCGTCTGTGGCCACCAAAGTTTTCGCAAAGAAAAAGATGTTTTTGATGTATGGATGGATTCTGGCGCGAGCCAACAAGTGTTGGAGCGAAGAGAGGAGCTGCGCTGGCCGGCCGATCTCATTCTTGAGGGCAATGATCAATACCGCGGCTGGTTCATGGCGCTCCTGACGGAGGGCGTGGCAGTGCACGGGAGGGCGCCGTACCGTGGTGTGCTGACGCACGGATGGGTGCTGGATCAAGCCGGGCAAGAGATGCACAAGTCGCTTGGCAACACTATCGATCCGCTCCAATTGATCGATCGATATGGCGCAGATATTCTGCGCCTTTGGGTGGCATCCAGCGAATATCGGACCGACGTGAGAATTTCAGACGATTTGATGAAACAGATGGCAGAGACCTATCGCAAGTTTCGGAACACGGTCCGCTTCCTATTGGGAAATCTCGGTGACTATCAGCCTAAGCCCGAAGCCCAGGCTGACGGGATTCAAGATCCGCTGAATCGGTGGGCCCTGGCCGCAGTGGACCGGTGGCTCGAGGGCGCCCGACGGGCGTATCAAGCCTACCAGTTTCATAGCGTGGTCCATGGCTTGATCCGATTGGTGACGATCGAGTTGTCGAGCCTTTATCTGGATGTCATCAAGGATCGGCTGTATACGTTGGCCGTGAACGATGGTCTGCGCCGAGAAACCCAGGCGGTCTTGCATCACATTCTTTCGGCGATGGTCTTGGCCATGTCGCCGATCTTGGTTTTTACGGCTGAGGAAATTTATCAAATGATGCCTTTGGCGGAAGATCGCTTGCCTTCGGTGCATTTGGCATCGTGGCCCAAGACGCTGGCGATTGGGTACAGCGAGGATGAAAAGGCGCGGATGGACCGGGTGCTGCGTGACCGAGACATCATCTTGAAAACGTTGGAAGGCTTGCGCGAAAGTAAGGCCATTGGCAATTCACTGGAGGCGGAAGTCCTCTTGACCGTGCCTCGCGACGAGGCCGGTTTCGGCCGAGAACAAGATGCAGCGCTGTTGACCGAAGTCACCATGACGGCCAAAGTGGACGTGGTATTCGGAGAGCATCTCAGTGCAACCGCAGTCAAGACCGAAAACCTTCGCTGCGAACGTTGTTGGCGGTATACCCCCGACGTTGGCCAGGGCGGAGGCCAAGGGCTGTGTCGGCGTTGCCAAGAGGTCTTGGCCGTGGAGGAAAGCTTTCGATGAAAATTAGACCTCATCAATTTCAAGTCGTTGGGTTGGCGGTGGCAGTATTTATTTTGGACCGAGTCACCAAGGGCTTGGTGGCGGAGCGCATGGCCATCGACCAGTCCATTGTCTTGATTCCGCACGTGCTTGATCTCACGTATATCCTAAACAGCGGGGCGGCTTTTGGCGTCCTGGCCCATCGCGACCTGCTCTTCATCGTGGTCGCCTTTATCTTGCTCCTAGGCGTATTGTGGGTGACCTTTGGTCGGGCCGCGATGGAAAGACGGATGATTTGGGGTCTCGGCCTTTTGGCTGGGGGCGCTATGGGCAATCTGTGGGATCGGATGGTGGCTGGCCAGGTCATAGATTTCATCCATTTTCGTTATTGGCCGGTGTTTAATTTTGCTGATGCTTCGATTGTGATTGGGATGGGGTTGGTGCTGGTGGATTTCTGGCGGCGTGAGAGTGTGGAGGCGAAAGCGCAGGATGAAGGAAGCGACGGAGAGGGCGACGCGAACGATTCTCGTTCCGGGTGACCAAGCCCCGATTCGCATCGATCGGTTTTTGAGCGATGCTTCGGACACGTCGCGTACGGCGTGGCAGCGGTCCATTCGCGGGCAACAGGTTCGTTTAAACGGTGCGGTTGTGCGTGCTAATGACTTGGTTCAGGCAGGCGACCGGATTGAGGTAACGGTTGCGGTGGCAGCTAAACTGGCGCCGATGGCGATTCCTCGAGACGCGTTTGATCCGGAGCGCATTTTGTATCGGGATGAGGCCTTATTAGTCGTGAATAAGCCTAAAGGTTTGGTCGTGCATCCATCGCGGGGCCATACCGACGAGACCTTGGTGCACTATCTATTGCCGTGGCTGGAGGCATCCGATGAGAGCGGTGATTTTCGTCCCGGCATCGTCCATCGGCTTGACAAAGATACGACGGGCTGTCTGGTGGTGGCACGGACCTCGGCAGTCAAAGAGAAGATGACTCAGGCAATTTCCCAGCGTCTGGTGGATCGCTGGTATCTAGCGCTGTGTGAAGGCAAAATCGAACCCCGATCCGGGATCGTGGATGCGCCGGTGGGGCGTGATCGAAAGAATCGGGTGCGCATGGCCGTAGAGCGTCAGGGGCGAGCGGCGCGCACACACTTTACCACCTTGGCTGAGTGGCCCCACTGTAGCTTGGTTTTGTTGAAACTGGAGACGGGGCGGACGCATCAAATTCGCGTGCATCTGAGTTCACTGGGCCATCCCTTGATGGGAGATGGCTTGTATGGGGGTCGGCCCGGGCCGGGATTTGATACCCAAGCGTTGCACGCCTGGCGGCTTGGATTCGCTCATCCGCTGAGTGGCGAAAGGCTTTGCCTCACCGCGCCGTTGCCTGAATCCTGGGCGTTAGCGCTGGCCGCGCTCGGCGCGGCTGAAAGCTTTTCGTTGCCCAAAGAAAGTGAAGAGGGCGTTTGGCGTCCGGGGATCGGGGAGGCGCTAATGGAGAGTTTACGTCCTGCTAAAAGTCATGAGGGCGGATGGCGCCTGCTGGTGGGGGATCGCGTCCACCCTTAACCTTGTCTAAGCGAATCGGTGGTAATTCTTCTTGCCATCCCCTTGACAGAGTTTAGTGAGCCTACGATAATTAGCGCGAGCTAACCGTCGCCGAAGGGGATCCGAATTTGGCCAATGGTCTGCTTTCATGGATGTTTCATGCCAAACGTCGAAACCGCATGTTATTTCTTTTAGCGTTTTTCGGACCAGGAATCATGGTCATGCTTGCCGACACCGATGTAGGGAGGGCGATTACCGCAGCCGAATCCGGGGTGCAGTGGGGCTACACCATGATTTTGCCGCAAGTGATTTTGAGGCCTATTCTCTTTATGGTACACGAGATGACGGTTCGGCTGGGCATTGTCACCCAAAAGGGACACGGCGAAGCGATCCGAGAGCAGTTTGGGTTGGGATGGGGAGTCGTCTCGGTCAGCGCGCTGTTTTTAGCGTGGATAGGAGCTTTGGTTACGGAATTTTCGGGAATCGCTATTTTTCTTGCCGACCTTGGAACACGATGCAGGACTTATATCCTAGGCCGGCACCCACCTAACCAGCACGTATACTGGAGCGCGGGCGCTAGTCGCGGCAAGTTGCCTGGTTACGTGCGCAGCATCACTCCCTCTGAGGTGGCCCTCTACATCCGATTGGTATTAAACTCGCCGGATGTAGTCATAAAAGGCGAGACAGGGTGGCTAGCCATCTTGGAAACCCGGGCAGCGGATGGACTTTAAACGGGGCCGATGCCGTCTTGATCCAATGTGCATGCCGGACCGGCCGGCTGGTATGGACCGCAAACCCTCGCGATTTCGGAAGATATCCGGGATCTTCGGCAGATGGAGCTCACCTCGAGTGACCGGAAAGAGAACGAATGAAGGGGTGACGCTCGTTGCCGATCAGCATGGTACGAGCCCTACCATTGCCCCCATCGACTGCCAAGGTGGTCTCATAAATAGTCTGTCCGCCGTAGGCGTAGGACCTTAAGAGGCGTGAAAGGTTAACCTGCTAGGACTCTACCCAGATCGTGCTTTGCAGTACTCTGATCCCCACGACCGCCTTCGAGAGCGTGGGGGTCGGCCACGCCATCGGTTGCTGGTTCAATCTCTAATCAACGTGTGCTTTCGTAGGTTGTGGACCCATCCGTTCCAGCGATTGATGCCTAGCAGAAGTTTCCTACTTACGAAGGCCGAAATCGTCCAAACGGTTTCCTTGAAAAAAATTGGCCAATCGGCGCGCAGTATATATCGTTGTTGCTGACAAAAAACCGAAAAACATTGCCAATAAGAATGAGTGCTATTGTGCTAATCATTGTTTTATACGATGAAATCAAGCTCTAAAGCCATGATAGGCGAATGATAAATCCTTAGAGACTCCAGGTCAAACCAACACATTCGTAGATCCTGTGAAATCATGTCTCGACTAAGAAACTCCTGCGAGGCATCTCGAACCTAGATCCCTCCTAGGATCAACAAGCCATGGTAAAGAGCTTGGCTGAGATACTGCGAAGTCGCTCGCGGTGCAAATTTGGGGACGAGTCTGGAGGAGGCGACGAGGTAACACAGGGGTCACTCAAAGGGGTGGCTCCGACGTCGACGTCGACCAAAATAGAGGGCTGTGGTACGATGTGAGCACATTTTTTCAGCATTCGATTTAGGAGAAGGGAGAACAAAAGAGTGGCAAGTGACACCTCTGAGCGTGAGCTGCGCTCAACCCGACGCTTAATTGCCACAATCACTGTTTTGGTGGTGGTTGGCGTGCTGGTCGCTATCTTGCTGGACCACGGGATTGGCCCTATGAAGTGGATTCCCAAGGGGCTAATCGACCCCATTCGGGCGGTGCTGGTGTTAGTCGTGGGGGGAGTCATCTCCATCGTGCTGGAGCGAAACCTATTGAAAGCCCCGCAGACGCCGTCCTCTCCGCTGCATCGGATGACGTCGCTTCGTTTTGGCATTCGCCTCATGCTCTATCTAGCCATATTGTTGGCGTTGCTAGCCGCGTTTGGGGTGGGACTCTCCTCCTTGGTGTTTGGTGGCGCGTTCGTTACGGTGATTATCGGCATGGCTGGGCAGACATTGTTTGGCAATTTATTGGCGGGGGTTGGCATCGTTTTCTTTCATCCCTTTCAAATTGGGGAGCATATTTCGTTCGTGACCGACCAGTATCCGATGATGTCGTCCACCTTTCCCCACGAGAGCGGAAGGCCAGGATATCGGGGGACCGTGGTCGATATGAATTTGATGTATACCCACATCTTTACGGACGACGGGGTAGCGATGATGGTGCCCAATGGGATCATCATTCAGGCGGCGATTGAGAATTTGAGCCGCATGCAGTCGCTTCAGGTGCGTTTGCGCTTTGATGTGGATATGACGCTGGCAGCTGACGTCTTTACCGGAAGGGCGCAGGCGGCTTTAAGCGATCTCGGCACCAAAGTGCGGGCCGAGGTGGTAGACATTGGTCTAGAGAGTTATGGCGTGGCCGTTCAAGTGATAGCCTCAGCCGATGCCAGTCCCGACCAGATCCGCCATCAGATGGCGCTGAGGTTATTGCCAATTCTCATCGAACTCAAGCAAAGCTCGCGATCTGAGGGTTAGGGGGTGGGGAGCGATCGTGGATCCGTCATCGGACGGGACCGTGATAGGCAATTAAGGGGATTACCGAAGCCCGGTTCATGATACCATAGAGCCAATTGATAGCGGGAGGGCGCGAAACGTGAGCCAAGTCAAGTCGATGCTGTATCCCTTGATACACTTTTATGATGCCTTGGGAGGCCGGTTCGCTGATTTATCGCGGCCGCAATTGCGTTTGATGATGAAACTCACCGGAGACCCCCCGACCATTTCTGAACTAGCCGAGAGCCTCAACATTTCATCGCCCGGGGTGACGCAGATGATTGACAAGCTGCAGAGCAAGGGCTACGTTGAACGCCAAAGTCAGGAAAAAGATCAAAGACTGGTTCGGGTGAAGGTGACGCGGGTAGGTCGAGGGGCCCTGAACGTAGCCTTGGCGTCTTTTGAAGAACGCGTCGAGGAAGTGCTGCGTCCCCTCAGCCAAGAGGACAAAGACCAACTGTTAGGGTTGTTTCTGAAGATCGAAAAGCGCATGTCCGATCCATCTGAGCGATGACCCCGCCATTTAACTCGTATACGCGGGCGGAGTCGGCATGGATGCTCCCAGCGACTCGCCACGCCCATAGCGGTCGGGTTTTTGGGCAGCATCGGCCAAGGCGTCATGGCTGTGGAGGTCGCCCGGTACCTGAGAGCACAGGGATGGATTGCACCGGAGGTCTGAGCGCGGCTCATGGCTGGCGGTTTGAGTGGTGCCGGACTAAGCCGTTTAGGTAGGGATCTTCTGCAGGGAACGATACCCCAGCGCGGGTTTTCGTGATGAAGGGGTGTCCGACGGCATGAGAAAAGTGCCTGATGCGTACCCTCAGAATGCGTCGATGGAAGACATCGGGCGGCTTGAATAAGCTCGAGGCAGGAAGGGACGTGGAGCTCTCAAGACTTCTATTGACCGGCGCTTGATTCGAAATCCGTCCGAATCTTGGCCCAATGCAAGCCGCGCTGCGGGCAGAACCCAACCATGGTATCTGAATCGCTTCTGCCCAAACGAGGTGGATAACGATAAGCTGGTTATGAGGGAAGAGTTCGATAGGTCACCGTGACCGCGAGGACCTGTTGATTGGCTCCCGGTTGGGGAGGATTAATTCCTAAGGGACCAGAGCTATAGCCGAGAGATTGACTCGGCAAATCACCTGCCCCCTCCTCGATAGAAACCACAGTTCCCAGCTTTCGGTGATCAGCGCTGGCAATGAAGGCTGCCGTCCGAGCCGAATTTTGCACCGCGCGTGCATAGCCAGCCGCGACCGCAGCGGCCGTCGCCTTCATCGTTGACGACGGACTATTGACAAAAATGTTTTGCACCGCAGGATTATCAGTCACCTCCGTTTTGTCGGCAACC
>DAHXNH010000109.1 GCA_027365485.1 Clostridiales bacterium
GGGGCGCGGGTGCCCATGCGCATTCATTTGCGGCGCATGGTCCACGACGGCGGTGGGGGCGATGCGACTGAGAAAGGCCGCGATAGCCAGAGACAGCGTGGTCGCGCCGGTGCCTGGGGCGAAGCCCCACACGCTAATCAATACCGGGCGGCTAGTGGTCGCGACTTTTTTAATCGTTTCGCGCACGACTTCCCGTTCTACGATTTTTTCGACGATCTTTTCTCTCGGTTCCGGGTCCGGTTCGTCGAAATTCCGAACTTTTCCCTGCCAGGCGGCCGCGTCGGCGTACGTGAACTGGCGGTGTGTAACGGATGCGAACTGTGCCGACTCGGGTACCATCGCATAGATGCCGAGCCCGACGAGCTGAGCCAAGTCGGCGTTGGGCGGGGTAAGGTCCGTCGGGATTTCTACGATAATGTTCAGGCTCGGTTGGGCGACGCGCAACCGCCGTAGGGCGTCGATGTTGGGCGGTTCCAGGCTCGACCAGGTGAGCCATAAACTATCCGGGGCCGCTTGGGCAATGCGGCGGTAGAGGGCGGTTTGGGCCTCGTGGTCTAACGGGCCGTCGAAGCTATCGATGAGGTGATCTGCCTGGCGAATCTCGGTCAACCGGTCGGGACTAGCTCCGATGACGTACCAATGAGCCATGGTTACCGACTCCTTTCCACGGGGTGATCGCGGGTGCGGTCTTGGGATTGCCCAAGGGCGTCCAGGGTGTGCGATAGAGTGCGTTCGTCCGAGGCTTGGATGAGCGACAGGCTGTTGCCGTGCACCAGGGCCGCTAGGTGGTCTTTAGCAAGTCGATAGACTTTCGTTTCGGGGGTACTTACGGCCCGATCCAATTGCCACGGCTCCACGAGACGTGGCATGGCGCGAACTTGGGTGGGGATCATCATCTCGGCTTGGCCGGGTTGGGCGGGCAGAGGGATCCATTGGATCGGTTGATGGTCCGCGAGGGTGTCTGCAATTTCTGGGGGCAATAAGGTCGTGTCGATCATAAAAAAACACCTCCTATCTATAGGCAATAAAAAGCCTCTCGGTTTTCCGAAAGGCTGGTTGTCTAGAGGCTCCACACTAGACGGACGGACACCGCGACCCCTAGGAGCACGCCGATGGTCGCAGCGGTGGACTCACTGATCTCTCCAATCGCGAAGACAATCGTGGCAGCAATCATGATCAAGCCGATCACGGGGAGCCACGCCTCGCTCAATACGATCTTTTTGAACATGTTTTGCACCTCCTAATATAAATACAGGCAGAGCCGATAGGAGAATGCAGTCATAGACTTACTCCCCTATCGGCTCTTGGACCGGTTAGCTTAGCGTTGCGGTGCTTTCACGGGCTCCGGCGTCTTTGCTGGCTCTGCTGGTTTTCGCATATCGATGATGCGAACTTTGCCCTGTGAGGCCTTCGTAATCTCGCTTAGGAGCGTCTTTGGTTCGGTCCCTGCCATATCTTTCACCCCCTTTCCTTCTATTGGCCTTACAATAATGGCGGTGGACTCTGCGCGATCGTTCCGAGCGGTCCGGTTCGGCTGACAAATCCGACTAACCCATGCAACCCATTGCCCGCGTTGGCCGCGTCAAATGCGCCCTCTAACCCGTAATAGCCGCTAAACGTACCGGTCAGGGATTTTTCGAAGACCACCACCCCCACCGTCGGCGCAAAGAGCGGACTATTGTTGGTACTGACCGTGCTGAGCGTCCAGGCCGCCGGCGAACTCACTTGGCCTTGAATCGATTGCCAGGTGATGTTGCCGACGGTGTTGGCGGGTCCACTCTCCCCCAAATGCAAGCTGTACGCCATCGTCAAACTCTGTTGCATCGGTGCCGGAAGCTTGGTACTCGGCACCCCCGGCAGGGTGGTCGGAATCCACTGCCATGAGTTCGAGCCGGTTTTTTGGCCGAACCACAGGGTTTTCAGCGCGTTGCCACCCATCTGCATCCCCAAGGGTTCGACCGCCCATTGGGTGGTCGGTTGCCACAGGAGGGACACCACCTGCAACGGCGCGGGGGGTGCCTGACCGGTGACGGCGGTAAAGCTCACGATGGCACTGCCCGGAGCTGTTCCGCTGGTAGGCAGGGTCGGCGCAGTCTTTGGGGTCGGAGTTGGCGTTGGCGTGGGGGTCGGTTTGGGGAGGGCCTTCGGCGGTGCGGCGTGATGACGGCGAATCGGTGGAACGCCGGGTGGGTGTGCGGGGGACTCGGTTAAGATGAAGAGGATCCCCCCCACCACCACGACGCCTCCGATAATGGCGGTGATTTTTCGCATATCAATCTCTTCCTTCCTTTCTTTATAAAGCCGGATCTTCGTAGGCCACGCTGGCCATTTCGGCCACCATCTGGTCGGCGTAGGCGGCCACGGTTTCGGTATTGCCGCCACTGGGCACAAAATCGTAGAGGCTCGACGCTTGCGCCCAACTCATTCCAGGCTGATACCCCGGCGGCAAGCTCCCGTAGTAATACTCCGCGAACGTAAAGTGCCACGAATGCGTCTGCGCGTAGAGTTCGGAGAGCAGTTCTGCGCCTAAGACCAGATTTTCCGCCGGATTATGCCGGGCACCGGGATAGTAACCGGGCAGGCCCTTGGCGGTGGCCGGCTCGATCTGCATCAACCCATACGCTCCCCCAACGATGCCGTTGGACCACAAATTCGGGATGCCACCGGACTCATGCAGCATCACAGCCCCGATGGCGTCACCGAATGGGGACTGCGGCATGGTCGGATTCGCGGTTTGGGCGGCGGTTTGGATATCCGACTGCCAGCGGTGGAGGGCTTGCGGGTTCGGTAAGAGGTGCCAAGCCACGGTGCCATTCGAGCCGCCGGTCATCGGCCAGGGAATCGTTTCGGTTACGCCGTTGGCCCATCGGGCGGTAATGCTGGCGAGGGCCCGAGGGCCGGTGAGCGGGACTTGCCCACCCCACACCTGCCCACCGGCCCAGACCGGGACTTGACTGCCGGTGACCCCTGAGAGACTAAAATTCACGCGCTGGCCGGACTGCTCGATCCCCCACACTTGGATCGGGTTCGAGAGATTGGTGTAGGGGAGGTTGTGGGCGATCGTGGTCGTGATCCATTTCTTTGCTTTCGGGTTCCAGGTTCGGGTGATCGTCGCTGGTTTCCACGCATGAGAGCCATGGAACCCGGTGGGCGCACTCCCGACCGCAAACACCCATTCCGGTGCATGCCCGGGGTCGGTGAATTGGCCGTTTTTCCAGGACGCTAAGGCCCATGCGCCAAGTTGAGGGCCGCTATCGTACTCTCGAATCAGGCTTTCAATCCGATCGGCATAGCCGGTACTCGACCAGCCGGGCGGGGTTTGGACCTGCCGGTGGAAGGCGCTCAGTCCGGCTTTCCAGGGTCCGCTGAGGTCACGGCCGAGGGCTTGCAACGCTGTGGTCACGTTCCAAGTGACGGAATGGGCATTCTGGTTGGACGGAATAAGGCCCGACGTGGTATCGATCCCAAAGAGGCCTTCGCCGATGCCGAGGGTGTGCAGGTTTGCGCTGACTGCGTGGCATTGTTCCCCCGCGCTCTGGCCATTCGAACAATAATACCGGTCCCCGTAGGCTTGGCCACCGCTAGCCTGCTGGATGATGGCCAGGGCTAGAACGTTGGGAATGCTGTCTTTCGCGCCGGCCTGGGAGACAGGG
>DAHXNH010000120.1 GCA_027365485.1 Clostridiales bacterium
CGGTACCGTGACCGACCAACCTTTGTCGATTACACCGCCATGGGGGTACTTGGGCCAAAATCCCCACTTCTTCGATGTGCTCGGTCGAGTCGGCATCGCTACGACCTTACGGGCAATTAATGTGGGCTTGGCAGAAGCGCGTTAAGTGGACGTTGGATGCGGACGACACAGGCACAGCTCGCGGGTGGTAACGATTCGAGACCGCGCGCGAGAAGGCTTGAATCCAGGGCGTTGGATTGGTGCACCCAGGATCTTATTTTAAAGGAGGTCAACGATGATGCATGATCGATATGATTTGGTGGTCATAGGCGCCGGGGGTGGGGGTTATCCCGCCGCTCTGAGAATCGCCCGGACCGGGCAGTCGGTGTTGATGGTGGACGAAAAGGGAAATTTGGGTGGAAATTGCTTATATGAAGGGTGTGTGCCCTCCAAGGCCGTGCGTCACGCGACTCAGATCTGGCGAGAATTAAACCGTGCTGCCATCTTTGGCTTGCAGGCCGAGCCGTTGGCAGCACGTTGGGATCAGATTCGCGGCTATAAAGATGGGGTGCAGAGTCGGCGTTATGCTCAACACATGGAAGAGATTCAATCTACAGAACACCTGACTATGGTGCGCGGCCGCGCTCGATTTCTCGACGCAAACCGGCTGGTGGTTGAGGATTGGGACCGATCGGAGACGGTCACAGTCAAAGCGAAGACCATTCTTATTGCCACAGGATCGCAAGCGATTCCGCTCACCTTCGAAGGCGCAGAACATACGTGGGACCATCACGATTTGTTCCAGTGGCAGACTAGTCAGACCGTGTTGCCCAAAGAATTGATCGTATTGGGTGGAGGGTATATCGGGGTGGAGGTGGCCTCGATGTTGTGGGATATTGGCGTTCGGGTGACGGTGATCGAAATGGAATCTACGATTTTGGGCCATATGGATCCCGATTTGCGTGCCGCTGTGTCCGACCATTTGCGTCAACGCATTCATCTGGTCACGGGGGTGAAGATAGAAAAATTGGAAGTCAAAGATCAAGGCGTACTTTTGACCGGACACCGCCTTGATGACGGGCATGCCTTGGTCTGGACGGCCGATCAGGTGTTGGCGGCGGTAGGACGGGGGCCGGCTATTGCTGAAGATTTGGGATTGGATGCGGCTGGGGTGGCCTATAATGCGCGTGGAATTGGGGTGGACGGGCAGATGCACACGTCAGTCCCGCATATTTACGCGGCTGGCGATGTGACCGGACTCTCGATGTTGTTTCACGCCGCAGTGCGCATGAGTGAGATCGCGGCGGATGCTATTTTACTCGGAGACGACGCCAAAGAGGCCTTTCATCCCGAGGAAATGGCGACTACCGTGTTTTCACGGCCCGAAGCCTTTTCGGTCGGGTTGACCCGCGACCAGGCGAGTGAGCGCGGCATTCAGGTCCACGAATACGTCCGCGAAATGGGGGGCGAGGCGTGGGCTCAAATTGCCGAAGAGCTTGATGGGTTTGTCAAACTGGTGGTGCACCGGCAGACGGGAGTCATTTTGGGCATGCATGGCGTGGGTGTGGATGCGGCGCAATTGTCTAATGTAGCCCACATGATGGTGCGTCTAGGTCTGAAGCCCGCTGATCTGGCGCATATGACCTTTGCTCATCCGACCCAATTTGAAGTCCTGGATCGTCTGGCTCGGTCCGTTTAAGCGAAGCGTTCTGAGCATTTTTGGTCGCAGGCGATCACAAAATGGGCAAGGACGAAGGGTCCTTGCGACAAAGGAGAAGGCTCTATGGAACTAGTCGATTTGGCCACCGCGTTTGAACCTTTACAGTCGGGGATGACAGTCTACGTGCAAGGCATCGCTATGACGCCTACCCGACTGTTAGAAGGATTAGCCGACCGCTGTCGCGATCTCCAAGATGTTACCTGTTATCACATGCATTTGGAAGGGCCAACACCGCACCTGGACCCCACTCTTGAAGGTCATCTTCACGATGTCTCCTGGTTCATTGGGAAGAACACACGGTTGGCTATCGCTGAGGGCAGGGCATCTTATCTTCCCTTGTTTTTATCCGATATCCCCGGGTTTGTGGAGGACCGCTTAGACTTGGATTACGCGTTGATCCAAGTGAGCCCGCCGGATCGTCATGGCTATGTCAGTCTTGGGACTAGCGTAGAGGCGGCACTCTCCGCTGTTCAAAAGGCACGGACGGTGGTGGCTCTGATCAATCCACTAGTGCCCCGGACTCGGGGGGCCGCGGAATTGCCGGTATCCGCCATCACCTATGGGGTCTGGCACCGGGCACCGCTTCACGCCTTCGGTGAGGGTCGAGACGAGCCCGTCCTTAATCAGATTGCGGCTCAAGTCGCGGCCTTAATCCCCGATCGTGCGACCTTGCAGTTAGGCATCGGTGCGATTCCCGATGGCGTGTTAGCCGATTTGGCCGACCATCAAGATTTAGGTATTCATAGCGAAATGATCTCCGACGGGATTCAAGCTTTGGTCGAACAGGGCGTAATCACTGGACGGTTCAAGACGGTAGATGCGGGTCTGGTGGTCTGCACCTTTGCCTTAGGCCGCCCAAGGTTTTATGAGTTCATGGACGACCATCCAATGATTTCGATGCGTACGGTGAATTATACCAACGACACCGCACTCATTCGTCGTCAGCCGCGGATGATTTCGATTAATTCAGCGGTGGAGGTCGATTTGACTGGGCAAGTGGCCGCGGAATCGGTCGGAACCCGCATGATATCTGGCGTAGGTGGTCAAATGGACTTTGTTCGCGGAGCCAGTTTATCGCCCGGTGGGTTCTCGGTTATCGCTTTACCGTCGCGGACGGCGACGGGTCAACCGCGGATTGTAGCCCAAGTACATCCCGGCGCTGCAGTGACCACAACGCGCAATCACGTTCAGTTTGTGGTAACCGAATACGGAGTGGCCAATCTTCATGGTCTAACCTTAACCGAACGAGCGCGTCAACTCATCCAATTAGCCCATCCGGCTGACCGCGAGGCATTGGCAAAGGCCTACCGTGATCAACTTTCGCCGTTTGCTCCAAGCCTGGATTGAGCGCGGAGGGCTGAACCCTGGATGTTCCGATGACTGGGGGCAGAACGAGGCCACCGGATACAATGACGGAAACCGCATAGGGGAGGGGAGGGCCGACATTTTGCTGGCGCTCCCCTCCCCTAAAAGTTCCGGAGTCTTTAACCTTTTTGAGTGGCCGGAGGTTCAAAATGTCTTCCCACGAGCAGTACCGGCACGGGTGAACGTTGAATCACCGTATAGGAGACACTGCTTAGCAAATTGCCTAGGGCCGAATGTTCGCGCCGACCCATGACAATTAAGTCGGCATGGTAGGTGTCTATGTGATCGAGAATCGACTCAGCCGGCGACCCGAACCCGGTTTCTTGATCCTCCGGCGGACAATCGGGCAACAGGCTGACGGCTTTTTCACGCGCTTCGTCGGCGTGGGCTCGGGCCCGGTCTGCGGTGTCAGCCCAGGAAATGGCCGACGCGGTACTTGGCAACCAATAGACGCCGGGGAATCCCCAGGCAGGAGCGGCAATTCCTTGCATGGTGGAGTTGGCAAGGCTCGGTGCATCGACACTCGGATCATGATAATAGTCGGTGGATTCTCGGGTTACCGAAAGCACTGAAATTGAGGCCTTTGTCCCCGCCAGCCACGCATTGAGCCACGACGCGGCGTGGTTGGACTCATCCGAGCCATCGGTGGATAGAATCACGCGGAGCGGTCGATTGAGCTCGCTAGAAGACGGTGCCGCGACGGACGGAACCAGGAGCACTGGGCACTCGGCGTGATGTAGGACACTAAACGCTATGCTGCCCATGCCGCCCAGGGCAGAATGACCCACATGGCCGAGCACGATCAGGTCGGCACCTTGGTCATGCGCGTACTGAGGTACGGCAGTAGCCGGGACGCCGACTACGTTGACTGAGGCGGTATCCACTTTTGAGCCCGAAAATAGGGTTTCGGTCTGGCTGAGTACCTTTTGGGAGGCCGTCGCGGCTTGTTCGTAGCGGTTATGTAAGGCATCGTCAACAGTCATTCGAGTGACGGTCAGAATGGTGACTTTGACATTGGGGTGGACGAGATATGAAGCCGTCCATCGCGCGGCAGTGAATGCGCCCTCGGAACCGTCGGTAGCAACTACGATGTGAAATTTACCGGTGTCAGTCATTATGCATCGATCCTCCTTGTGGGGTGTAAGTATTCGTTGCGTTCATTTGCGAGAGAATCCCCTGAAGATCCACCTTTTCCATGATAAACCGTCTATTGATAGAATAACACAAGTCAACTACCCCGCCCTGAAGGGCGGAACTCCAAAAAACAAGCGGGGTTGACCAGGGACCGCGGCAATCCGTCTGCGCCGTTTGCCAGAGGCCGCTAAGACCCACTCCGGGATGCTTCTCCGTCCCGAACCCTGAATGGAAAGTAGGGATCATGCTGGCGCAAGCCAAAGCGCCGAAGGGCCCTATCGCACCCTGAGGGGTGGAGCCGGTTAAAGGTATTGATACCGGGGGAAAATCCGCGTTTGGTTGGCGGGACCCCTTTCAGGCCTCGTCAAGAACGACCCGTAAGACCAGAAATCACGAACGCTCTTTCGGAAGACGGATAAGTGTGATTGAACAACTGCGATGCTACGAGGCAGAATTCACGCCCGTGAGCATGAACTGAGCGTGGTGGGTTGTGGTAGTGGTTTTCCACGTGTACAACAAATTCGGTAAAGCAAACCGAATCTGCGAAATGATTGCGGTCGTCTCAGACGGAAACCCATCCGGGGAAGGGCTGGGAATGGTAACGGAGTGTATAAAAGTCCAGGACGTTCCGCCGTTATTGGTACCATAGGTCGCGGTGTCAGAGCGGTTCCCATTCACTTGAGCTATCCAGCCCTGTTGTGGTGTAGCAAATGCCAGGATAGGGCCGCCTGCCATGCTGTTGGCTATCGGGAAGCTCTCGTGATAGGTCGTGGGTGCGACAGACTGCCAAGTCTTACCGTCATTTGTAGTGCGAAACAAATCGATGGCTTGGAACCCCATGGCGCCTTCGCCGGACGCAAAGAGCCAACCAAGTCGATGATGAAGCCAAAACGGCTCAGAGGTATCGTGCATGGCTTCGAGATGGGTTACGGCTTCGGTCGCCGTTAGGGGAGTTGGCCAGCGAATCCTTTGCAATAACCGTGGGACCCCTGTGCTAGAGGCTTCGGATACGGTGACGGAATACTGCCCTCCTCCCGCCGCTGTCTCGGAATGAGTCACCGTGGTCATGTGGTGTAGCTTAGCCATCTTCTGAAGAGCATAGGATGGGTCGGATTGATTAGGAGTAGCGGTTCGGGTAATGGCGGTAACCATTTTTCTGCTCCTGGATTCTTCGCCTTTGGAGTGTAGGTAATCGTGAGACGGGTGACCAGGCCTGTTTTGGGCTTGGGTGATTCGGCAGTTACTGAGGATAGGATTCGCATGGTTTCGCGTAACCCGCCAGGTAACAGGGAGCGATAATTTCAAACCGGACACCACAAGATTGATAGAACGTGGTTTTTGGGCAAATACGCTAGCGTTGAGACTCAATCCGGCAAAAAGTATACCGACTCCGAAAACCCATCGTTATCGCCATCCTTTTCTTAACTTTGGCGCAGTGCTACGGATTTCACACGAGTATAACGTCAGCGAATCAGCAAAGGTTACCGAATTTTACAGACGCAAATATTATGCATACCCTATATATTCGGCACTAAAGAATTGAAACGTACTCCTTGATGAAGAAGACCAAGGCGCTCAAACCTGGTCGGTGCCAGTATCAGATCTTTAATGCCGAGTATATAGCCGGACGTCAGGAGGGGCTCGAAATTCCGTCAGAATAGGGTCCGCGTTCACCGTCTGAAGATGCTCTGATATCGGTATTTCTTACGGCACACTCACCAGGTAGCCCGACCACCTTACGGCGATCGGGCCCCCTCAGAACCGGACGTGCACGTTTCCGCGCATCCGGCTCAAGCAAGTGTTATCCTCCTCAGAAAGGAGTTCGTGGCCTTTCTGCGAGACAGTGAAGATT
>DAHXNH010000144.1 GCA_027365485.1 Clostridiales bacterium
ATTCAACACGGATCAAAAAGATTTTGCCCCGACGCCGTCTGATGTTACCGCACTTCTCTCTTTACCGGTGCCCAAGTCGGATATTACGTATCGCTTTCTTGAACCGTCTCGCTAACAAAGAATTGGTGTGCGCAGGGCCCCGCAGAGCCCTGCGCACACGCGATGTGGTGAATTTATACCAGTGGTGATGAAAAAACTCGGCATCCGCTAAAGACGAAGCCAAGCAAGTCGGGCGCCAGTCGACCCGATTCAGATCGTTCGCGCCGAGTATTATAGTCGTCTTTTTGGGCCGCTTGGCCACAGTGAGGAGACCCCGAGGAGGAGATTCGATGGTAGCAGAGAAGCCCACGCCGATAGTTTCGGAGACCGATTACCGAAGAAAACCGCGAAGAGCGACCGGGTGGACACGCATGCGCCGCAGTTGGCAACTCTATGCTATTATCGCTTTACCCACGATTTTTTTGCTGGTTTTCAGTTACTATCCGATGCTTGGGTCCCAAATTGCGTTTCGTAACTACAATCCTATCGGTGGAATTTGGCATAGTCCGTGGACGGGATTGCAGCAGTTCACCATTTTTTACCAGTCGCCTTACTTCTGGAATGTCATTGACAACACTCTCCGAATCAGTTTGTACACCATTTGTGTGGGTACCCCGATTACGGTGGGCTTCGCTCTGGCACTCAACGAAATTCGCAACGGCGCTTTTAGAAAATGGGTACAAACGGTCTCCTTCTTACCGTATTTTATCTCAGTCGTCGTGCTCGTGGCACTATTGAATATTATGCTATCCTCCTCAGCAGGACCATTCGCCGAGATCACCACGCTTTTGGGCATTCATCACCCCCCCATCTTGCTGTCGTCCGGAAGCGCGTTCCCCTCCGTCTACGTCTGGTCAGTTATTTGGCAGTCCACGGGCTATAGCGCGATTATTTATTTGGCCGCTTTGTCTCACGTGAATCTCGAATTATACGATGCCGCCAAAATTGACGGGGCCAGCCGCTGGCAGCGGATGATCCACGTGGACTGGCAGACCATTAAGCCAACGGTTGTGATTCTGTTAATCCTGTCGGTCGGCAACGTGCTTAACGTAGGCTTTCAGCAAGACTACCTCATGCAAAATCCCTTAAACACAGCTACGTCACAAATCATTTCGACCTATACCTACGAGATTGGGATTCTCCAAGCGAACTTCAGCTTCGGGGCAGCGGTCGGACTGATGAATTCGGGCGTGGGCTTGGTGCTACTACTCATCGTAAACTTTGTCGCCAAATACGTATCCAACACCAATTTGTTCTGAGGAGGGTTAGAGCATGGCGGTGCAGAGAGGCCCCAAACGACGGGCGATTATCCAACGCGAGAGCGCAAGCGATCGCCTCTACCTGATCGTTATCTACGTCTGGTTGGCGTTTGTCTTAGTCATTGTTGGCTACCCGTTAGTATATGTCCTGAGCGCATCGTTCAGCTCAGCAAACGCGGTCATCCAAAACCAGGTGTGGTTGTGGCCCGTCCATCTGACATTGCTCGGTTATAAGGCAGTCTTCCGTTACCATGAAATCTGGACAGGGTTTTTGAACAGCATCATCTACACCGTCGGTGCGACCATTCTCGGGGTTTCCCTCACCATCATGATGGGCTACCCACTGTCCCGTAAGCATTTTTATGGTCGAAAAATCTGGGTGTGGTTACTGCTTATCGCACTCATTTTTCCTGCTGGGATCATCCCGTTGTATTTGCTCGTCCGAGACTTGGGCATGATGAACACCCGCTGGTCGATCATCGTACCGGTGGCCTTAAGCCCCTTCGCCGTGATCGTTGCGCGGACATTTTTTCAGTCCACAATCTCCGATGAATTACAGGAGGCCGCCTCGATGGATGGTGCAGGCGACATCCGTTTCCTTTGGCAAATCGTCCTGCCTATGTCAACACCCATCATTGCCGTCCTCGTGCTATGGTCCGTCGTGGGCACCTGGAATAGTTACTTCAACGCGCTGCTGTTTTTAAACAGCCAGAGTTTGTATCCGCTTCAACTGGTCATGGATAATCTGTTGATTTTGGTGAATGTGAGTTCCTCAGGCATGGGTATGGGCGGCACCTTGACCGGCCAACAGCAACAGCTATTTGAGGATATGGCGACGTTATTGCAATATAGCCTCATTGTCATTTCCACCGTGCCGGTCCTATTCATTTATCCGTTGGCTCAAAGGTATTTCACGAAAGGTATTATGATCGGCTCGTTGAAAGAATGACCCGCAGTTTCTAAGGTGATGCTATCCAAAAAGTCCGTTCACTTCCCCAAAACCCGCGCTGTTGTGCCCTTTTTCCCAAACGGTGTAACAGGGCGGGTTTCAAAAAGCATCCATGAAATTATACTCGACGTTCTCCGTGGTTTTTGGAGAAAACCTAAACGCCTTGATACACAAGGGGTTTAGGTGCCTCTGTGTGTAAGGTGCGATTTTAGTCATCGAAACTGGCAGCCAATATAGGACATTTGTATAAGTGTCTGTTACGAGCAAAGGAGGGGGGAGATTGTGGCCAAGGCCCCGTGAAAGTATTTATCTTTTAATTGCGACTTTGGGTTCTTTCAGTCTAAAGGTCGGGGCGTTCTTGCTGTACCGGTCATAACTTTGGACAAGTTTCTGGTCGAGGGCACAGCAAAATGCCCGACGATCAATCGGGAAATCCGATAGCGCGATAGATGGAGGGCTTGGGGACTAACTCAACAGTAACGCACACTTGTTCAGGACGGCGTCCGAGGTGCGCACGGTACGCTGCTCGATACGGCCATGCCCTTTATTGAGGGTGATACTCGGGGGGCTATAGTCGTCCCACTCGACGGCCGCGACCGCTTCGTACAAGCTGGGTTGATTCATTTTGACTTCCATGATGTCGTAGGCCGGTTTGTCTTCGACAAGAGACTGCCCGGTCTCGGTTGGGGTATGGAGGGCATCTACGGTCACGACATTGCCAGCAATGTCCAAGGGAGCGAGCAAATCTTTAATCATGGGGATCTCATTCGTTTTGCGGGCGACATCGACTTGGCCGAGCACTTGCCCCGTCCGATGACCCATCACCGCCAACAAATGCACCGGCCGCGTGCGGCGGCCGTGCCCGGAACCTCGCAAGGATTTGCCATCAACGGCCAGCGCATCATCGTCCTGAAGGGAATGCTGGGTTAACCACTCATTGACGACGGCGTCCACGGCATCGCCGTCGAGGCTTTGCAGGGTCCGACGGATGGTCGCCTCATTGGGGACGGTAAAGGTTGGTCCGCCGCGTCGACACCCGAAGCGCTCGCGGTGTTCCGGACTCAAGTCGTGAATCCAGTCGCTGATCGCGACATCGGAGATCCTCCCAGCGAGTACAGCGGCTAGGGCCAACAGCAGGATTTCCTCTAAGGGGAAACGGATGCCCCGCTGATGACGGGGATCAATCAGGGTCGAGAGACGGTCGCGGAGGCCGGAAGGCCCCGCGCAGTTGAGTGTATCCAGATCGATCATGAAGAACCATTGCCTCCGTCTGAGCGAGAGGTTCGTCCGGACGCTGAGCGTCCGTGACTCCACCCCACCCGTAATTTTGCTGACTGAGCTTCACTGTAACAGATCGATCGAAAAATGTTTACCACCCTTAAAAAACGGCGTAAACACAAGGGTTTGCGAAACTTTGACGGGGCCTTGAGCTTGTGGCCGGGATTGTGGAAAAACTGTTACCTGGTTATCGTACGCCAGTCTATTATTACCGGCTTGAGTTTCGCACCCCCATAACACTATGTGTTCAGATGCGGACGCTCTTGTGAGACGTTAAGTTTCCTCACTTCTTAAGATTCCACTTTGGCGATTTAGGCCACCGTATTGAGACTTTGCCATGGACGGCCTAAGCAGGACCCGTCAAACAAGTCTTTGAGGGCGGCATATTGGGGCGAACGTTGAAATTGCTGGAGATCCATCCTTGGACTCCGCCAAGGACCTTGGGGCCGGAGTCGGCCACCGCGGAGAGGACAGCCTGCAGCAGTGCTTCAAACAACGCCCACAGGCGCTCGGCCACGTTTTTCTCCCGCAGTTCGGCCACAATCCCTTCAAAGAGGCGGCCTAAGGATTCGTAGGCCTCGACCCGGCGCAAGTACGTCAGAAAAATGTAAACGATACCACTGACGGTGAGGTGGGCGATTTGGGCATCAAAATCCCGCGATTGGCACCGCCCTAACCGCAGAGGTTGCTTCATTTCTTTGAAAAAGACTTAGGTGGTCCAACGCGTGGTATACAGTTCCATCATCTTCACGAAGGAGAGGGACGTGTCGGTGGATCAAAACAGCCGCCATTTTGTCGCATACGGAAATCGGCAGAAGTACCACTTGACTTCGCCGACGCCTTCATACTGTCCAAGCACTTCGAAATATCGGGTGTTTAGCAAGCAGGCAACGCTTCGCGTTGCCTGCTTGCTTTCATCCTGCCAGGAGGCCTTGGGCGTCGACCGTGGTTCCCTTGTAGCCGTACTTCCGCTTATCTTTTCGGACGCCACACACCACGTGCATGGCCTGCTGCTTGATCTGCCGAATCACTTGGATGAAGCCTTTGCTACTGAACCAACTATCCGCCAACACGTAGCGCGCTTTGATTCCGTGCTGGACCGCCCGCTTAATCATCGTGATCGCTTGGCTAATTTTATCCGTGGAGCATTCTTTGCATCGCGTGGCGCCCG
>DAHXNH010000022.1 GCA_027365485.1 Clostridiales bacterium
CGGTGTACATTCCCGAGGAGGCGCGGTTACCTCATCTAGTCATTCAGTAAATCTATCGCTGAAGAGCCCAGTGCGGGAAATCCGCACGCTGGGTTCCGTGGGGGTCGGGTTGCCCGAGGAGGGCAGCCCTTCTACCCGGAGGCTGTTGCACCCCCGCTATTTGGCTGACACGACCAGTATCATGGATTTACCGCAGCAGATGAACCCTCCGGCGCTTTCGCCTTATCACTTCGGGTTCGCCGTTAATAACATAGGTCAGCGCCCGTGGACGACCATTTGGTCCCACAACCGGGATTATAAAAGCCGTTGTACTGTCCTGAGTCTAGCGAAGGCAGTGAGAGTGAGATTTGCTATAATGAATTCACATTAACGGTTGGAGGTTGGGCGATGACTAATGAAGAAATGACGAGCCAAGCTCTAGAAAAAATACGGAGTTGCTCCGATGACACGCTGCAAGGCATTTGGGACCATTTATGCGAATCGTTTTTTTTGTCGGACACCGCTAAAAAAGCAGCCTTGGTGGCCTACCCGGTGGAAAAACAGCGCAATTTTTTACAGGGCTATGCCCAGGACTTGTTGAAGGGTGCCTCTTACGTAGAGCCGTTTTGGCGATTCGTGGTCAAAGAAGAGCAGTTTACTTTTTAACCTCTAAGACCTGTACCACATAGGGTCCCCGGATCGCTCCCGGCTTTCCTGAGTGTAGACGGGCCTTCCCAAGCCCCATCTACATTGACTACGGACTACAGGTTAAAAGGGCTGGTTGGGCCCCCGGAACCAAAGTCTTTTGTGTCATGGCATTGGCTAGAGGGACATTGCGTTTGGTTGACGCTCTCAGTCTCTCGTGGGCCTGTTGGACCGCTCAGGATTCCTGGAGCGAAGCACAGCATACATTGGAGGAGGCGATTAACATACAGTGGCGCGCGCTGGGCAAAACTGGCCTACAGGTTACTGAATTAGCCTTGGGAACGATGACGTTTGGTAATCAGGCTGATCAGAGCACCGCTTTTCGGATATTGGACCGTGCTTTTGATGGCGGTATTCGTTTAATCGATACCGCCGATGTCTATCCTCTCGGCGGGGGCGTGTCCTTAGCCGGCACCACCGAATCGATTTTAGGAGCGTGGCTACCTGCCCATCGAGACGACGTCATCCTGGCGACGAAATGCTTTGGTGCCATGGGGCACGAGCCAAACCAACGAGGGCTCAGCCGCAAGCATATTTTAGAGGCCGTCGACCAAAGCCTGTCGCGTTTGCATACCGATTATATTGACTTGTATCAGGCTCACCAATTCGATTGGCAGACGCCTATCGAAGAGACCCTAAGAGCCTTCGATACATTACTCCAGTCAGGTAAAATTCGCTACGTCGGTGTATCCAATTGGCGCGCATGGCAAGTGGCTAAGGGGCTGGGGCTTGCGTCCGAGTATGCTCTAGCTCCCTTAGTCAGTGTGCAGCCTCGCTACAACTTATTGTTTCGTATGATTGAAGAGGAACTAGTTCCCCTATGCCAAAGCGAAGAGATTGGCATCATTCCCTATAATCCTTTAGCGGGTGGGATGCTCACCGGTCGGTATCGTGCGGGACAGGCCGTAGAACAGCACACGCGCTTTGGCTTGGACAACGCTGGGCCGATGTACCAAACTCGCTATTGGCAAGAAGCGACCTTCGCCGTGGTCGACCAGTATCGGTCCTGGTGCCAATCTCATGATCGGGACATGACCACCACCGCCATTCAATGGGTTACGGTTCAACCGGGAATTACCGCGGCTATTTTGGGGGCCAGTACTCCAGACCAATTGGAGAAGAGTCTAGCCGCCTCGACGGCACCTGCCTTAACTGAAGATGATTTGGCCGAGTTGGGTCGCCTTTGGTATGATTTACCGCGCAGAAAGGAAGATCGATAGACTAGGGGAGACTTTCACATCATGGCGGTGCCCGCCTTCAGCCAGTCTACACGGTGCAGGCGGGCACTGATGCTTACGTGTTGTTTGATCCCGTGGGCGGCCTGAGCATCCAATCGGTCAATCGAGGGCAATCCCGGTCGATTGAAAGGATACTCTGTCCAGTTTTCCGGTGTCTGGGTCCATAACCAGACCTTCGATCGGCAGGTGGGCCGGCACCAATGGATGACTTCGAATCATCGTTACGGTGGCTTTGACGCTTTCCTCGACCGATTTCACCGGCTGCAGCCAGGCATGCAAATCCACTCCAGCACCTTGTAGGGTGAGAATGTTTTCTTGAGTGATGCCCTGATCGGCCATCGCTTGCAGCATTCGGTCTGCATCGAGGCTCGCCATGCCACACCCCCAATGGCCTACAACCATCAGTTCTTCCACTCCAAGTTCATAGATTGCGACCAAAATGCTCCGCATGATGCTGCCGAAAGGATGGGAAATGACCGCACCCGCGGTTTTGACGATTTTTGCATCACCGTTTTTCAGATTCATCGCCCGAGGCAGTAACTCGGTAAGCCGCGTGTCCATACAGGACAACACCAAGAGCTTCTTGTCGGGAAATTTCGAGGTGCGATAGGCCTCAAACGCGCCGCTCTGGACGAAACGATCGTTAAATTCCAAGATTTCCGATAGCCTGCTCAATCTGCTTCTTCATCCTTCCCTAAGACACCGTTCTCTCCACCCGCCGAGCCTAGGGGTCCCGTCATCGGGTCAACCCCAGGCCGAGGCCTTCACGGCAGAGATGCGCTTTGAGCTCCCATCTCATTACTTTATGCCATCTTTGCCTGATCAAACAAGACAATGACCGATCAAAACGACAACCATGGCTCATTGAGAAAGGCTGCAAGCAATGTCCGCCGTGGCCAGGCAATTCCCAATAATGCTTGAGGGAGCCCAAAACCTAACCCGCTGGTGCAGCCTGATTACCTAGAGCAAATCAGCCGAGTTCGCGATCTTGGCGCATGGGGCCCGGCGCACGGGCTCATTGGCCGAACACCACCTTCGACGAGTCGGATACGGATTGCGGCCGAGTTTCAGCCATACTTAAACTAACTACGGCGCCTAATCCGCAAGCTAGGCCAAAGAACAGCAATCCGGCACCTGGACCCCACAACGCATCCAATAAACCCTTAAGTTTCGCACCCCCATATTACGCCGAAATTTGGCACCGGAGATCGCGTAATCTCTCAGCTCTGAAGCATGATATTGCTACCCCTTGCTAGGCAAGGGGTTCCAGGCCTGGGTCAAAAAATTGGTACCGACGATATAGAAAGAGCTTTTTAGGCAATAAGACCCGAATTAATGATCAACATTCAGCACGCGGCAGTCGTCGGTAGTATGATGAGAAATCGGAGGCAGGACATGACACAACGATGGACACACACATTTGGGCACACCTTGCGGTCGATCCGCATGATGCGCGGATTGACCATGGATGCCATAGCAGAAAAGTCTGGCCATAATCAAAGCTCGTTGTCCGTGGTCGAACGCGATAAGAGTATGCCGTCCGCCGCCTTTTTGCGGGACGTCGCCCCATTCTACGGATGTCCTTGGTGGAGCCAGACGCACAATGTCTCTTGGCTTACCATGATCGCCACGGCAACGGCAAGGACCGACGACCAGAGTGATCCGAATGCTCTGCGCGTATATTTAGACCTAGGGGTGCAGACGAGGAACCTCTTAACCCAAGCCATGGCTCAAGATCCGAGCGTCGCCCCCCTCTATCGCCAATGCCTTGAATTCTTTGGCCTTCCCGGTCTCACGTCGTTAAGTACCGTCAAGACCGCTCCTTTATGGGCGTGGGTGGCCGAGACG
>DAHXNH010000197.1 GCA_027365485.1 Clostridiales bacterium
GGGCGAGGTCGGTGATGGCTTGATTGCGCGGGTTGACAATGGAAATCGTGCGTCCGTGAGCGGTAATGCTGTCTCGGTCTACCAATTCATGCGGCTCCCAATGGACCCCGGTATCCTTTTCAATGGATTGAGCGAGGCCCAAGTAAGCCTGGTGCATGCCGCCGGAATACGTGCCCGAGCGGTCGAGGATGGGACGAGGAGTGCCGGATTCGTCCGTTTCGGCCAGCAAGAAGTCTACCGTGCGATAGCCGATATCAATCAGTCCAACCAGAGCTCTGGCTGGCACGTCGGTCTGCGCGGCCAGCGCCCCGATTCCCTGGGGATAAATCGTACTGTCGATCACGGCTAACATGGTGCCATGGCCGTTTTCCAAGCGCACCGTTTGGGTTAAGGCTTGGGCAAGACTCCCCTGCTGGCTCGCGTACCAAGCCAGGGGGACGCCCGCACCCAAGGTAATCGCGTGATAACCGGGTCCGGTGAGGCGACCGGCGGCAATCCACGTGAGCGCCAGGGTGGCCAGGTCGGCGGCTTTGTCCTGCGAAAACAGGCTGGTGGCTCGCAGTCGGGCGGCATCTCCGACGAGATACCGCATCTTCGGGTAGCGGTCGGTGGCAACGGTAATGGCGTCCTGTTGGCCGAATCGGCCCAAATCAATTCCCGCTGGTGCAGGGCAGATGAGCGATGGAAAAAGGGTTTGTGCGCCGTTCGCGGCCAAGGCTTTGACAAAGCCGTGGCCGCAATCGACGGCGATGGGGGTGGACATGGGGGATCATCTCCTTCTATGCTAAGGGTATGAAAAAGAGCCGGACCCCGCAGGATCCGGCTCTCGATGGATGGTTAGCGTACGTTATAAGTGCCGAATAATGGCACCGGACGAAATCAATTGGTGTTGGGGTACTTTCGTCTGCTCCGGTGCTTGCCTTTGCGTTACCTCCTTTCCTATGGGGTTCCGTTGTTGAGCAATACTTCGCGAGCTCGGCGCAACACGGCCTGGCGAGCGAACACCGCGTACGGTGTACCGTCCAGGCGGCACGCTCGGATCATTTGAGCCCGCTCGTCGGCGCTGAGATAGACCAGCACAGCACCCGTGCGCTTCGAAGCGCTTTCGTTTTTCTTAGCCACTTTTTTTCGCCTCCTTCCTACAAACCTTTAGTCGCCGACTCGAAAGTCGGGTCTCCCGGCCAAAGTGCGCCGTGGGCCGGCTGACGCACCGGTCCACGGCTATGCGGTCGACCCTTGGTTAGCCGCTTGCCCTCTCGCTCGATCCATGCCTCGTCGCACGCCGCCAATCCGGTTTTTTGGTGGGCAGTCAGCGGGCGTACCGGCAGAGCGAGTCCGAGCAACACGTAGATCCTCCGAGGGATCGGCCCTGGTGGCGGCATCGGTACACCCATCGCCGCGACTCGGGCTGAAATTTCACTGCGAGGTGGTCGGGGTGTGGAGCCCCACAGATGCTCCGCCAACGCAGCCGCAACATAGCAGCGATCCCGAGCAGATAGATCGTCGGGCAGCGGCTGCCAGATCCGGTCGGGCGGGGCGTCTCGGAGTGTTGGGTCCGGCACCTCCGCGCCGTGAAGGATAGAGCAAGCCACCTCGTATTGGTCCCCTAACACTTGACGAGCGGCAGCGGCGTCCGTGTCGGTGGGTTCGGTCCGCACCACCGCCAGCGCCCATAATTGGGCGTACATTTGGGCGTACCGATCGGTCTCAGGGTTGGTCGGTCGGCCCATCTTCGTTTTCGACTTTCCGAACAATTCCTCTGTTTTCCCCGGAAGGACTATCTCTGCATCCATCCCGTGATCCCTCCTAACTATGCTCTAATGATCGCACATCCTGTCGGTGGATGCAAGCAGGATGCACACAGTTAAAAATACTGCGCGAATGAGGCCGAATCCGCAAATCCTTATGGCGCAACGCTTTGCGCGACCGCTAAAATGTCTGAATGATTTTCCTAGTCTGTCTATGACGAGTATGCAGGAATAATGCCCGAATATGTCTGCACGAAGTGTTAGTATTCAGTGCGTTGTTATAGTTGTTATAAAGGAGTGAAACATGGAGATGACCGACCCAAACGATATCACCACCCTGCCCGAGTTCTTCCGCCGGGTGCAAAGCCTCAAAGGCCTCAGCCTCGATGTCCTGGCCCGCGCTGCTGGCATCAACGCGGCCAATGCCTCCCGCCTGTCCCGTTCCACGCTCCGACCCTCGCCGCAAACGTTGGATGCAATGGCCGTCCGAGAGGCATGGGGCTGCCCCTGGTGGTCGGCCCAGGAAAATCGGGAGTTTCTGCGGCGGTTGGCGGTTGAATTAACTGGATCGACGAATTACGGCGAGATAGGGTTATATTTTGTCCGGCCCCTGGTGGCCCTCGTGCGGTCACAGTGGTTCGTCCCATCGTCGTCGCGGGAAATCGTTCAGCTCTGGCCCGCACTGGGCCTCCCAGGCTGGCACCCAGCCCCAGCCAAACCTGCCGATCCTATCGCCGACCCCATCTGGTGGTGGGCTGCCGACGAGACGTACCGTCTGGACGATTCCGATTCGAACCCGAGCTGGTCCGCCCGATGGACTACGGCTGCCGCTGAGCCGGGTGCCCTGCGCGATCATATCATCGCCCTCGCAATATCGCATGTCGCCGCCGGGGCGTCGAGATTATCGACTGGGCAGATCCCTGCCGATGAACCACCGGCCGCCGACTCTGCCGACACTGATTGGTGGCAGCGGTATCATGATCGCGTTTTGTCACTGCCACCGTCCGACCAATTTTTAATCAAATCGCTGATCGATCGGTTGAGCAACTACTATTAGAACGCGAATTGTACGCATGGGGTGCGTGGTGGATCGGGAGGTCCCTAAAAGCCCGTAGAGAAGATATCAGAGTTTTCGAACGATGGCCTTTTATTTATAGTGATGGCACGGATCCGCTCCAGGGTTGGATCGTGTGCTTTGGTTTCGTGTTTTAACGCATCTTTCGCCCGAGCGCGATCTTTTTCGACAAAGAGATCCAGGCGGCGATCTGCTCGCGGACTCCCTCGCGAGCACTCCCCCCCGGCCCCCGGCGACCAACGGGAGCCGGGGACCGGATCTAGGTATACCTATATACTACTATGTTCCCACTCATATGGCGTCCGCTTCCACTCATATGGCGTCCGCTTCCGCTCATATGGCGTCCGACCCTAAGATTCGGACGGGTTTTGAAAGTGGACGCCGGGGACGTGGTGATAGGCTATCATCCACTCCCCTGACTCGGCTTGGCGGTAAAGATTAATCCCGATTTGTTGCAGCCTCTCGGCCTCGCGTAAGACTTGTTCTCGTATCCGCCGTCGGTGTCGTTCGGAGGTCCAGCCGTCCCATGCGCCGACATGATCTAATGCGCGGTCGAGCCCGACAGTGTGATCTTCGTGGGTGACTAGATGGAGTGCCACGGCGTGCGTAGCACCATCGCTGAGATGGTTTATTTCGCTCAAGATGTTTCGATAGCGCACGATCAAACTACTGTCGTAAATGCGCATCCAGGCCGAGGAAATAATCACGACGTAGTAGGGCCGATCGCCTTGCAATGCCCCCCCCGGGAGCGGCACCCGGTGCGGCGATTCGCGGTATTCGGAAATGATGTGCGCGACATGATGCAAATGCGTTCCGTAGTCTTCGATCTCAACCCACACTGCCATCATGTCCCGGATTTTTGCAAGAATCCAATCCGGCCTGGCACGGGTTACGCCGGCTGTCTTGGCCACCTGGTACAGATCCACGATCAACATACGCGCGCCTTCTTCGGTCGCTTTGGTTTTGATGGCGCATGCAAAGATCGAATCAAGAATCTTCCGATGGACTCCACCGATTTTCCCGCTGATCCGAACCTTTCCCCACGGCGTTTCGGCCTCAATGGTCTCCGACTTGAGATTTTTAAACCGGGGCTGAAACACCGGCGTCCGCGAAATAATCGCGGGTGCAATCGGCGGTCCCACGGGCGGGCCACTGACCGACCGTTGCGTCTTATTATTGTCCCCACCAGTCGTCATCGTCACTCGCCTCCTTGTTATTGCCATTCGACTCGCCTTCTTGGGGCAGGGCAACCGGCACGGTAGCCTGCGGACTCGCTACCCCAGCGGTTTTCAGACTGAACTGCAACACCCCGCCGCGCATACGTTCTAGCAACAGCGTCGGCAGTTGCGCAGCCCCATTGATTTTGGGCGTACTGGCTTCGAGGAACCGCCAGGCATCCGTTTCGGGAATGTCATACCGCTTCAGGGCCTTGGCATCGAGTCTGCTCAATGCCACTTGCCAGCGGGCCTCGTTAACAATCGCCGTGGCTCCGCGCGCCGACTCCTGGTGCTTGGTGTCGCTCCCTTTGCTCACGTGATGCACGAAGATAACTGCGCAATGAGCTTGGGCCGCCACGGATCCGAGGATTTCGAGAAACTGGTTCATCTCGTTATTCGCGTTTTCCTCCAACGCGTGAAATTTGAGCATGGGATCGAGAATAATGAGACGCGGCTGGATCATCGTACTGAGCACCTGGTCCAATCCGCCCAAGACGTCTTGCTGACGCATGACGAGCCCTTGCATGCCACGAATGGCAAACTTCGGTGGATTGCTCCGAACATTGATGAAGGTCAGGCGGTCGATTACGGGATCCGAAATCGATTCCAATTGGCACAGCGCGTGAAAGCGCCGATGCATTGACTCGACGGAATCTTCCGCATAAAGATATAGGACGTCTCCCGGTTTAGACACTTGCCAG
>DAHXNH010000217.1 GCA_027365485.1 Clostridiales bacterium
CAGATCCCTCTCTCGCTTTTAGAGATGACTGGCTATGCCAAATTCCGTGTATGGCGTCCTATCACCCTCTCGGGGTACTGTACCATGCTCGCGGCGGTTCGATCAAACCATCTGCGGTCCCTCTTCGACCGCATTATCATCTACTGCTACCTTTAATCCATCAGTCTCGTCCTTGCTCACGATCCTATCCGGAGCCCAATCTTGTACGAAAATTCCGCGGATTGGCCTGGCGGGAGCAAGCGCGCGCCGGTACGTTCTTGGGGTTGAGGCAAATTCGGTGCATTATGAACCCAGCTCACCGGTTCCAGCGAGATAAAGCTAGCATCACGATCGGGTCGGTACACAACCCAGTTGCGAAACGGGGGATCAGCACGCATCCACAGAGTCATCTCGGGCTGGTCTAAGTGTAATCTGATTTCGTTGGTCGCGTCTTCATCCACCAAAAACAGGTTATCCGAGACCACGTCCCATATGGGTTCGCTTCCAGTCATCCAGTGTGCAAACTTTCGCGGCGCAGTCAGCGTCCCGGTAGGCATCAGGTCGTCGGCCATTTCCCATTCTTCTCCTTTGGGCATGGTTGCAGTATATTGCAGCCGCTCGCCTTCGGTCCCGAGCAGATTAAACGTTGTGTGGTAGCCAAACCCGACCGGCATCGGTTCGGATCCCGAGTTCTCGACCCGAGCGTCCAGTTGAAGCGAGCCGCCTTCCAATCGGTAACGAATGCTGACTCGGAAGGGATGCGAAAACGCCTTCGCCTCCTCGCTATGCTCCTGAGCCTCGAAGCGCGCGGTGACCTCCGGGGCTCCCCCGGGGTCAGGCGTCAGGGTCCATGGCCTTCCCCAGACAAATCCATGGAGATGGTTCAAACCCCGTTCGTTTTTAGGCCACTGATACGATCGCCCCCCCAATTGAAACTCTCCTCGGCGGAGCCTGCCCGGAAGAAACAGCACTGGAATCCCAAATATAAAGGGTCGCGCCTTAAGCTCTTCCAACGTATTGGGTACACGCAACAAATCGAGCCCTGTCGGTCGATGCTTTAGCGAGATTACCTGCCCTCCGTAGCCTGGAAGAAATTCCGCCTCCAACTCCTCTCCGGTCAAACGCCAGCGCTCCAATCCTTCCCACGTTCCCCGTTCCCATACGCTCATCATCTCAGTCCTCCCAATAGTCGACGGCCCTGACGAGTCGACGACCCAATATGGTCATTGTATACTGAAATGGTGGGTCAATCAGCAAAAGCTTACAGCCTCTATCCACTATGCGGGATTATCGTCTGTATTTAGGTTCGTCGAGGAGGTGGCCAGGTGTCTGATGAACGTCCGCGTTGTCCGTTTGCCACTACCGATCCACTCTACCTTCAATATCACGACACCGAATGGGGTGTGCCGGTTCATGATGACGATCGGCTCTTCGAGTTTTTATTACTGGAAGGAGCCCAAGCCGGCCTCAGTTGGCTAACTGTCCTCAAACGGCGCCATGCGTACCGAATATGCTTCGACCAGTTCGATCCCAAGCGTATTGCCGCCTATGACGACACTAAGCTGGCCCAGCTGCTGCAAGAGCCGTCGATTATCCGAAACCGTCTCAAAATCGAAAGTGCAGTCACTAACGCTCGCGCCTTCTTGGACATCCAGCGCACCTTCGGCAGCTTTGACGCCTATTTGTGGCAGTTTGTCGATGGCCATCCGATCGTGAACCATTGGCCAGGCTCCGAATGGGTCCCTACGCAAACTCCGTTGTCGCAGGCCGTAAGCCGGGACCTCACTTTGCGGCACTTCCGATTCGTCGGTCCAGTCATCGTCTATTCCTATCTCCAAGCCATGGGCTTGGTGATGGATCATCTCACTTCGTGTTTTCGATACGAGGCACTCCGTTAAAGGGGGTCATCGATCTCCCCAAGGTCTCGGCACCCTATCCTTTGACACCAGGCCCGCAGGACTATACCAACACTTTCCCAAGCCTCGGCGACCGTCTCACACGCGAACGAGCTGTTTTCCAATATTTTTTCCCGAAAATAGCCCCAAAAACGCTTCAGGCAGCCTTTCCAAGCCATCGACAATATGCTCTCGGGATATAAGTTTTCCGTCTTGATACCAGTGAATGAGACGTAAAAGCGCTTCTTGCCGCTGATCCGCAAAGTCGCCCACCAAAAATCCTTCAACCCGAATTCTGTGGCTCACCAACCGCCACAACATATCCGGCATCTGCCGCGTCGTTTCCAAATTATATCCAGAAATTTGACCGCAGACGGCCACCCTGGCGTGGACGTTCAGATGCTCAAAGAGAATATCCGTAATTGAACCGCCTACGTTGTCAAAATAGACGTCAACTCCTTGGGGGCACAACCGCCCGAGACTGTCGTCGACATCGTCGGTGCGATAATTGATGGCTCCATCAGCGCCAAACTCTTTGACCAACGCTTGGGTTTTGGCCTCACTGCCAGCGATACCGATCACCCGAGCGCCCAAAATCTTCCCCACTTGGCAGGCCACCAGTCCCACGGCCCCTGCCGCCGCTGACACCACCACGGTTTGGCCCGGTTGAACCTCAGCGACGTGAATCATGCCAAAATAGGCGGTAAGGCCTGGCATCCCCAACACGCCGAGCGCGGTGGATATCGGTGCCAAAGCCGGGTCGATGCGTTGAAGATGCGCGCCTTCGATGAGAGCCGCCTCCTGCCATCCCAAAGGTCCAAGGACAACATCGCCTTCGCTGAATTCCGGATGTCTCGACTGGCGAACGACACCCACTCCGGCCGCCGGGACCACCGTGTTTAAGGCAAATGGCGGCGCATACGATGGCCGATCGCGCATCCTTCCGCGCATATAGGGGTCGACCGACAGATATTGCGCGCCCACCAATACCATCTGGTCGCCTAATTCAGGAACGTCTTCGGTAACCATGGAAAAATCTTCGACTTTCGGTACCCCGATGGGCCTTGTTGTCATCACGATCTGACGATTTTTCAATTACCAAACCCTCCTTATGGGTCGAAGCCGCAACCTCAAGCCTCTTAACCCCGTCTCACTGGCACCGGGCTTTGCAACCCAGCAAAGTCCCACTGGCAGAACGTGGCCGCAAGCTGACTGCATTCCATTCGGCCAAGCCCGCCGGGTCTCGGGTCAAAACTTAACCTGACCGTCACCGAACCCTTACGCAATCTTAACATCTTGAGCCCAACTCCGTTTTACGATAAAAGAAGCTTTGACTCGTAACGAAAGGAGCATTGGAATGAATATCTTGCTAGTGAACGACGATGGGATCACCAGTCCCGGTCTAAAATCTTTAGAGGATGGCGTCCGTGCCCATGGCGATCGGGTCTTCACCGTAGCGCCCGCCAATAACCAGAGTGGCCGCGGAGGAGCCGTGACGTTGACCGATGTGTTGGCTATCGATTGTATAGGCAAAGACCGCTGGTCGGTCCAGGGCACGCCGGCCGATTGCGTGCGAGTCGCCCTGTCCTATTTGGGCTATCAACCCACTCTCATTTTGTCGGGCATCAATCTCGGTACTAATCTCGGCGAAGATATTTATGCTTCAGGCACCATAGGTGCTGCGCGACTGGGGATGCTTCGCGGCATCCCCTCCGCTGCCCTATCGGCAGCGTCCTCGGATTGGTCCTATACCCGATCCTTATTGGACCGCCACTTTCAAGCGATTGTGGCAGCCATCAAGTCTTCTGACCAGGTGCTGAACATCAATTTTCCAGCGTGTGATGAGACTCGGATTCAGTGTGCCACCCTGGCTAAAGGGCGATACCAAGACCGGGTGGTCTGGGCGCATAAGGACGGCGACCGTCACCGTGTACTGCTACGTTCGATTCTCCAGCCAAAAGTAGAGCCGTCCGATCCTCAAACGGATCGTTTCGCCATCCGCCGGGGGATTACCACCTTGACCTATTTGCCCACGGCCTTGGCTAACTCCCAAAAGGCTCTCGCCCCGCTGGCCTAATTCCTGGATGATTAGCCGGCTTTGGCCATCTAATTCCGAATCTGAAGGGGCTTGTAAATCGCTCTCTCTTCGGTTCGGTGCTAAATTATGGCTGTTCCTCGCCGAGGCCGTGATCGGTGATGGGGCATTTTTGACTGCATCCGCGGTAGCTTGGCTGCCAGCCGTGAGTATCCCTCGGTCCTGGCCCTAAGTGCACCCTCTGAAGTTTATACTTTCGGTCATGAGCCACGGCCAACACCATCATGGCATCATGCTGAACGACGGAAAATTCCCATCCAGCCTCAGGCGCCGCAAGTACAAAGCGCCCCCCGGCCAACCTTGCGGGAACGAAGGAGACCCGGCTACGCCGACGGTCCATCCCGGAACCCAGCGCCTTACCATAGGCTTCCTTGAGAGCCCACAAGATGGCTGACGCCCGGGCCTTCTTGGGCCCGGAATTTAGGGTTTGCAAATACTCCCATTCGCTTGCTGAAAAGGCGTATTTGGCCACCGCTTCACGGACCTCTCCGATGGTCGCCAAATCCACCCCAACCAGGCCCTCATCCGTCCATGCTACCGCCACCCACTCGTCATGATGACTGAGATTAAAGTCGCCTGGATACTCTGGGTTGACTAAATACGGGCGACCCAGAGCCGTTCGCTGCCATCGCAGATCCGATTCGGGGCGACCGGTCGCTTGGGCGAGCGCACGCCGAGCCAGGAGAGTGGCTGCCAATCGTTGCCTACGGTCCTTGGGTTGGCGAAAGCGCTCAATACGATCGCGTTCGACTTGAGGGAGCGCGTCCCAGTCGCTTCGCTCATTTTCGGCAGTAAGGATCTCATCAACGCGATGAACGGCCAGCCAAACCGTATGGATGGGCTCGGGGATCTTGTCCAAGGACTATGTGCCCCTCTCATTTCGATATCTGCCATTATACGAAACCCTGCGGACGGGTTGCATAGATGCTGACGATAGGCCAGAAGATGATCGTTTTCCAAAGGCCAAATTGCGGGTACAATGAAGGTAAGACGGGGGGGAAACTTCGTGGGTACGAATTCCAGTTTTCGTGTATGCGATCAATGCCATCAACGAATACCGGCTGATAGTGTGTTCTGTCCCGAATGCGGGGCATCGCTCCATCCTACCCGGGTTTCCCGCAACGCTGGGGTTAATCGCAGCCAGAATTTTTCTGCGCTCTGGGGACTTCTAGGAGCCGGCGTTCTCTTAGTGGTGGTGCTGGTGGTGGTCAATCGACATCACCATGCCTCTATCGCCTCGGGATCCAAAGCGACTCAGGCGTCTTCAGGCAAGACCCACCGACCTTCTGGGAAGACGACGCCAAGTCAATCGAGCACGACGCCGAAACCTAAGGCTCATACGACCGTACCTAAACAACCCAAGCCCAAAATTAAAACCAAGACCAACCCACCACCAGCTAAAACCAAAACTAAGGTGCCGTCGACGCCGCCGACCATTTTATCAGGTTGGACGAATGAATCGTTACCATACCATGGGGCTACGGTCAGTGTGACCTTGCCAAGGAGCCTCACTGAGTCCGCCAGCAAGATATCGGCTAGCGAATGGCTCTTTGCCAACACCGGCAACAGTGCCTACAACGTTCAGGTGAGTGCGCTGCCGGCCTCATTTACGCCTCCGCAAGGCTCCACCGCTTTCGGTCCCGATGCATACGGCACCCCCATCTCAACACAAGGAAACGTGTCAAGCCAGACGTTATACGTCGACTGGACTGGTCATGCCTGGATCGCGGTGGCAATGGCAGTGCCCTCTAAAGACAGCACGTGGCTGGGCACCATCGCTCAGAGTGTTCGCATTAGCTAAGGCGGCCTCGGGCTCTGATAAAGCGGTGGATCCGATTTTTAGGATTCCACCCTGGTGTTGACTGACTGACTGAATAGCCATGCTATGGTCCGCTCGAAAACGCTCTCCCTCGCTGCTGGCATTGCGCCAAGATCGACTTCGCCCAGAACTTCTGGGCCCGAAAGCTCTCTAACGATTGGACGGATGACGATAACATCCTTTACCATGAATCTAGGGATTGCAGTCTAAATAACTCCACTGTGGAAAGGACGCCCTGATGACTCTTCGTCGCCTCGGGTTTTTCGTGTTCGCCTTAGCGTTTGCCTGCATCCCGCTAGGCTCAGATCTGGGTTCGGTTGCAGCCGCCTCCCCGCCGACGCCCAATTACCAATTCGGCGTCGTCGAAGCCACCCAAGCCCTGCCGCCAGCGGAAGCGCTTGGTATCGGATGGACGCGAGTGCCCATGTTTTGGAGCGACCTCCAACCGACCAAAGGCTCCTGGAACGCTGACTATACCAATCAAGATCGCGGGTTACTAGCCTTAGCGAGCGACGGCATCGTGCCCGTGGGGGTGGTCCAAACCGTGCCCGGCTGGGCTTCCACCGAGCCTGCTCAAGCCCCCGACGGCGTGCCTCGCGGCCTTTCGCTACCCTGGAACAACCCTGACAATACCTGGGGCCAATTTATATACCGATTAGCCCGTCATTATGCGGGATTGATCAATACCTGGATTATTGGCAACGAGATCAGCATCGCGTCGGGTCCTTACCACACCTTTGACGGCTCGGTCGAGCAAATGGCGGAAATGATTCGCGTCGCCTACCTGGCCGCTCGCGCTGCCAATCCTGCGGCCCAAATCCAAGCGCCCGGAGCTCCTTACTGGTATACCTATGGCAAGACCACCAGTCGCCTGCTGACCGACCTTAGCCAACTTCCCGGAGCCGTCCAAAATCACGACTTCATCGACGGAATCAATCTGCATCTTTACAACACCTTGCAATTCAACTCGCTAATTTTTGCGCGCTATCGCCAAATCTTGAACGCCCACGGGCTCACCTCATTGCCCATTTGGCTTTCTGAAGCCAATGCCACGCCCAAAGATGGCACGCACGGCGGAGTGACCCTGAGTCAACAATCCGACTTCCTCATCGAGGATTTGTCCTCGAGTTTGGCAGACGTCCGTCGCGTCGAGGTCTATCAAATGAAGGATCCGGTTTCGCTGGACGGACCCGAAGGCCCGACCGGGCTTGTCACCCAAGGCGGCGTCGCCCGACCCGCCTACACTGCGCTCAAGACCTTGATCGGCGCGTTATCCGGAACCGAGTTCCTGAGTGAAAACCTCCACACGTATCGAGGCTACTCGCCATCAATTCCTGCCGTAGTGACTTTCGGCGGAGTACGCCGTCTTGTGCAGGTGGTATGGGATCAGGGCTTCTCTCCCACCGTGGTCCACCTCAAAGCCTATCAGCCGGTGGCCGAAGTGCTCACCGCGGACGGAAGCAAAACCCAAGTGGCTCGGGTGCATGGTCAGTTTGTCCTCCCCCTCGCCCCGTCGACCGACCATGTGTCGACCAACCCCCACGATGCTCCCATTGGCGGCCCTCCCTTATTCTTGGTGCAAACGGTGGGCTTAGGCCAGGGCGGGACACCGCTTAGTGCGCCGATGAACTCGCCGACCGCGTTTTCTGGCCCCACTCCGCCAATGCTAGCCAGTCAAGGCGCCGAACACGTGCGGATGAACATGACCCAAGCGACTCTCACCATCCACACGGCCACTCAATCGGTCGTCGTCGGCGGGTGGGGCACCAACCCCGGACAACTCTTGGGACCCTCGGGAGTCGCCATCGCGCCTTCCGGGACCGTCTACGTCACCAACAGCGGACGACAAGACGTCGTCGCCTACGACCCCAACGGGCACCTTCGGGCCATCTGGGGAAGCTTCGGCGATGGTCAAGGACAATTTAACGGCCCCAGCGGGATCGCCGTCGGCGCGCACGGAACGGTCTATGTCTCTGACACCTTAAACCAACGCATCGAGGCGTTTTCTCCGTCAGGAACCTTCGAAGGCCAATTAGCCACCCCGTGGCCAGGGTCGCTTCGTGTCTTGGCCAGTGGTCGACTCTCGGTCACCAACCAGATGAGTGGCCAATCTCAGATCGTCCAATTCCCGACCGAAGCAAAGCCCCTGCCTGCGCCGGCCGATGTGACCGCCTTAGCGGTCAATTCCGACGGCGGTTACGCCGTAGCCACCAGCCACAGTCAGGTCATGGTATATGGGGCTGCCGGTCATTTGATCCGCACCTGGACCATCCCCCCAGCCTACGGCAATCGCGTCCTGCCCAGCATCACTTCACTGGCTTGGTCGGGGCATACCCTTTATGTCGTCGACGGACGCTATAATCGGGTTCTCGCGATTCATACCGCGCTCAATGCGGTTCCCATTCAGGTGACGGCCCAGGGCCTCATCGACCAAAACACGGTCACCGCCCTGCCTATCTCCTCTTCGGCAGTACTCGGCCCTCAATCTGTGGCCACCCAACCGGATGGGAATCTCGTGATCGCCGACACCGACCAGCAACGCATCCTCGAGGTCGACCCAAAATCGGGTTTAATTGTGCTCAACCTCGCGATTCACGACGGGCCTTATGGGGTCGCCAGTCTAAACCACGGCCGCCTCTTGGTCACCGGCTATTATGGGGATACCCTAACCGAGCTATCCGCCAACGGCTCCATGATTTGGAGAACGGGGTCCCCTGGCGCCGGAGCCACTCAATTGAATCATCCCACCACGGTCATTGCGCTGGCCAATAAAGACATCGCGGTGTGGGATACCGGAAACCATCGAGCGGTTATCTTTTCGCCCCAAGGAAGGGCCACTCAATGGATCAATGCGCCAGTGCACGCGACCGCCATGTCCGCGTTTTCTTCCGGCGCTCTATTGTGGGCCACGCCCAATGGTCTTGTCCCCACCACACCCTAACCGTCCGTCAAACCTCAGGTTCGGTCCAGGCTCGCCATTTCAGACACCATGAAAGGTCTGCCATCCGCCAGAACGCGCCATACAAGGTTGGTTTTAAGCGGTCTATCAGGTATCCGTTTTATAAGGTTCGGGGGTAGAGCCCCAAGCTGAGGCTCTACCCCCGAACCTTATGTAATTTAGATAGTATACGGGGTGGGATTCATCGTCTCGGCCTTGGCCACGGCCTCTTCTAAAGACATTCCGACAAACGCTTGCGCATGGAGAAATCGCCCGCTCTTCTTGTCGTCGACAAAGGCGCCGACCGCGATTCCCGGGATCACCGTTTCCACCGCATTGGGAGCATTGGGCCCTCCTAAATCGGTGCGACACCACCCGGGGTCCGTCAAATTAATCAGAACGTCGGTGCCATCGAGCCGCGAAGCCAAATCCTTGGTAAACTTGTCTAAAGCCGCCTTACTGGCTGCATAAGCCGATTGCTCCGGTTCGTTCTTGATTCCGCTGGTGGTGTTGATAACCCGACCGAAACCCCGCTCGATCATTTTCGGTATGAGGCGATAGCAAATGGTTGCCACCGAGGTGAAGTTTATCCGAAAACTCTGGTCGTAGTCCTCGACCGGAGTCTGCCAAAAATCGGTGCGATAGGCGATCTGGACGGCGGCGTTGTTAAATACGATATCGACCGGATTCGCTTTAGCTTCGATGGCATCTAACATCGCCACCACTTCTTCATGCTTTGCCAAGTCGGCCGCGACACGATAGGTCTCGACTCCAAGCGCTTTGACTTTCTTGTCTACCGCTTCTGTGTGTTGCAACGTGCGGCTATGTAAAATCAAATGGCACCCGTGTTGCGCCATATAGACTGCCGTCTGATATCCAACCCCTCGACTCGCGCCAGTGATGAGCGCCCATCTGCCTTTTACGTTGACCAAGCTCTTAGCTCCTTTGAATCCTCTAGTGTGAATCTCAGCGTGGATAACTGCGCATCTATACGTTCATCCTCTAGACAAACGCATCTCGCACGCCTTTCGAGCCAATGCCTTAGTGAACAGCGTGTTCCATCATTGTATCAAAGATGCAGTCATGACAGCGTCGGGGAGGGCCCACTACATGAATCGAACGGTCCCTCGGTATTTAGGACGAGGGGCTCAGTCGATGCCCAAGCCACGGATCACGGTCATGGGCAATACGCCAAGCGATGCGTCCCCACCACATCACAGCATGCACATCCAGCCCTTTAAGCGCCTTGCCAACCACAAAGTGAGACCCCTTCGGCAGGTCATAGCCTAACTCGACCAACTGCGATCCACAAAGTCTGGAGAAGATGCCCAATTCGTCCGAAGGCAACTGAGTGCGCCACTTTCCGGCATTGCTAGCATCAATTGGACTCGCTACCTTGCGTTTCCAGGGTTCGTCCTTGACATCAAACAACGGCTGGGTTTGGTAGCGCTCTAACATCCCCTCTTCGAACGAAATCCCCACCTGACTCGTCAGTTGTCGGAGAACGTTTGTCGGATCGGTAATCAAATCTTCGTAAAGCACCTGCGTAAACGAGTGTCCATAGCGCCTTTGGTAACGGACCGAAATAGCCTGATACTCACGCCATTGAAGGGCATGGTTAAATGCGTTGCCATCGTTCCACGCCACATTTGCCAAAGAAAGATGGATATCGCGAGGATCGCGAACGATGTAGATAATTTCGGCTTCTGGGAACTCGCTTTTGATCGCTGGCAGATACAGGAAGTGGCCGGGCGTTTTTTCTCCCCACCGAGTCTTCTTTTGGAGTGCCGCATACATCTCCATCATCCGCGAGAGCATCTTTCGATGGCTAAGCTGTTGACGCTCGGACGCCAACCGAAACTCTTCGAGAAGATCGGCCTCGGGCAAGTTCATTAGAGCCACCGAGGGTTTAACAAAAAATTCTTTAAGGCGAGCTTCGACTTTGCCCCACTGAGTAAGGCCTTGTTCACGTTCCAGAGGTTTCCAGACCAAGTCAAAATAGGCCGTCTCCGGTCCAATGGCGATCTCGCTGTGCGCACTCAGCAGAGCGGCCAAGAGGGTCGTGCCAGAACGAGGCATGCCCACGACAAAAATTGGTTGAGAGTCTACACCCAAAAAGAGCCCTCCTTTCCGAGCGTAAAGTCCACGAAAACGAAAAACGCTCCCGCCCATCCAGGCGATGCGCCCGCGGGGGTGCCTCTCTCGGCATTTTGCTCACCACCCCACCATTTTAACCCGTGCCAATTAATCTTGCTATAAGGTACAAGAGCGGTATTGCCTAATCAAGCGAGCAAACGGTCAGATTAACGATATTCGGAGTAGCTCTGAACACCCCAGAAACCAGCCGTCGCCCAACTAAGAATCAAGAGGCCAGAGGTTCAAGCCCTTGACCGCGGCGACGATCATCGGCTTGGGGAACGGGAACTGTTCGGGTCTTAAGAGTTCATTCCGGCGGGCACAAAATCGGAGACGATGGCACCTTGGACGTCATCTCGGACCGCCAGGACAATCTCAGGTTACTTTCCCAACGTGATATGGCTAACTCCTTCTGTCTGCAGATCAAGGGCGAACAGACGAATCATAGAACACATAGGTGTTCTTTCCGCGGTTCTTAGCGTGATATAACGCTTCATCGGCGTTCCTTATCAGGGTTCTGGTATCTCTACCGTCAGATGGGTACATGGCAATGCCTATACTGACGGTCAGCTCCAAGCTGTGTCCATTTATTTCCCATAGAGCCTGGGTGCCTCGAAGTATCCGATGGACGGCCTCAACAACCTCTTTTGGGGAATCGATGTAGCGTAAAAGTACCGTAAACTCATCGCCGCCCATACGCGCCACGCTATCATGATTCAGGACAGAGTTCGACAAACGTCGCCCCAACTCCTTGACGACATCATCGCCAAGGCCATGACCGTAGGCATCGTTAATGCTCTTGAAGTTGTCACAATCAATGAATAACAGTGCGAGATCCTGGCCGCTATGAACGGCATCTTGAATGGCCAGATCGGTCTCTTCAAAGAACAGCAATCGGTTTGGAAGCTTGGTTAACGGGTCGTGAAATGCCAGAAAGCGCAACTGTTCTTGGTACTGCTGGACTTCTTGCTCCATATGCAATCGGCGGGTAACATCGCGACCAATGGTGACCACCCCGACGATTTTTCCTTCCTTAACTAAGGACTTGCCGCGTGTCTCCAGTGTGATCCATTGCCCGTTTTTGCATTGAAAGCGAAATAATCCGTCCATCGATGTGATTTTGGATACCATTTGCCGATGCATAGATAACGCGACATCTTTATCATCGGGGTGCAGGATGTTTAGACTCGCGGTATGCATCATTTCGTCCACAGTATAACCTAATAGGGTTTCGTGAGAAGGCGAAACGTAGACGAAATTAAAGTCTGTGTCGATCACTCGGATCAAGTCTCTCGAATTTTCGATAATCAATCGGTAGATTTCTTCATTGTCAAAAAGCGCTGGTGGTGCCGATCGGACGTGGTCCCCTTCCTCAACCAATGGTCAACACCTCCATGACTAAGCTCACCCAATACCCCCAAATGGCCCAATGACCCTCACGGTAAACGTCGGTCAACCCCTTAGACTAGGAAACTTCGATAAGCTTATCTTGTGCCTAGAATACCACCACATGGCGTAGCGACATAGTCAAAACGGAGGAGAATTTGATAAGGATAAACGAATACAATCATCTGAAGGACACGCAGAATTTTTCTACGAGCTTCGCCGTGGCACCCCACTCCAAGAGCTTGGCGCTTGTCTGGTGAGGCTAAATCAAGGGGTTACGAGCGAGCCAGAACCCTAGTTCATCATAGGACACCAAGGCCTTGTGCAACGTAAAAAGAGGATGCGGTCTACTGTAGTTCACCGCGGTTTTTCTCTGCTGACCTTATCGCAAAACGTGCTATAGGCATCGTTGACACTCCCCACGGCTAAGGCCGGGGGATTTCGAGGGCCCCCTCATGTGAGCGTTACTCGCAAAGTTATAGGTGTGAGGCATCTCCGTGGACAGCGTTCTTCATTTGAGAAGAACTAAAGCCAATACTCCCATGGCCATGGAGAGAACAGAGAACGACGTCAAGCGCCTAGCGGCAAATTAGCGCAAAAGAAATCGGACGGAAAGCTAAGCTACCAGCCCAGCCACGATGCCGCCAATCAGCGACAGCACCGGCAATCCCCCCAATCCGAGATGGAGTCTAAGCAACTCGCTTAAGGCCCCTGCAAAAATCGGAGTGGCTACCAAAAAACTACCGTGGGCAGCGTATTCAAAATCAGAATCCTGGAGCCTTCCAGCGCTGATAGTAGATCCCGACCGGGAAAGACCAGGAATGAGCGCCCACATCTGAACGGCTCCAATAGCCAGTGCCGGGACAATCGTCAAATCGGTGAGCGTGTTCTGTCGCCGACGTTGTCTTGCCCATTTGTTGGTAAGCATCAACAGCCCATCGACAAGCAGGATGAGTGCGGGCTGGTTCAGGATTGCCAAATAGTGCGGTTATATATTCGGCACTAAAGAACTGAAAGGTACCACCCGCTGAACGAGACTGAAATACTCAAACGTGGCCGGCGTCCATCAGATGTTTACTGCCGGGTATATAGATGGCGATTAAACGGCAGACCAGCCGAATTTCGCCCGAAGCGTGGCCGCCATGCCACGATTGCCGCCACGACCATAGTAATGACGCCATTCCTGCAAAAAAGGCGAAGAGAAATGAAAGATCTCGTGATCCGCTCGTATTGACCGCGAGATGCCTAAGACGGAGCAAAATGACCAACACATCCAAACTAAAGAAAGAAAAGGGTTCGATGATACCCTGAACGATAGCTTAGAATGCAGCGATCCATAGGGACATTGCGTACTTCCTCCTGGCTAGAATCGGTTGGAGGCTGGGTCAGGTAAGATCCGAACTAAGACGGGAGTAGCGGCCACGACGACCAAACCAGAAATCGCTGCTGCGACAAACGATCCGCCCGTCGAAAGAACCACTAAGCACGCTAATACTCCACCAGCTAAAGCTTTCCGCATTTCTACTGCCCCCTTTTTAACCATCGTGTCACCATAGCCTAATCACACCACTGGGATGTTATAAAGATAGGTGATCGAGGTTAATGTTTGATGAAGGTTTGGTTAACATCGGGAGGGGGTCGTCCACTAGGGCAAGCGGTTTAGGCAACTGGCACAGTTTAGGCTATATGGTTGGCATTAAAGATTGATAGGGCTCTTGCACATCGACTGATGGACGCCCACAACGGGTTGTTGTTTGTTTCAGATGTCTTGCCTTACAGAAGCATTGGGAGGGTATATATCCAAGGCCGAACGGCACCACGCCGACCGGAAACCTTCATGCGCTGCCAAAGTAACCTATCAGTCGGCACCAATATCAGTCGATGCGCAAGAGCCAACGGTGGAAGATTTGTCCATGAGCATTACCGTGATGGCCGAATGCATCGCACAGCACTAGTTCCGCGTGAGCGATAATCGACACTACCCGCTGTATTCGGAATTGATCGGAGCGATTAAGGACTAAGGACTTACGTCGTCGGGTACTAGATCCCCCACCGTTACATGACTCACGCTGTGCGCCCGGGCAATTGCGCGATCGGCCCAACCGTACTCATAGTGCCAGCGCAAGATTTCTCGAATTTGATCCATGGGAAGCCCCCGTTTCGTCATCCAGTCATCTCCTTAGAGTGGGGTCAAGCCCCATCAGAGGCTTCAACCTCCACTCTGGAAATCCTGGTATCCTCAACGCGAGGGTCGTCACTATCATCAGAACTGCCGGTCAGTTGCGACACGAGGGTGCTCACAGTCATGTGGTTAGAATCCACCCGCTCGGAATGGTGAGCGCGGGCCTACTGTGGCATGGGGCCTTGGTAACGAGACCTTGTGAAGCCCACGGGATAATGTAGCCGCGCCAGATAGGGCGAATTTTGGCCGGAGCTAGGCCGGAAGTGCATGGTGAGTTACCACCAAGCCCAGATAAACTGCAGCTCTGAAGAACGTAATTTGGAAGTGGCTGTGGGGACCACATTCGAGAATGTGCAAAACAAATTCTCGCATACAGGCCTGGATCTCTGCACGGATCTGTGAAATAATCGAAAATGGGATCGTATGGTTGGTGGCCTCGACCTGGGAGGAGTGGACAAAACTCGGATACGGTGCGATGATGGATTTCGATCAGTTCGCATCTATCAGCGCGTGACGGGGGGATTCCGTGGCGCTTTAGGAGGGATTGTTATGGCCAACCCAGAAAAATTGCATGCAGATACCTACTCCAATCGTAAAAGTTCTTATGAGTCCGTGGCAGAACAAATGGCAGCCGAGGCCGAGGCGCTCGATGCCTGGTTCACCGGCCTCCTCGTCTGGTTTGGGCCCGTGATGGAGGAATTTGCTCGGATTCCCGACCCCCGCAAACC
>DAHXNH010000233.1 GCA_027365485.1 Clostridiales bacterium
TCCTGCCCGTTAATCCCGTAAGTTCTGGGGCACAAACGCCCCCGTTTATACCGTAAGTCGACAGTCAATCATGTTACGTGATCGGCGTGTCCCCTGTCCTTCTATGAGATACTCACCCGTGCTTCGTTAGGCATCCTCTAGAATTCGATATACGTCGGCCGTCCACGGTATCCCACCGAAGATCCGGTCGCCGTATGGGATTCACTGACTTGCCTCATAGGAACGAGGGATACCACATAGGGCAACGCATTAAGATGCTCGGCGGGGGCTAACTTGCCGCTCGCAAACATCAAAATGCGCGCACCTTGCGGTACCATATTGGACGCGTAGCTTTGAATCTGGATCATATATTCGTCCGCCGGATGGGCCACGCACCATTGCGGCAATGCGGGCGACCCGAGGAATGCGGCAAATTGCGCTGGAGTCGGCCCCAGTTGGACGGGACCCGGCGTGGGCGTATTCCTCCATGTGACGAACTTCCCCAGGCCGGCGGTATCGGTTTGGATCGTAAGCGCCTGCCCGTTTTCCATCGCGGCCTCCAACGACCAGTCCGATGCTTTCAAGTGCCCGCCGGGCGCAAAGACGATTTCACCGCTGGACACATAGAAGGTCTGCGCACTGGCCAAGGTCATGGCATCGTCGAAGACACGATTCCACCGGCCCTTTCCAACCCCATGCACAGGAAGGGTCCATATGGTATCCCGATGTCTCAGGGAGGACACCACATTCGGTAAAAAAATGGCAATCACACCAACGGCGATGACGCCCAGTGATGCCGTCGATAGCCATGAACGTCTGACCAAGGACCTACTCCTTTCGAACATGCGCCTTGGCAACGGAACCGTAACCCCGCATTGCCCAACTCATCCAACCGCACCATTCAATGCTTGGACACGAATCCCTTCCGGCACATGGATCCCTTCCGGCACATGGATCCCCAACTGTTCACCATAGCGTCCACATTCGTCCATACCCGTTTTACGCTGGGTTGGTCCGAACAGGTCGCACTTCGGCTATCTAACATCGATGGCCCGCTTAATGAATTCGGGAATCAATACCAATTCTGTTTGCAGTAGTTGACGACTTCCGTTTTCGATGCATTCTTCCCAAAAATCCATGTGGATGCGGTCAATTTCTGCATCAGATTCCTGAATCGGTCGCCCTCCCGCACCTTTGACCTCCAGCCACCACAAATATAGCTCATCCCCAACCTCTTCAGAGAAAATCGCTTCAAAATACATGTTCTCGGTTTCAAGCGTAGCGCGACACTCGGCAAGCCGGTGATTAAGCACCTTCATCCATTCCCTGGCGCGTTCTTTTTTGCCTGGCTTCACGTGAAATCGGTCTAGGACAACCTCGACCACTGAAAAATCCTCCTCCATAATCTATGATGGCGTCGCTTCTTAGGTTAATATTTCTAACGCGCGTTATCCTGCCCGTTAACGCTTCAACCAGTAAGGTGTCGACTTCTCAGCTTACGGCGTACACGCCCCCGTTAGTTGAATATCCCCGATTTAATTTCTCAGGACTCCTTTTGATTGACAAAAGATAAGATGGTCATCAGGACTCCAAACGTGCAGATAATCAGCGATGTATCCACGCAGCCACAATACGCCGTTAATTCGTCTAAGATAAAAGCCTTTCGGAAAGGTATGGTCTTCAGTTAGTATCTCGGATGCTATTGTGATGGAACCGGATGGAGCTTGATGTCGCCGCAAGGGATTCCCCAAAGAACCTTCAGGCTGATCCCGATACACCAGTCTTAGGTGAGGTCCCAGCTCAAGCGGACACAATTCCAAACCAAGTTCGTCCGCTCTTTTAAAGACCTTAGGCATAGTAGCTCCGTCAGGAAAGCCAAGGTCACCAACGGTTAGCTCAACGGTCTGCAAGATGTACTTTGTATCAGAAGTCGTAAAGTTATCATCAGCAAATAGCCTCTCTCCAGACTCATTCATCAAGATAGAGTATTGTTGCAATTTCTGGATAAGCTGCAATTTCGTAAGTCCGCCAACCTCAACTCTTCTGGCGATAACGGGGCAATTAGGGTATATTTTATCGTTTCCGGTATGCATTCGCAGTCACTCCTAACGAATTGGGTACCTCTCATGTTTCATCAGTCTTATGTTGTTTAACTGCCCGTTAATCCCGTAAGCTCTGTGGCACATACGCCCCCGATTAGCCCATAGTGCACATCGCAACCAGGATCCGACGGGCTTCGCTACTACGCTCGGTCAGGATGCGGGAACCACAACCAACCGAAAGCTGGGGGATCCCTCAGGCGCCAAACGAGGAGGGGAGGTCTTGAACCAGGGTGGCCATAGCCAACATGCTATAGGCATTGGACACCGTATATTCCACGGAACCATCCAGCCAATAGGCATATTGTCCGGCCGTGTATCCCGGCTCCATGAACACCATTCCGGCACCGTGCGCAATCATCGGTAGTCGATCGACCGCCGCCACTGTCTGGATGACAGCCTTGGTCGCCGAGCCAGCTTGAGGGCTCAGATTTATTAACCACCCGCGCTGATACCACCAATAGGACTGAAGACGTCCATTCGCCTTCGTCCTCACCCGAAAGACGCGATGTCCCGCGATGGTCTGGGCCTCCATCGAGCCAGGCACCCGCACCGCCTTAGGCGCAGCAGTGGAACTCCACGTGACCTGCCAGACCTCTCGGCGACGGGTCCCCAGTGGAATTTTCCATGGGGCCGGGCGAGCATTACGAAGTCTGTGTGCGGCGAAGGTCCAGATCGGCAGACTAACGTCTCCTTGGGAAGAATGCGGATGAGTCTCCATCAGATGGGAAGCCGCCTTCGCGCTCGCTGCAATTTGGACCACCGAGGTCTGTGCACCGGCCAAAAAACCCGACCAGGCGAGATTGATTTGCTGGGAATTGGCGACCCCCTGAATCAACCAATGTTGAACGGCACGTTGACCGAAGCCTGCCGACCGATAGTCCTGGGCGACCTGAGGTAATCCTTGAGGCATTGGAAGCTGTAAGGCGGTGAAGGTCTGCACTTCGGTTTTTACCCTTCGCGTTAGCCCCACAAATTGGAGGGGAGACGTGGTGGATGACACGACGTCTCGCGTGGCCGCGTTGGCGCTGGGAAATGCCAGCGCAGCACTTGCGAGCCACACCAATCCAGCCGTGCTCCACAACACCTTTCGGGCGGTATGCGAGTGGTTTTGCTGACGACGCATCTATGAGACCGCCTCGTTTCATGAAGAAGGATCGTACGAGTTCCCTAACCTCAGGCAGACGTACGTCACTAAGCATAACGCCCGGCCCACCGATTTGGTTACCAACGGCAACAAAACCGGATGAAAATCTGTGCCTGGAACGTTGAGGGCGAGGCCGCACCACAAGGGCTGTCCTTTCGCTGCACTCGGTTTGTACCCGATCAGGTGAGTTCACTTAAATCGAGAGATTGGTCTCGACTACCAGCACACTCCTGCCCGTTAACGCTTCAACCTGTAAGGTGTCGACTTCTCAGCTTACGGCGTACACGCTCCCGTTAATTCCAAAGATTTATTCAAGTTCTTCACGCGTCGGGGGCTCAAATACCTGCATCCACTCTTTAAGCTCCGTTTCTAGTATATAAAAAGCACAGTCGGGCAGATGGGCATTTCTAGCTTTTAGTCGCTCTAACCACACGTCTTGAAGTGCGTGAGTGAAATGAATTTTAAAACCCGCACCGAGGTCGTGAGCTTTAGATCGAAACTCGTCTCGCTGACTTTTCACCCAACACCCCAAATCCAACACAACATCCATCCCGAGAACTAACACTCTTG
>DAHXNH010000267.1 GCA_027365485.1 Clostridiales bacterium
TGGGCCCGGGTGATCGAGGAACTGTTGGCCCGAGTGAACGCCATGGATCCGCGCTATCCTGCCCATCCCGATTTTCGGCTGCAATTCTCACTCCAACCCCCACGGACGTTGGAATTATCAGTCAAAATTCCATCTGGGGAAGTCTGAGGATAGCGACGAACCGCTTCGGCGACACGATGTGCCGCCGACTGCACACTGGGATCCAGTCCGCGGGGATCGACGAGTTGAGCAAAAGCAAAAGCCATTCGGCTGAGGGGCAGATAAAACGTGGGTACTCCACAGCCGTCGACGCCGGTCGCCAATTCTTCCTGGGCAGACAGTCTGGTCATGGTTCGGATACTCTCCACGATAGCCTTTTGCACCGGATGATCGATGTGGTGATAACCCGTCCACGGAGCCCCTAACTGCGTAGCCAGCATTAACATCCCGGAGTGTTTGCCAGAGCAGTTATTATGCAACACCGTGGGCGATTGTCCGTTGGCAATCAAGTCATCGCGGGCCGCGGCAGTAATCGGCCAGTCCTTTCCACAAATCAGGTCAGAGGGTTGAGCATGGATTTTCGCCAGGATCGATTGGACTAGAGCCAAATGCCGGTTTTCCCCGCCATGCGATGCCGACACGATGGCTAGTTCTTGCTCGCTGATATGAAAGTCACCAGCGGCACCACTGAACACAATTGGCAAGGCTTGAAAGGGTTTGGCGCTCGATCGCCAATAGGCCGGATGTTTTGGATCGCCAACCCATGCTACGAAGCAAACTTGACTGTCAACGACGGTCAAGTCCATGGCTGCCGTGCTTTCGACTCGGTGTGATCGAGTGATTTCGATCGCCGTTTCAGGCATACAAAACCTCCTGGTTCACCCATGGATTTCGAAACATGACGGGACATGGTGCTTTCGGTTGAGTCCGACAATCTAGCCATCTCATCGTTGGACTGCCTCTTCATCCGCCGGGACTCGCCCGTCGCCCTCCATCGAGCACATTCAAGACGTTGGCTCCCAATTCCCGGAGAGACTACCTAGAAGCCCTCTCCGAGCGCGATTGACTGGATGGGATGGATTGCGTTACTCGCCTTGCCAAAAAGCACTTCAGACTGCAATCAAACCTTGAGCGATTTGACCGTTGCCTTATTTGTACTGCGAGTATAAATCAATGTCAATCCGCAATTGATCTCGATGACTATATAATTGTGCGATTTTTTCATCATATTGCTCTCTTTGCTCATCGTGGTGACAACGATGGGTCCTTTGCTATGTCGCCTGCAATCTAAGAATGGTCAAGCAAGGAGGGCACAGGCGCGATCTTCTCCTTGCTTGACGAAATCAAATCCTACCCCTTACCCTCGACCCTACACCTCTGTCATTCGATCTTCTAGGAAGTTTACCTCCCATGGCTCCAACGCGTGCCTAGTCGGAATATAGACCGTCTTGACTTCAAACGGTCGAAATTTGACATCGAACGTACGCTGCCACCGGGGGAATTGCACGGTAGTGTCCGTCTCCAAACCGTGACTTTCATGCAGTCTGACCACGTATCCCTTGCCATCTTCGGCCATTTTCAGAGCCGTCATGACTAGGTTTGGCGGAGTGAGCACCATGTGCTCTGCACGAAGCGGTAAGGTTCCTTGATGAAAGGTTTCCTTCACCACCACCGGTGGCTGGTTCAATTCCATGGCTTTCTGAACAACGCCCGCGCCTTGCCAGAGTCCACTATGAGCCACGATCGTATATCGAAAACGTTGTAGGCCTTGATCGGTTACTTTCGGTGGATGAGCAGGGTTTATGCGGTTGGGATCGTGGTGGGCGTAATAGGGACTACGCAGGACGGTGAGTTCCAACGTCGACTCGAGAGCATCAAAACTGTATTTCCCATCGTTTAACAGCGCCACCCCATAGATCTGGCCCGAGGCCAGGTGGCCGCTCAGATCGAGCCAGGACTGGGCTGGCTGCTCATCCCCATTGGCCTCGCGTACGATGGTACCATACGGAATTTCGTAGGTCACGGTAGGCTCGCTCACATTGACCGGAAACTTTAGCCTGACAATCTTCTGAGCTTCATGCCAATCGATGGCCACATCGACGTCAATCTGATCGCAGTCCGAATAGACCGTAAAGTCTTGAATCAAAGATGAGGTCTGATAGCGACTCCGCACCCGCAGTACGGTCTTCACTGAGCCAGATTCCACGATCTCCAAGGATTCCAAGATAAACCGTTCGCCATCGTGGGGAAAAGCCACCACTCCATGGCTCCACGTGTCACTGGGATCGTCTGCCACGACGGCAACGGCTGCGGGGCCTGAAAACACCTCGCTACCGGTCACGCGGTCAAAGAGGCTCTCAATCGCCCCAGAGGTCGGGTCCACCTGGAGTCGCCATCGTTTCGTTTCTAAGCGTCCCAAAGCTAACCCGGAATGTTCTGCTGAAGGAGCGGCGTTGGTTTCAAGGCTCCGATATCGGTAGAACTGCCAGCCTAAAGCAGGCAAGTCCGCGATGAAAACAAACCTTCGGCGACCCGCAGCGACGGCTTGTGCGGTGATCCACTGCACCGGAATCGGCCGTCCGGCGTCGTCTTCTAAGACCACATCGTGTGACTCACCGCCTACTTCGACCTCGACCGGAACAGAAGCCTGGAAGCTATGCGGATGAAAGACCACCAACGGGTTCCATTCCGGCTCTTGAGCAATGTCCATATTCCAGGACAGTCTTTGGATCGCTGCGTTCAAAGCCCGCGCCGCAATCGACTGGCTTTCACCATAGGCATCGCGTGCATCCTCGTACGCACTTTCAATACTGGTTCCCGCCAGAATATCGTGAAACTGGTTGAAGAGGACGTTCTTCCATCCATCACCAAAATTCTCAGGATAGGGCGCGTCAATGTCAAGATGAGCCAGTACCGCCAACTTTTCCGCCCGCAACAAGCGTTGTTCGGCCTGGCGATTGAACCGCTTGACCCCGGAGTGAGCGGCGTAGCAGCCGCTAGCATGGTGCTGCAATTCGTCATGAATTGTCGGCCACGAATCAGGCGATCTA
>DAHXNH010000270.1 GCA_027365485.1 Clostridiales bacterium
GTTCCGGGAGGTGTGTTGATCCTCCGGGCGGTCAATGTAGCCGTGGAGCGGATTCCGGAGGCGTGTGGCGCTGTCGTCGAGATGGTCATAACAGCAAAAATATGGCGTGACATCGCGTAAAATCTTAGGTGGTCCAGGTGACACCGGACAGGGCATTCCCTGCACTTGGTAGCACAGTTGGCCAATAGTGGCCATGCAACGATAACGGCGCACAGTGCGGTTCGCTGACCATACCAGGTGCAACGTCCGGTGCTCTGAGGAACGGAACGGGAAACGAGGGTATCCTATTATAGCGGAGGGCTGGCTCTTACGCACTTTCTGTTATTGATAGTCGACGTAGTAACGATGTAGTAACGTAATAGTACGGGTTTGCGATTGTTTCCTCGAGAAAATTAGGAAAACTCGTCAAACCGTCCAGAGACGATAGATATGTTGTGCGTATTTCTCGAAGCGTCAGCAGTAAATAACAGGAAATGCCCATAATATTCCTGTTTAATCCTTGTCTAGTCAATTAGTAATAACATAAAGTGCGTAAGAGCCAAATGCTGAGGCCCTCGTCGAGAAAGTCGCTGTAACCATTTGCCCGCCTGCGGCGTTTAACCAGAGAGAAAGGTGGTATGCGATTTGAAAACGATTCTCCAATCCACCCATTGGTCCCTGGTGGTGGCACTGGCGGCAGCCGGATCCTTTAGCTTGATTGGTGCCACTATGGCACCGGCAACTCCCAAAGCTGTCACCGCTCCCACGGCGACGCTTCAGTTGAGTCCTGACCAAGGCCCGCCGGGAACCGAGGTGACCCTTCGCGGGTATGTTCCTGGGGTCACGGCCAGTCAAGCACTCGAAGGTGGCAACATTTATTTTGGGGGCTGGCCCGACGGGCTTGCCGTGAGTAGCGATCACACCATCTGGTCTGCGTCTAATCCGGGACACTTTGTCACCCACTTTACCGTGCCCACGACGGCTTGGCTTTCCCCCAATGGAGAAAGTCGACTGAAAGATGGCGCGGTCACCATCGGCATTCAATGTTTCGGCGGGGTCATGGAGGGCTGCGGGCTTCGTCCCGACCAAGCCTCAGCGCTCTTTCACTTGACCGACGTCACCGCCAAAGCCAATCCCCTGCCCTCCTTGACTGTCACCCCGCAGTCGGCTAAGCCTGGTGCCACGGTGACCCTATCGGGCTGGGCACCGCTCACCGAAGAGTTTGGCACGACCGCCTTTGGTTACCAAGTGGTGTGGGAACAAAATGGCAAAACCACCGCTTACGGCAACATCGGCAGTGTTCAGCAACGCCTAAACGGCGACATCACGGGTACCGTTCAGATTCCTGCCATGGCATCGCCCATCGGAATGCTAAGCGGCCGCGGCCATCTCGCTCTACAATACGTCTTTACCGATGTGAGCCAGAACAACCCCAGACGCGCCGACACTGAGACCATTGATGCCACCCCGTTTACCGTGACCTCTCCGCTCAGTTGGACCCAATTGACGCGGCACACGACCCTCACCAACCTGACCAGTAATCAAAATCGCGGCTATTTTAGCAGTGTGGCGGTCTCGGGGGCAACCATTTATACGGCCTCTAGCGGAAACCTCTGGGTAAGCCATAACGGAGGTCGCAATTGGGCCGCGCTACCCATCCCATCCCTGGATGCCACCGAGCGTTCGATGGGCTATGCCCCGTTCAATCAATCTAATTTAATCGGCCTAGTCCTCGCCCCTGGCTCGTCGAACCATCTGTTGGCCTCAGTCTCGGTCGACGCGCCGAAACTCGGCGCACCGCCAATTCTCAATGTCGGCGTAGAAAGTTCGAATGGCGGTCAGACCTGGGCCGCAGTGCCTGCACCGCATGGCATGACCTCGAGCGACTTTGGCGGATTTCAGGTAGAAGGCCGTGCGGTCTGGGCCTGGTGGCAATCGAGTAAAGGCACCATTGCCGTCGAAGCCAGCCAAGACGGAGGTCTCCTTTGGCATTTGGTCCAACCAAGCAAGCTGACGTCACAGGTCCTGTTGTTGGGTCCGGTGCCAGCATCAAACTATGGCCAAATGTCCACCCAAACTGAACCCATCGTCACAGCGGTGCGAGGAGCTTGGAAGGTTCTTCAGCATCCGGTGGTCAACGAAGGCACGATTACCCAACTAGCCACGCTCTCCAACCATGCCACCCTGTGGCTGGGAAACCTCTCTTATCCTGTTGAGATCAGTACCAATGGCGGCCAAAGCTTTAGCTATGTCAACACCCCATCAGTCCCGGGATCGTTGAAGAGCATGGAGTTGCCCTTGGTGCGGCTCCTGCCTAACGGCGCTTTATTGGCCCAAGATCCCAAGACCAGCGCATACTACCGTTTAAACTGGGGAGCCAGTCAATGGAAGCTAGTCCCTTCTGCTGACACCCTCGCAGGCGCCACCATTCTGGTGGCTGGCAGCAAGGTCTATTGGCTCAAACAATCGTTCAACAGCGCGGCTAAGACCAAGCAGCCAACGATGCTGACGGTTCCGGTGTCTCTATACTGAAGTGGGTTGGACCTTTGGCAATGAGATTCAGCCCGACGGCGGCGTTAAAGCGCCTGAGGATCCGGACAGCGGATGATGTGTTTAGTCTCGCTGAAAAGCACACTCAGTATTGATCCCCAAAAGAGATTATGAGAGACTCGCGCCAGGACGTGAAAAAGCCTGGCGCGAGCCGTTTCACCCCGCCTGGCCAACGAAATAGCGGCCGGATTTGATTCCATACCTGCCCCCTACTCCTTCAACTCTGTTAAGGCCCAAATCATCCCAAGGGACTGGGATTCGCCGATGGAGGCACCGAGCCTCCCTGCCTGCGCCAATTAGCGAATGCTGCGAGTTTCCCAACTACCAGGGCGTCCTCGGAACTAAGTGAGCACGGACGATCCTTGACTGAGCTAAACCAAAGGCCAAAGAGCCGATCCATAACTTCACCCTGCCCAAGTGGGTAGGATCCATTTTTTCGCTCTGATCTCGAGGGGATCGATGCCCCAATCAGAACTAACTCTAGAGCCAACGCTCACACCGCACGATCTAGACATCCCCGGAATCGGGGTAATCGCTGGTGGACAGGAATCGATTCGGGTGTGGCTCTTCTGAAGGGGTTTCTGGGGTTGTCCCGGCTTGGGCATGTAGACTTGACGGACCGGTGGGACCCGGTAGGCACCGGCCTTGAGCTTTTCCACCACGGCCGGTATCCGTTCTCGCGCCTGCGAGCATACTCCGCCATCGTCTCTCCGGACAGGTCTGGGGCCCCGTGCTGATTCAGGGCTTGCCACGTCTCTTCGAAGAACTCTGCAGTCAAGTGGTGAGCGAGCGCGGTAAACCGCGCCTGCACGTCTTCTTTGGCTCGATAGGCAATGGCATCTCACTGGGGTGACATGGTAAGCTCCTCTTGGTTGTTGGACCATGGGTCCGTTAGACGCCTGAAAGCCGGAACGCCCTTCCCCATGTACACGGCTTTCCCGTGCTCGGAGTACTATGGCGTTCTCCGACTGCTCCGGGAGCATTCCCAGCCCTTCGGCACTCGCCTGTCGGTTGCTGAATGCGCGGTCTCCGCGACTCCCGGAGCCCTCCCAAATTCTGGCCCGTTTCGGTTTCCGCCATGCCATGCTCTTCGACTCCGCCGAGGTCTCCAGGGTACTCGCCATCAACGTGCCCCTACTTATTGCCTTCCCGGTGTTTCGACCCGGTCGGCCCTCGGACTATACTTTGACGAAGTAGGGTCGCCTCACCCCGAGGGGTGAGGGCCTGGTCGTCGCTCTGTTTACGCTTAGTCCCACCGCTCACGCGGCACGACCCAAAACTCGATTCTCCGCGGAGGGCTAGGCCTTACGGAGACCGGAATTTCACCGGCTCGAAACGGTCAGCTTTCTTGGCGCACCGAAACTCAAGTTATTAGAGGCCGAAGTCTTTTGTCCAAAGCATAGCAGGAACAGAGGCGCCTGCCGTCGAAGACACCGAAGAAGAAGGAGATGGTGTCATGATTTGTCAAGATGTGTGGGACAGCGAGGCCATTTCCATCCTCGTCCTCAGTCAAGGCATTACCGACGTGCCCGTGGAGCGGGTCGAGCGGTGGCACTCGGAATTCGAGGATATCGATAGTCCCTGGGTCGAATGGCGAATTTATGATATCCGAGGCAGACGACGGGTGACTTGGAGAGTCCGTGGCGCAACGTAAGAACTCAAGGATCTAAGCCAGTATGCACGTGAAGCCCGCCGAGTCATCGGCCTTGTCCTATTTTCAAGTATCCTGCAGCCCAAACCGGCTCACCCGATCTCGTAGGATCTCTAGAAGGTGGTTGGGCCAACGATGAACCTGCGGTTCTTCTCGGTTCTTTGTTCCTTCGTCTCCTCGCGAATTCCGGACTTCTTAATGGTATTTCCTTTGTAACTACTCAGGGTTTTTTTGCGGGAGTGGCCGCACACACTCCGCACCGCGTGATGAACCGTCCGATCTGGAGCGGTCTCCGACCGTCGGCCATCGTGGTTGGGGGACGGATATTCGCTAGGAATCATCGGATCACGCCAGCGACTTTGGGTTTAGGCTCATGAGCGCCTGGCTCTCAAACCAGTCATGCTAGGCCACGCCGGAACGGATGAAGAGACAACGGGGTCCGTGCATCCACCGATCATTCCGGTGCAGAGAGGAGTGTCCCCCAATTTCTGCAAGAAATCGCGGGGTTCGCTGCATCGAGGTCGGACTATCGGGCCGAGGATTAAGCGAATCCCCAAAACTCGAAAAAAAGTGCAATGGAATGGGAGGGAAAGCCCTTCCAAATACCAGGGATCTTTGACCTCTGGGTAAAAGCCCGGAGGGACGCCATTCTGAGAGACGCACCGCCCTCGATTTCCGAGCATTTCGGTTTCATGGGCCGGATTTGGCCTGGGGTCATCGAGGAGTTTTGGCCCCCATCCAGAGAACGGGTGGGCCATCCACGCCATCCGTCATCGGTCGGGGGCCCGGAGTCGATTTTCGACGATGCCATGGAATCCGTCCACGCTGCCAAAAACACCGCGCCCGTAATCGGGGTCCTCACGCCACCCCGCTTCACCTTCGCTTCTCTCCGGACCACCCGGGGACTCCACCTAGAATGTTAACGAACGCACCAAAATAGGCGTCGTCCAAGGCTGTCCCCGCCGCTCCCGGATATGGGATAGGGCAGTCCCCCCTCGCGCGTGGCCTGTGATGAGACCTGAACCCGGCTGGGTCTCTTGCAGGAGAGTAGGATGGAGGCTTGCACTCCAAGGCCGGGGCCCTAACCTCCACGTCACCGAACGCCTCTTCCGTATCGATATTTTTCTGACACCCTGATCTCCATTTTCGGCAACTTCCACTTCGTGCTGGCTGCCTCCTATCGCCCCTCCCCCGGTATTGGCGCTAACTGGTTTTGTCATCACTTCCACTAACTCTCGTGCCATCAGATACCCCACGGATCAGGGCTAGACGTAAAGTCGAGATCAGCCCAAAGGGCTGGGATTCGCTGATTGACGCACCACCAGTATTCGCTGTAAAGCTCACCAGAAAACCCACTGCCTACGCCAATCAGCGAATGCTGGGAATACCATCGGGGGGAGTTCCTCGACCACCAGTGCCCCATCGGAATTAGGCCAGAACTGATGACCACTGACTTAGCCAAACCATAGACAAAAGGAGTTAGC
>DAHXNH010000273.1 GCA_027365485.1 Clostridiales bacterium
GTGCCTGAAACCCGCATTTTTTGGTGAAAACGTGGGGAAAAGTCAATGTTACCCAGTCCTGAAACCCTTGCTTACCGCGCCTTTTCCAGCAGAAAAAAGCTTGCATGCGTCGAATGCTTGGAACGCATAAGTTGACCTAAATCGTCAAGGATGTGGAAAAACCGACAATATTTGCAATAGAAATAAGAAGTTATAAAAAACTGGTGATAGTAGTTATTTGCGGCAGGGATTTCAGGAAACGTATTGAATTACCTTTGGCGTAAGTTCATTGGGATTTGATTCCTTGGGGGACTTTAGATGAACGTGATGCGCATCTCGCCCCGAAACGGAGGATACGGCGTGATTAACATTCGGCGGACGTTGTCGGCCAAAGTGTCTCGTCCAGGCAAATCGATTGCACGTCAAGGGATGTGGGCCATCGGGTTCCTCTCGATTCCTTCGGTGGTCATTCTGTTCTTTTTAGGGGTGCCAGTAGCTTGGGGCATCTACATTTCGTTGACCAATTTGGCTCTCACCGGGGTAGACGCGCTGCATCCCAGCTTTATTGGCCTCGCGAATTACAGCCATTTGTTTACTTCGGCCGCTTTTTGGCTCAGCGTCAAGGCGTCGCTTGAATATCTGATTGGCTCTGGCCTCGTTGGTCAAGTGGGGTTGGGCTTGGCGTTAGCCTTGATCATTCGTCGCATTCCGGTCGGCTTTAGGCAATTCCTCATGGGCTTGATTGTACTGTCCTGGGTCATTCCGGAGATCGTGACTGCCTTTGTCTGGTCGTCTTATCTGCAGACCCCGGGGGGGCTATTCGATGTCGTGATCGGGGTGTTGGGATTTGCTCCCCAATCCTGGCTCTACAAAGATCCGATGACGTTTTTGGTCATCGCCAATGTGTGGCGTGGCACCGCATTCTCCCTGCTGGTGTTCGGGGCGGCCATTGAAGCCATCCCGAGGGAGCTCATCGAAGCGGCTAAGATCGATGGCGCGGATGGCTTTTCGCTGTTTGGTCGGATCACGCTGCCTTTAATCCGTAATTCGATTGCAACCGCATTGGTCCTGATTACGTTGTGGACTCTGTCGGATTTTACCTTGATCTATGTCCTCACCACAGGGGGGCCTGGGTATGCGACGGACGTGTTGCCCGTCTTTATCTATCAGAACTCGTTTGCCTATTACGAGTTAGGGTATGGCACGGCACTGTCCATCATCTTATTGCTGATTGCGGCGGGCCTGTCCCTAATTTATTTGCGATTGGTCGGACGCGATTACTAAACGGGTCAATTTGGGGGGAGAAATCATGGTCGCACGGATCCGACGCTTGGGTGGAGGGGTAGGTCTTGGCGTCATTTATGTCTTCATGGTCCTGTTTTTCGGACTACCTCTGTTATGGCTGTTTAGTGCGGCGTTTAGCAAGATTACCGGAGTTGCCTGGGCATGGCCCACGGCTCTGTCATTTTCCAATTTCTCCGCCGTTCTGACCAAGCCCGGGATCGGCCTTTCCTTCGCGAACGCCGGGATTTACGCGATTGTCAGTTCCCTCGTCGCCTTGGCCTTAGCCGCCTTAGCCGGCTATCCGCTGTCTCGGTTTCGGTTTCGCGGCCGGCTGGTTTACATGCTCGGCATCTTATTCATCACGGGGTTGCCCATTACTGCGCTGATTGTTCCCTTGTTTGAAATGTTTCTGCGCTTTAACTGGATCAACACTCGATGGGCGGTGGTGCTGGTGATGGGGGCGTTGTCCACTCCGATTAGCATTTGGCTGCTCAAAGCCTTCATCGACTCTGTGGACCCTGCTTTAGAAGAAGCCAGTTGGGTTGACGGAGCCAATCGTCTCAGCGGATACTTCCGCATCATCTTGCCGCTGATGCGCCCAGGGCTGGTCGTGGTCTTCATCTTGAATTTTCTCGGCGCATGGTCCAACTTTTATGTTCCCTTTGTGTTGTTTAGCTCGACCAGCAAATTTCCTGTGGCCATCACTATCTATGACTTTTTCGGCAACTATGGGCAAGTGTATTACGGGCAATTAGCGGCATTTTCCATTTTGTACTCCATTCCCGTCATCGGACTGTATTTGGCCAGTGGCGGTCGCCTTGGCAGCACTCTGAATGTGGGCGGAGTCAAAGGGTAATCAAAGGAGGTGGTAGGGGCGTAGGAACGGTTTCGGGATCACGAGACTTGTGCGGTAATCGATTGATGTCCACGGCAATTTCCATTGTCAACAAGGAGATGAACTAGGTGAACCTTCAAACCAAGATAGCGGTTTCCAGTGCCGGCATTTTGCTGCTGAGCGGCGTCGGCGTGTTCAGCAGCGGATTGGCTCAAGCGGCCAGCAAAACCACGTTGACCGTCGCTTACGAGTACAGCCCAGGATCCACTTCGAATCCGACCGGTTCCTTTATCAGCACCGTGGCTAAGGAATTTGAAGCCAAGCATCCTGGAGTGATTGTCAAACCCGAAGAAATCATCGCTGACGAAGGGGCCTACTATACCAAACTAGACTTGGAAGAACAGTCGGCCGCCACCGCACCCAACGTGGTGATGCAGGATACATTCTTAATCTCCTCGAGCGAGTCGGCGGGCTATCTGACCAACCTGACCCCCTACGTGGAGAAGTGGGCGGGTTGGAAAGAATTCTATCCCGCGTTCCAAAAAATTACCGAGTATAACGGCAAGGTCTGGGGGATCTCCAACGGCACCGACGATCGCTACCTATGGTACAACAAGACGCTATTCAAGAAGGCGGGGCTTCCCGTGCCTTGGGACCCCAAAAACTGGAGTCAAGTGCTGGCTGCGGCTAAAACCATCAAGCAAAAGCTGCCTGGGGTCATTCCGATGAATGTCTATTCCGGGGTGCCCATGGATGAGGCCGCGACCATGCAAGGCTTCGAAGACTTGCTCTATGGCACCGGCTACACGCTCTATGATTATCATGACAACAAGTGGGTGGTCAAAAGCCCTGGGTTCTTAAGTGCTCTAGGCTTTATCAAGACTCTTTACGGCACTGGCCTCGGGCCGTCTTTGGGCCAAGCTCTAAATTCGGACATGGGGACGCAAGTGGCCGACACCCTCTTGCCAAAGTCCGAATTGGCCATTGATCTCGATGGTATGTGGCTTCCCAGTTCCTGGGACGTGAAGGGGAGCAGTTCATACTGGCCTCAGTGGTCCAAGGTATTAGGATACACTCCCATGCCCACCGAAAATGGGCAAAGCCCGGGATTTGACACGCTGTCAGGCGGATGGTCGTGGGCCATTAGCGCCAAAGCGAAGAATCAGCCGTTGTCGTGGCAGCTCATCGAGTTGATGGCCAACAAGCAAAACACCGCTTTATACGACCATCTCGTCGTCAACCTCTCGCCAAGAAAGGATTCCGCCACCCTGCCGATATACAAAAATACCGCGGCCAATATCGCCTGGTCGTCAAAACTCTTGGCGCACACCTACTTCCGCCCGGCATTTCCTGCGTATGCCAAAATCTCCGTGCAGATTGACACTGCCATGGAGGACGTCATGACCGGCCAGGACAGTCCCCAGCAAGCCATGAATGCGTATGCTTCCGCTGTCGCCGGCATCGTTGGTAATGCTCATGTGGAGACCTTAAATCACCCAGAGACCAAAGCTCAGCTGCGACCGTAAATACGGGTGACTGCTGTGGC
>DAHXNH010000293.1 GCA_027365485.1 Clostridiales bacterium
GGTGAGAAAGGAGGCGGTGCGGTGGCCAAAACGACGGGGGATCAAGAAGAGCAGAGATTGCGACTAGAGCGCAAGATTGCCGCCGCCAAAGCGCTCGGATTGTGGGAAAAGATCCTCGATGAGGGCTGGGGTGGACTAACCAGTCGTGAATCGGGAGCTATTGGGGCGTTTGTTGCCCACCGCTTACCTGTATCCGACGATTTTGCCCCGCCGCTACCCTGAAGAAAGAGGAGAAGGTTCAGTGTATTGGCAACAGTTGAGCACCAAGGAGTTTGCTGACCGGGTGGTGGGCAGGGCGGACACGGTCTTGATTCCAGTAGGCAGTGTGGAGGCCCACGGACCGCATTTACCTCTGGGAGCGGATAATCTGACTCCGGAAGCGATTTGTCAGAGGATCGAACGAGGGCATCCGGACCGGATCGTAGTTGCGCCGACGATAGCCTACGGACACACCTGGGAGTTGGCCAAATGGCCGGGTACGCTCTCACTTTCCAGTCGTCTCGTCGCTGACTATGCCACTGAGGTCGGGCAGGCGATGGTGGCTTGGGGAATGCGTCAGGTGATTTTTGTCAATGGCCACGGAGGCAATGTGGGGCCGCTGACCGAAGCCATGGAGCGCATTGCTGAGTCTTCGGCGCGGGTCTTGCTCATTAACTGGTGGCTGGATTTTAGTCAAGACATTCTTACCGTGACCACCGGCCAGGGTCATGCCGGCGAGGACGAGACATCGGCGCTGTTGGCCGTTTGTCCCGATTTGGTAGATATGACAGCAGCTCAACAAAATCCCAACCGAATGCGATGGACGGGGATGAAAGCTCAGGATATTTTGGACAGGAAATTCCGCCATGCGCTGACCGGAAACGCTAAGTTGGCCAGTCAGGCAAAAGGCGAGGCCATTTTAAATCTGGTGGAGCAACGGATTTTTCAACTGCTGGATGACCTGTGGGCGGATCGTTTATTTGATGAACGGAGGGATTAAGGGTGCCACTCAGCGTGACCGACCGGCTCAAACAATTGAGCCCTTCGCCGACGATGGCGATAGACGCCAAAGTTAAGAGCCTGATTCGTGACGGACGGGATGTCATTAATCTTACTGCGGGGGAGCCCGATTTTGACACTCCGAGTGCCATACGTCAAGCGGCGGTGGCCGCCATGGAGAAAGGAGAAACGCGGTATACTCCGGCCGGGGGGACCCAAGAGCTCAAGCGGGCGGTGTCGGATAGGCTGCAAAAAGATACCGGTCTTACCTATCAACCGGAAGAAATCTTGGTGTCGGTCGGCGCCAAGCACTCTTTGTATAACGCGGTGATGGCGCTAGTGTCTCCGGGCGACGGAGTCTTAGTGCCGGTGCCCTATTGGGTCACCTATCCCGAACAAGTGCGCTTGGCCGACGGGATCTTCGAACCGGTAAACATCGCGGCGGAGCGGCAGGGGGAATTGTCGGCGAAGGATTTAGAAGCGGCGATTACGCCTAAAAGTCGCGGTTTGATCTTAAATTCTCCCAGCAATCCGTCGGGGGCGGTGATTGAGTCCGGTGAATTACAGGCTATCGCTGAGTTCGTGATCGAGCATGATCTTTGGGTGCTTTCGGATGAAATATATGGTCGACTGGTTTACGAGGGTGCCGAACAACGTTCGATCGCCAGCTTTCGGGGCATGCGCGAGCGGACCATCGTGATCAACGGCGTCTCGAAGGCCTACGCGATGACCGGTTGGCGGATAGGGTATGCGGCCGGACCCAAGGAAGTCATCTCGGCGATGGCCAATTTGCAGTCGCAATCGACATCGAATCCTAGCAGCATTTCGCAAGCTGCGGCTGTGGCGGCATTGACTGGAGACCAGGGACCGGTGGACACGATGCGTTTGAACTTCGACCAAAGGCGTCGTTATACCTTGGAGCGGATTGACCGGATCACGGGGTTAACCGCGGCATCTCCCAAAGGCGCCTTTTATCTCTGGGTGGATCTGTCGCCGTGGCTGGGCAAGGAGATAGCCGGGCGGCGGATTGAAAACGGGGATGACCTCGCCTTCGTGCTGCTCGAAGAAGCGGGGGTGGGGGTGGTCCCGGGTTCGGGTTTTGGGGTCGATGACCACTTTCGGCTGTCCTATGCCACCTCGATGAAATTGTTGGCCGATGCCATGGATCGGATGCAACGGCTGCTGGGCTCGGTGGAATGACGCCTTTCCAATCGGTGGCGGTGGTGGGGCTCGGCGTGAATAACCGACCGTTGGTTCCGTACTGGGTGGGGCGGGGAGCTTCGGTGGTGGTGGCAGATAGGCGGTCTTCTGAAGCTCTCTCGGACGATCTTAGGCCATGGCTGGATGGGTCACATTTGACGATTTATGGCGGTGGCGACTATCTGGACCAATTGGTTCGCGATCCCACCATTCAAGTGGCATATTTGACTCCGGGGATGGTGAAAGATCTCCCCCAAATTCGCGCGTTGGCGGAGCGCGGCATTGCTCTGAGTTCGGAGACGGACTTGTTTTTGGCTGAGTCGCCGGCTCCGGTGTTGGGCATTACCGGTTCTGCTGGCAAGACTACGACCACGACTTTGATTGGGCACGCGCTGGCAGCCAGCGGGGTCGACGTGGTGGTCGGGGGCAACATCGGCCGCTCTTTACTGCCGGAACTAGGGGGGTTGAAGCCGTCTATGTGGGCGGTCATGGAACTTTCCAGCTTCCAATTAGACCTGGTCGAGCGAAGTCCACACGGGGCGGTCTGGCTCAATTTGGCGCCGAATCACCTCGACATCCACGGCAGCATGGAAGCTTATACCAAGGCCAAACGGCATATTATCGAGTTTCAAAGCCGAGACGATTGGGCCGTGTTGCCTTGGGATGACGGGGCGGTGCTGACTCCCGCCGAAAACTTTGGTGGACAGCGCTACTACGTGAGTCTCGACCAGCCGGTACCGGTGGGGGCGTTTTTGGCAGAAGGCTCCCTCTGGTGGCGGCCCGAACGAGGGATGGCGGCGCAAGCCGTAGTTTCGGCCAGCCGGGTGCTGTTGCCCGGCCGTCACAATCTGTTCAATGTTTTGGCGGCGACCGCCGCAGTGATGCTGGCCGGGGGTCACAGGGAGGCGATGGCCGAAGTCGTCCAAACCTTTCGTGGCGTGGCTCATCGCTTGGAGACGGTGCGAAGGGTAGACGATGTCGTGTATATCAACGATTCGATTGCAACCGCGCCGGATCGAACGTTTGCCGCTTTGGCTGCATTGAAAGGACCCATTGTGTTGATTGCCGGCGGCTATGACAAGCATTTGGATTATCGAGAATTTGGTCAGCGAGTCGTTTCGGCTCCGGTGCGCTCGGTGATTCTGTTGGGGCAGACGGCCGACAAGATCGCTATGGCCTTAACTGAGGCCGGGGCGGATTTGCCGATACGGCGGGCGGAGAGCTTAGAAGCGGCCGTTGACCAGGCTCGGGCCGAAGCCGAGGCTGGCGATACCGTCTTGTTATCGCCAGCATCCGCCAGTTATGATATGTTTAGCAATTTTGAAGAGCGCGGCCAGCGGTTTCGTGAAATCGTGGACAATCTATAGGTGAACCAGCGGAACGGACAGTTCCCAAATTTTGGAGGTTGAGCATTGGCTGAGATAGAACGAACAGATTTAAGAAATATTGCGATCATCGCTCACGTTGACCATGGCAAGACCACCTTGGTGGATGCGATGTTGAAACAAAGTGGGATATTCCGGGATCCCAGCCATCAGAGCGAGCGCATGATGGATACCAACGATCTGGAGCGCGAGCGTGGTATTACCATTTTGTCGAAGACGACAGCGGTAGTCTATCGCGGGATTACTATTAATATCGTGGATACGCCCGGACACGCCGACTTTGGGGGAGAAGTGGAACGAATTTTGTCCATGGTGGACGGGGCGCTGTTGATCGTCGATGCTAACGAAGGCCCGATGCCGCAAACGCGCTACGTCCTGCAGAAGGCGTTGCAATCGGGGCTGAAACCGGTAGTGGTGCTTAATAAGATGGACCGCGAGGGAGCACGCCCTGAGGAAGTATTGGACTCGGTTTTGGAACTGTTTATGGACTTGGAGGCCACCGACGCCCAATTGGAGTTTCCGGTGGTTTATGCGAGCGCCAAACAGGGCATTGCCTCGCTCGAACGGACCATGGCGGAAGCGGGAGACCTGGAATGCTTGTTTGAGACGATCTTAGACGCGATTCCCATCCCCCACGGCGATGAGGATGGATCGCTGCAACTGTTGGTGACCACCCTGGACCACGATGACTACTTGGGGCGGATGGCGATTGGTCGAGTGCGCCAAGGGAAGTTGGCGGCCAACCAAATCGTGGGCGTGATTGCACACGACGGCTCGATGAGCCGAACCCGGATTACCAAAGTTTTTGGCCGAATGGGGTTGAAGCGGGTAGAAATGGAGACCGCCCGGGTAGGTGACATCATTACCTTGGCCGGATTGGAAGGCGTCACCATTGGCGAGACGGTGACCGATGCCGACAATCCTTCGGCACTGCCCCCGATTGTCGTCGATGAACCGACGCTTACCATCCTGGTGGGCGTGAATACGAGTCCCTTTGCCGGCCAAGAAGGTCAATTTGTGACCTCGCGTCAACTGCGGGACCGGTTGTTCCGAGAAGCCGAACGCAACGTGGCTTTACGGGTCGAAGAGACGGAAGATGCAGAAGTCTTTCGCGTGTCTGGTCGTGGCGAATTGCATTTGGGGATTTTGCTGGAAGAGATGCGGCGAGAAGGCTACGAGATTGAGGTGGCCAAGCCCGAAGTCATTCTTCATGAGACTGCCGAAGGGCGCATGGAACCGATGGAACGGCTGTATTTAGATGTGCCTGACGAATATGTGGGCGTGGTCATGGAACTCTTGGGACCAAGGCGGGCAGAAATGCAGGCGATGGCGCCAGCAGGCCCAGGGCAAACCCGGATGGAATTTGTCATTCCGGCTCGCGGCCTCTTAGGGTTTCGTTCGGCCTTCGTTAACCAGACGCGCGGCTATGGCATTATGAATCATCTCTACGAAGGCTACGCCCCGTATCAGGGGGTGATCGAGGAATATCCCCGGGGCGCGCTGGTGGCGATGGAAACGGGGTCGACGACGTCTTATGCCCTAGATAACGCGCAAGAACGGGGAGTACTGTTCGTCGGCCCGGGCACGCCGGTATACGTAGGGATGGTGGTGGGAGAAAATAGCCGACCTACGGATTTGGAATTAAACGTGTGCAAGAAAAAGCATGTGACCAACATGCGCGCTTCCAATTCCGATGAGGGCGTGCATTTGACTCCGCCTCGGGCGCTATCCCTGGATCAAGCGCTTGAATACGTGAAGAACGACGAACTGGTCGAAATTACTCCCACCAACGTGCGTTTGCGCAAGGCGACATTGGACCGGAATCTGCGCAAGCGTGAGACTAAAGTCAGTCGGACGGTGTAGGGTGGGACCGGTCTGGACCATTTTTTCAGGCTATTCTTTGTTGCGCTCAATGTGGCCGATGGACCGAGGGTTACAGCGTTTGAGCGAGCAGGGATTTCGCCACGTGGCCCTGGCCGATTTTCAGACGATGGCGGGCGTGGAGCAGTTTGACCGATTGGCGCGGGGCTATGGTCTGGAACCGTGGCTGGGAGTGACGCTGATGGCATCTGGCCCGGGTGGGTTGGTCTTTCCGGTTCGGCTGTTTGGGCTCAGCCAGCGCGGATATCGCCTGTGCTGCCAGGCGGTGAGCGATGAGGCCGGGAGGCGCTTGGATCAATTGGCGGATAAGGATCTTGGGCTCTCCTTGCCGCCCGAGAGCATCTTAGCCGGGAAGAGTCACGATGCTTGGCTGAAGAACTTTGGCTGGGTGGCCGAAGAGGTGTTGCCAAACGCCCGCGGGCAAAGCCATCGGGGGTGGATTTCCGTGCCCTATTGGCCCGTTCGCTATCTCCAAGCCAGTGATTTTAAAGCGTATCAAATGCTGTGCAGGATTGGCGAACATGCGGTGGAACCCGACGCTCGAGCGGCTCCCGAGGCTCTTAGCTGGCGGCAAATGTTCGCGAGTGTGGACCCGTTTCCGTTTGAGCACGCACCCACGGTTTTACCCAACGAGGGCTATCAAATTCCGCGCAGTGCGTCGACTTTGGAAGAGGAATTTGCGTCCCTCCGTCGTCAGGCTGAACAAGGCTTGAAAGCGCGATATTCGGATGCACATCATGGCCGTGAACGTCTCCTGCACGAATTGGGAATCATCCGACAACTGGGCTTTCAAGGATATTTTCTGTTGGTGTCTGAGCTCACGGATTGGGCGCGTTCGACCGGTATTCGGATCGGTCCGGGGCGGGGATCGGCGGCGGGCTCATTGGTTTCCTATGCGCTTGGCATTACCGAAGTGGATCCCTTAAAGTACGGCCTCATATTCGAGCGTTTTTTGAATCCGGAACGCGGCGGTCTTCCCGATATCGACCTCGATGTAGACTATTCAAGGCGTACGGAAATATTAGATCACCTTCGAGATCGCTGGGGCAATCAGCGCGTCGCTCAGATCGGTGCGTACGGCACCTTGGGTGCTCGGGCGGTGTTGCGTGATGTGGCCAGGGCAAAAAAAATCGCCCCTGAGGTCGTGCAACGAGTCATGGCGTCTTTAGACATCGACGGATCGACCTCGCTCGTCGGCCAACACCAAAAGTTGGCGGCGAGGCTTTCGACCGCCGATCCCGACGGGGACTGGCTGGAAATGGCGGAGGCGCTGGAGGGGTTGCCACGTCACGCCTCCATCCACGCCGCCGGGGTGGTGATCGCTCCCGATAAAGTGACTGATTTCGTGCCGGTGACGATGACGGATGGGCACTTTATCACCCAAATGGAGATGGCTTCGGTCGAACGTTTGGGCTTAGTCAAACTCGATGTGCTGGGGTTGAGAACGCTTTCGGTGTTGGATCAGGCTGAACGTTGGATTCGCCAGAGTGGCCATACGACCAGGATCGAGAGCGTGCCTGAGGCGGATGCAAAGACGCTCAGGCTGTTGGCTCAGGCGGATACTGACGGAGTCTTTCAACTGGATGGCAGCGGCGTCAAGCGTCTTTTGGAGGAGATGAGGCCGCGGCATTTGACCGAAGTGATGGCGGTGGTAGCGTTGTATCGTCCCGGGCCGATGGAGGCCATTCCGCAATACTTGGCGGGTCGGCGTAGTCCGAGTCCGCACGCGAAAGATTCGGTCGACGAGATCTTACGCGAGACTTACGGAGTCATGGTCTATCAAGAACAACTGATGGCCATGGTCCGGGCATTAGCCGGGTACAGTTGGGCGGAAGCCGATCAATTTCGTCGCGCGGTCAGCAAACGCGACCACCAATTGATGGCGATGGAGGAAGAGAGGCTGTTGGCCCGGCTGGATGCGGGTGCCATGGAGGCAAACACCGCTAAAAAATGGGTGAGCCGGATTCATGCCTTTGCGGATTACGGATTTAATAAGTCGCATGCCGCCGCCTACGGGCTCTTGGCCTACTATCTGGCTTATCTCAAAGCGCATTGGCCCTTGGCTTTCTGGGCGGCAGAGTTATCCTCGTTGGGCGGATGGAACGAGCGCATGCACCGTGAAATGCGTCAGATAGTGGGCAGTGGGATAGCGATTCGACTGCCCGAAATTAATCTTAGTGGCGTCGGATTTCGCCCGGACGATGGGGAGCCGGGATTAATCGCCGGGCTCGACCTGGTCCGCGGGGTGGGGGTGGATCAGGCCCGTCGAGTCGTGGAAGAACGGGAACGTAATGGACCCTACCGCGACTATGACGACTACCGTCAGCGCATGGGCCTCAGAGTCGAACCGAGGACCGAACAGGCACTGAAAGAGGCTCGAGTGTTTCGTCGCTTAGTCGGCAGCGACGGCGGATCGGAGCAGTTAAGTCTTTTTGCTCAAGAGTCAAAGCCCGGGGATAAGCCCCAAGTGGTCGACTGCCTGGCCAGTTTTGGCTGGCCGTGGCCAGTGCCTGAGGGACCGATTTATTTTGCGACGTTCGATGAGGCAGCCGAGCGGGCGCAGTTGAGTGAGGATCTGGCCCATTGGGCCCGGCAACATCCCGGAAGGTGGCCGCTGGTGCAGGTGATGGATAAGAATCGGGGGAAACGGTGGCCGTTTACGGTGTCCGGCCACTTCACCGACCTCGATACCTTGCGCGAGATCGAAGGAATCCGCCGAGTGTCCCGACAAGTGCGCGAGCTCGATAGGGTGACGGAGGTGGGCGAGACGGTGGTGGCATTGGATGGACTCAAAGAGGAGCGACCCCGATGAAACAGACACCGAATCACAAACGGAGAAAGAAAGCGGCGGGACGAAGTTCAACGCAAGCGATTAGGACGGCGGCCATGGTCAGTCACTTGACACCGCCGCCTGGGACAGTGATGGCAGCGTATCCCGCTTGGCGCGATCGCGTCTACCGTGGATCGTTGTGGACTTTGTCTTTGGTGTTCTTGGCGGTGGCAGTGGCAATTGTATGGAGTCATCAGGAGATCGCGGAAATTGCGGTTGCAGCCGGCGTGTTGGCTAATCTGTGGGCCTCATGGACCTTTTTAGTATGGGTTCCCAAATGGCGCTGGATCGTGCGGATTTTAGCCTTCGTCTCGCTCTTTGGCTGGGCGACGGGTTTGCCGTTTTTATTATGGGGCGGAATGCTAGCGGCCACTGCCATTATGGCCGCCAAGGAGTATCATTGTTTTAAGTTTTGGACCGGGCGTTATTTGCCTTGGGTCAGTTTGGCAGCCGGGGTAGCTTGGCTGATTGGATCCGGCATTCCCATGGTGGTGTTGCTTATGGCTTTGTCGGGCGGGTGGATGGCCTTGTTGTGGGAACGCTCTAAAATGCCATTGTTTGAGGTCAACGTTGAGCAAGAGACATCGTCTTGACCGAGAGTCTCGGCCACAGGCGTGAAAGGGAGAGATCAATGGACCGATTCGAATACGCGGAGCAACTGTTTGTGCATGAAGATCAGATTTTGAAGGACATTAAAGAGGATATTCGGCGGCGGGGCATGCCAGAAATTTTCGTTCCGCCGTTAATCGGGGCTCTGTTAAACTGGCTGGTGCATCTTCGTCGACCGCAAAAAGTGTTGGAAATTGGGGCGCTTGGTGGATATTCTGGGGTATGGTTGGCCCGGGGATTGCCTCCAGAGGGGACGTTGCTGTCGTTGGAACTGAATAGTGAGTACGCCCAGGTGGCCAAGGCCAATCTGGCCAAGGCAGGGCTAGGCGAGAAAGTCGAGTATCGCGTGGGCCCGGCCGTAGACAGCTTGATCGGATTGGCTGCGGAAAACGTACACTTCGATTTTTTCTTTATCGATGCCGATAAGGAGAATTACCCGAAGTATCTGGAATGGGCCTTAACCTTAGCCAATCCTGGGGCCATGATTACTGCGGACAACACCTTGCAAAATGGGCGGGTGTATTCTCCCGACTATCGGGACCGAAGTACCGAGGCCATGCGTCGGTTTAATCAGATGGCAGCCGAGCATCCGCGACTTAGATCGCTGCTTATTCCCTTGGCGGATGGCCTCCTGGCAGCCGAAGTGCTGTCTTCCTAATGGCGGGTAATTTTGGGCGTGATCACCATCTCGATCACGCCTAAGAGGATGCCCATGAGAATAGCACCGAACAACGTGATCGGCCAAATTGGGACAAACCAGCGGGTCGCATACACGATGGCGGTGGTGGTGACCATCCAATAGACAAAACGGCGTCCAAAAGACTGGTGGTAGCCGCGATAGGATTCGAGCGCACTGCCCACCAGCCCGGTCATCAGGCCAGCCACCACGGCTGCCCAGAACAGGGGGCCCAACCGCAGTGGGGAGGGTTCGGCCAACACTACAAACACAAACAAGATACCGGGCACGACCAGGACAGAAATGGCCGTGCGTAAGATGGTGCCGTAAAAGCCCATAATGCCACCCCCCAAAAGGTTTGGGATTAGGGTACCCTCGGCGAAAGCGGGGAATACGCGTTTTGTGTGTAGTCTGGGGGAAGAAGTGAAGTCGTGTGCGTAGTCGGGCTCTTCGCACCAAAGCGGTAGATAGACCTAGAGGCTTTTGCAAACCTAGCGGGCGGCGGGACAAACCTGGGGTGTCCGATCAACAATGAGCGGCATGAAGAATCTAAATTCCGGTGGCCTTCAGATTAAACGACGCCTAACCGCAAAAGGATCGAGGTGGCTTTCACCGGCATCTGTCGGTCTAGGCTCGTTTGGGCCCCAGCCAGGTGTGAGAAGACCTTGGCACGGAGACGACCCCTGGTTCGGTTGAACCATTCTGTCTTATGGACCCGAGGGCCCACTGAACGATTGCGGTCGTTAGAGTGGGCGCGATGAGGGCGGACTCGGTTCCTGCCAGGCGATGAGGACAACGACGGGCCGTAGAATTGGCGTGTGCGATGCTAGGAAAGGCGGAGGGCTAGCTTAGCCATCGGGTGCGCTCGTTGCCGGCAATGCGCTCCGGGTGGGGTGTTCTTGCGGGATATCCCACGAAAAGATAGGCGATAATTCGCTGCTGAGGGTTCAAGTCTAGCCAGGCGCGGAAGGGTTCAAAATATACGAGAGGTCCGGTGTGCCAGTAGGTGCCTAGGTGGCGAGCGTGAGCGACTAAGGTCATGTTGTAAACAGCCATGGTCACCGCTGCGTAATCTTCTTCAGCCCGAAAAGGATTGGGGTCAAGATTTTGGATGGCGACAATCGATGCGGGTACGGCCAAGACGTCTAATTTTGCCTTGCGGGCAATCGCTTCCGCTTGAGGTTTTTCGCGATTTTTAGCCAAGACTGCTTGTTCTCGAAAGTTTGCCATATGTTCTAGGCTGTCTCCTTGCACGACGACGAATTGCCAGGGCTGGGTTAAATGGTGGTTGGGGACAAATACAGCAAGATCGATCATTTCTCGCAAGACCTGCTCGGGAACGGGATCGGGCAAGAATTGATGAATGGTGCGGCGATGGCCTAAGGCTTCGATAATATCCATAAGTGTAAACCTCCTCGGTGAATGGGTTGCTGGGTGGCAAGTGACTGTAGACCTGAAAGATATTATAGCGGATTGTCTGTACAGGGTTCATCGATCCTCGGATTAGAGGCTAACCCGGGTGCGGACTCAGCAGGCGCTGGATCACGCGCCATGACGTGGGATCAAGGGAAGGCGCTTTGAGGGCCCTCAAAGCGCCTGGGTGTGTAACCCGGTTTGGTTTTTTTGTGAAAACATCGGACGGCAATGTCGTTTCAGTGTGATTGACCTAAGCACGGGCAGGGCGCTAAGAACATTTAGTGAATCGTCATATACTGCAACTGGTAGAAATACTGCATTTGCCAAGGATTGGCCACTACTTGACTGAGGTTCGGTTTGGCTACGTACACGGTTTCGCCGTAATTTAGCGGGATGACATAGCCAGATTGGATCATCGCATCGGCGATCTTCGCGGCGAGAGCGGCCGATTGACTGGCGCTTGGCGTGTTGGCTAGTTCAGCTGTCCACATCCGCTCGTTGGCCACTAACGGGGGTTCGTGTTGATCGTTCCAAGCTTGACCATTGATGCCGAGACTAATCGTCCCACCGCCTTCCGAGTACGTTCCCACGAATTTCCAAAAAGCTTCCCAATCCTGATGCTTGGCCTGAGCCGTCTTAGCCGTTTTGTACGAGGCAAGATAGAGGTTAAGGTCTTGGGTTAAGGTGGGCACTCCGGGAATAATCAGTGCGGCTCGATAGGCCGCCGGCTGCCTTGCGGTCCAAGCATCGATGTAGGCGATGTCAGCTTTGGCGGCTTTAATCAAGGGCTGCCAAGTGGCGTACGTCACGCCCCCGTGAGTATTAGTGGGATTGCCGAAGGCTTTCACATTGCGGGGGTCATAGGGGTCGAGGTACCAAACTGCAGTGTGGGATCGATAGGCCTGAGGTCCAATAGACCCGTAAAAGCCCTCCCACTGATTGGACTGCAAGGGCCAGTTGACGGTGCTGTCCCAATTCGACACTCCCAGATCGGTACTGTACCCAGGCAAAATCCCAGGATCAATGCCTTCGTACATCAGCGTGTTCTCTTCCGTCGTGTTCATCGGTTCGATTTTGAAGTTTAGGTTCAAATTGGTTTTTAGCTCTGCGGAGATTGCTTCGGCCATGGAGATGGACTGTGGGGAGTAGGTTTGGGTAAAGGTGTAAAGATACAATTGCCCTATGCCCTTGCCATCGGGATAACCGGCTTTGGCCAAGAGCTTTCGCGCGTTAGCAACGTTGTAACCATACGGATTATGCTCGAGGGTATAAGTTGGAAATCCTGGGTAGGCGAAGACCGACGTGGCTCCAGCCATATTGTTGAGGACGGGATCAACGATTGGGGCACGGTCGATCGCCATGGCGATGGCTTCACGGACCAAAGCGCTATTGAGTGCCGAAGGATCCGGCGAATGGTCGTAGCCCAAGTAATTGACCAAAGCCTCCGGAGTTTTGTGCACTTGGCTGGGAAAATGGGCTAGCGCATACTTGTAGTCCGAAGGAGTGCTAATAATCGCTGCGTCTAAGGCCCCGGATTCGTAATCTTCGAGAGGGACCGTCGGTTCGGGGATTAGGTTGATTTGACTCACATTGCCTACGTTGACCTCTCCAGAATGACCGACATAGTAGGGATTGCGAGTGAGGACATCTTCCCCGTTGGTTTCAAACGACTTCAGAATATAAGGGCCGTCGCCCACAAAGTACTGAGGCAGCCACCAATTGGTACTATGCTTTTGGACATCCGGCGGATACAAGGGCATGGACCCGGCAATCGCGAGCCAGCTTTCGATATTGACCGACGCAGTGAGAGTAATCTTGAGCTCGTAGGGATTCAGCACCTTAATCCCGACTTTGGAGGCAGGCACTTCCCCTGCCTTATATGGTGAAGCATTGAGCACGTAGTTGACGACACTTTCCCAAGTAGCCCCGTCCGTGTTGGACGGGGAATCCATTCGCATCCATGCGTAATAAAAATCTTCGGCGGTGACAGGTTGACCGTTTGACCAACGCGCGTTGTGCCGTAGTTGGATGGTCCAGACGCGACCACCGTCAGAAATTTCCCAACTCTGAGCGATTTTGGGCTCTAGTTGGTTTTTGGCATTGTATCCGAACAAGCCTTCGAGAGTGGTGCCTTGGTCAATTAAAATTTGACTGCTCCAGGTCAGGGGGTCGAAGGTCGACAGAGAACCTGCCGGGTAAACTATGGACACCGCTTTGGTCGCTGCCCTAGCCACCGGGGACATCGTTTGTAGCAAACTGGTTCCGCCGAGCGCAGCGCTGGCCAAGACCACCGATGCGATTGCCATCAACTTGGGTTTCGTCATTTCTAAAATCCTCCTTAAAAGGGGTGCGAGAGACTGAACCGTTCCAAGTTCTACGCCGATATCGGAAAACACTGACCAAAGCGATATGATGTAGCGAAAACTAAGATTCGGGAAATAATCGAAAATTCCTGCTAGCCTGGCGAAAAAACGCCACCAAAGTGAACCGAAAAGTTGAACCACGGTATTGTTACGGCTGCAGGGACTCAGCAACTGCCAACATTTTGAAGGAAACTCTGTGTGGGATGTTTTTTCGGTCGTCCACGAATCTTCTAGGGAAATTGATCGTCAACCGAGGCCGTCATCGGCTAAATTCTGGTGAGATTAACACGACGCCAGGCGAGGACTTGCAGTCATTTCAGCGGTTGCCGATAACTTAGTAGCATTGAAGGCGAACCCAGGCACTTCCGGCAGAGCTCGCAGAAGCCTCCAGTCATCGCCCCAAAACGGTGCAAGAGGTTTTTGCCTAAGCCTCAAGTGAAGCGGACATTCCAAGTGGCAGCACATCAAGGATGCGGCTGAATTTGACTGATCATGTCATTGCCGTCGGACGAATCTTAAGATGGGAAGAGTCGTTCCAGGGCGCTATTCGTCCATAGATCTTAGATCGAAGTGCGGGCAGAGCAGCCTGTCTTATCCAATTAATTAAACGACTAACGATCTTCGTCATTCGTGAATCCTCCAATCTCAGCCAAATGATCTGCGCTCACTGTACCAACCCCTGCCTTCGATGGCCTTGGCAAGCGCTAGCTGTTCGCGGTGTTAGTTTGTTGCCGGGTCATCCGGTCCGGCGGAGAACCTTGGAGCCTCAAAGGAGCATGGGACGCCAATTTAAGCCAATCAGGCCTGGGCCTCGACTCCATCGTGCCGGCCCCCGGGGATTTCCGAAAAATGTGGGATGCCGGGCCTCTGGCAAGGATTGGTGGCACACCCGCAAGCTTCTTAAGGATCTGGGATCACCACCCATTCAACCAAGACAACCAAGACAACCGTGGAAATCAGGGCCGACTCGGACTCCTTACCCGCGAAGGGCCAAGGGGCCTATGCCGGGAATGGACCCGAAAACCTCCTTAACCGCGCAAGAAGGTATGAAGAGGGCCTAAACCTTTTCGATCGGTCAGCCCGCTGCCCTGACTTTCACCAAGAGCACGAGGCGGCCCTCGGGGGAGGGGACGGATCGTCCTTACGATGGCGATTACCAGCGGGCCGAAAGTGATACCGGGGACGGCGGATCGCGTCATGGTTTCCGTTTTGGGGGAAACGCCCACGTGTTAGGGAAACCATTATGCAAAAAGGTGTTGAGACGCACAGAGCTTAGGCATCAAACCGGCAAATGGGCGCATAGCGTAAGGCAAAAAGGCGTCCATCGATTTTCACCGATAGACGCCCGCTTACTCCTGGAAATACAGCCTGTCCGCGCAGATGAACGAATCCGTTAACTGGATGGGTGAGAATCGAGCAGCGCGTTCACCGTCGGCCACAAGTGGACGATCTTTTTGTAGACTAAGGGATTCAAACGATACTCTAGAAACCAAGACGCGTCAGTACCCGAGGCCTTGAGAGCAGGGATCCACGGAGCCAACGCACCTACGTAAGTCGAAAGTAAATCGTCAGGCAGCAACCCTTCAATTTTTTCTGCCATTGCTACCAGAGAAGACATCGGGGTCACCGACGCTGGCGTAGGCTCTGGCTCACGAACTTTTGGCTCATCAAATTGCGGGTGCGCAAATGAACCTTGGGAGCTAGCTCGGGACGGCTGACGCGTCAGACGGTAACTCGTACGGCGGTTGGAACTAATGCGTTCGACGATATACTCACCGTGCGGGTGTGTTGCAGCCTGGATCAGCCAGAGAGATAACGGGTGTTTCTGGGTGACACTCTTTAACGGTGGCAACGGCAATGCCCAGCCGTGTTCAGCCCCAGTGTTTTCGAGATCTCGTAAGATCACCGACTTATTGCCAAAAGCGCGTTCCCATCCGGCCAAAAATTTTTGGATTTGGGCGTCCGAGAACGAGAACTGATCCAGATCGGGCGTGCCCGCAGGAATCTTGGCAGACTCGGTCGTCACCGACGACGAGCTGGGAGATTGCGCCCGCCCAGGCTCGACCGAATCGGGAGAAGCAAAACGCAATTCGAATACGGTTCGTTTTTTGCGCGGGTTATAGGAATGTTCGATGCTCACACCGATCTCCGCCGGAAGCGGTTGCGTAAGCAACTCCCGGAGATAGCGCATTTGCTGTGTGTGCATCTTGGGCAACACCCGGCGCAAGCTCGGATCCTTGGTAATCACCTTCAAGATGCGGTCCAAGGGTACAGCCTCCGAGCCCAATTCGGACGTCCACGCTTCCACAAATCGAGCCCAGTCGAGCCGCGACCACCCGTCGGGGTTGGAGGGCGGAAGGGCTTCCCGTGTCGTGGACGAGGGGGCTGGCATGGCTTGAGCGGCTCCCGGAACCATTGCATAGCGAGACTCCCAGGGAGTGGCGGCGCGTTCTTCACAGGCTAAAAGGCCTAAGCGTTCCGCCTGTTCCAGCCAATCCATGATGCGTTGGCGCGCAGTCAGGGGATCGTCGCCTGCAACCGCGGTTGATGGGACGATGCCGCGCTCTCGAATAAGCCAGTGTAATTCCTGGCCTGACGCCGCCTGGCCGCCATTTTTCGCTGACCAGGCTTTGGCGAATGCTGGCCACTCGTCATCGGCCATCACCGGCCCTGCGGTCGAAGAAGTGGAATCCCTGGCTTCTACACTCAACCAATGCGTATAGTTGGCTAATAGCGAATCCAGGTCCGGAGAAGACGTGGTCGGGCTGGTGGTAAGCCATTGCTCCAATGCAACCAATTCGTCGTCGTGAGTGGCGTAGGCGTCCCAAAAGTCGGAATCGTTGAGGCATTGTCGGGCCAACTTGTCAGTCCAGGCCGCAGGCAAGGTCAGGTCTTCCGACTCTTGGGGATGTTGGTCGACCCATTTGGCAATGCGAGCCCACTCATAAAACGTGCTAAATGGGAGATCGCGCGTACCTTCGGCGACCCGTTTGACCAACAATCGAGCATCGTCGAGTGTCTCCGAGTTCCAGTGGTAGCTTTCTAGAATGCGCTGCCACATGGTGCCGGGATTGCTGTGCAGGGTTTTGGCTATAATAGTGGCTGCCGGCGGCAGGGTGACATAAGGTTTGGAGCCTGGCTCTTGAGAGGCCCAGATCTGTACAAATTTGGCCCAATGAGACAAAGATGGCTCGGGTGCATCGGGGACGGAAAAGTATCGTACGGTAGCTAAGGCTCTTTTGTCTAACGGCAGAGTAAGCCAATGTTGAGCGCGTTCGGGATCCCAGCCGGCGTGCATCAACACCGTGCCTGCGACCCCTTTCCAAGGATACGAAGGCGCGGTAAAGGTGTAGCGCCTGGGTTCTGATGTTTGTTCCTCCATAGACCTAACCTCCTCCAAAGTACGCTGACTGGACATGGGTTTCAGCGCGTAGGTTGCGTCCGCGGATCGTGGCGGGTTGGATCGGACTTCGACCTTGGCAAAACCACTAGCGGAGGGCTGGCGGCATCGCGCCCCTCTTGATCCGGTGGCACGATGGCGGCGGGTCGGCGCATCTAGCCACCGGCACATATCTCCGATCCTTCGGTTACACCCGCAAAAACCCATAAGGTCACTGCCAACTATTCCCGCTCCATTTTACTGCATTGGTCGCGATCTATCAAGAGATGGACGCGGCTCGGCAATACCGTGGGAAGCGAGAGGGCAGGCCATTCGTTGTACGGGCGGAGATCCAGGGTATCTGCGCGCCTAGTTCGTCATCACGCCGATCCGGGTTGTACGAGCGGGAGTTAAGCCTCTGGAGGGGGGTCAAAGTCATCGACCCCCCGGGGAAAATCAGGCCCACGAGGTCGAAATGATCGGGAACCGGGGGCGGTGCGTCCTTCGAAATGGCGTCCTGGCTTTTACCCGGACGCCAAAGAACTCGGGGCTTTGGAGGTCTTTCCCTGCCATGTTCACTTTTGTCAGACTGGCGGATTCGTCTAACCCTCGGCCCGACAGCCCGACCTTGTTGCAGCGAACCCAGCGATTCCTTGCAGACAGTGGGGGGTAAGCGTCGTTGCACCGGAATGACCAGTGAATGCACGGATCCGTTGTCGCTTCATCCGTTCTGGAGTGGGGTAGCGTGCATGGTTTGAGCGCCAGGACTTGTGAGCCTGAACTCAAAGTCCCGGCCGTGATCCGGGGATCCCTAGCGAAGATCCGTCCCCCCAACCACGATGGCCGACGGTCGGAGACCGCTTCAGATCGGACCGTTCAGCGCGTGGTGTCGGGTTTTCGCGGACTCTCCCGCAAAAACTCCTGAGTCGTTGCGAAATGGCTTAGAAGGGGTCCGTAGGCACCGAAGGGTTTTGGTCGGCGGGCGTGACCCGGGGAAGCAAGACCCAGGCCGCCTAAATCCCTGATAACCTCTGGCCCAGGGACTTGGCGATGGGGGTTCCGGTGCCTGATTAGCCTGCGGGTTTTGACCCCGGAGCTCACCCGGGGGCAAGGATCAGGAGCAGCGGGAGAGCGGCAGATTCCCAAACTCGGCGGATAGTGCCTAAAGCAGACGAGATGGCCGATGCACAGTCGACGCCCACAATGTGATTCGCGTCCGAAACCATCGATCCACCCGAAAAGAGGAGCGCGTGCCCGGGTTTTCCTGGCTCAGGAGAATGGTCATAGCCGGTCGCGGAGTAGGGTGTGGTGGCTTGCATTCGCGCCTCTCTCGATCCTCATCATCCGATTATATGCACCGCATTCTAGAGAGGGATGGTCGGCAGGTGAAGCGCAGCGGAGCGAGGCGGGAAAGGAACTCTCGCCTCGGATTCGCCGAATTGGAGTGAAGAACGCTAACTGCCGGATTCGGTGTGCTTCACGGTGTTGCTCATCCGCGACCACTTGCTCGACTCCAACACCGGGGTCGACTTGATGGCGGCGATGAGTCGATCCATATCGCGGTGCAGCGGTAGGATGCCGAGGCCTGCCTTGCCGGAAGGATGCGGCAATTCCATTCGGGTGAGCGGCGCTTGATCGGGATAACCAATGTCTTTTTGAACGCCGACCGCGGTCGCGGCAGAATGGGTGATGGCTTGGCGTTGGGAAACGTCCCAGAGCGCCGACTGACCCCGGGGATTCTTGGGAATGAGTTCCACGGCCAGACCGTCTTCCAACCACCGTTGGCGCGTGTGGGGAAGGCCGACTTCCATTAGCATCACGTCGCCCGCATACAGTAGCGAGTCTTTTTCAAAGCTAATCTTGGAAGGGCGCACGTCAATCATTTGGCCGACGGTGGGTCCATGCATGAAGTATTCTCCGCCGATTATGGCCAAAATTCCAATGACGATCCCTGGAATCCAGCCTAAAAATGCGGCGCTGGCTGAAGTTAAGAGGCCAATCAGCATGGCCAGGAAATTACGCGCTTCGTAGGTGATGGCGATGCCGGCAATATAGCCCGCTCCCCTAGGCACCAAAATGAGATTTTCTTCGGCCGTCAGCGTTGCTGCCTCGGTAGTGCGCACATCGCGAAATTGCGTCGCGGCTAAGGTCAAAAACGTGGCTGCGGTAAATTCCTTCCCAATGAGCGCGGTAATTATCGACGACCCGATCATAGCGGCGATAATACCCAGCGCCAACTGCGAAATATAACCGGAGGGGTAACCGGGGTAGTGGTCACGCCCGCTGCGCAAAGATATGAGGCGCGAGATAAATCCGGCCACAAACCCGATAATCATCGGAGTCCAGTTGATCGCTGGAGTCGAAGATGACACGTCTTATCACTCCCAATTGTAATCTCAAGCCGTTCCCTGCTAGTGTGACTTGGAAACGGTCCAGGCATACGTCCATTGTTGGGTGGACACTATGAAGCCAGGGGGTGGACTGATGCGAATACTATACGGAAAGGAGGGCCAGACGCGGCAAGCGCCCACCTGGCCCGACGACGCTGACGTGCTCTGGATTGATCTTGGCGCTGATGACCGTGACCAAATTGAAAATGTGCTCAACCGTCTCTATCCCGCGCATCCCGCGGCCGTACAAAAAGTGGTGAACCGCCACGACCAGCACCCCGGTCTACTGATCGAACCCAAGGCCGTGACGGCGATTGTCGACCAGCCTCACGGAACCGTCAAAGACTTGTGGACAGAGTCGGTTGGGCTAATCATTGGCCACCGGTTTATGGTGACCACGCACTGGCACGGCCCCAGCCGCATTTTGGACCAAGTGGCTGACCACGTGTTGCATGGCAATGGGCTTAAAGAAGGCATCGACATAGTCTTATACCACTACCTGGATTTGCATATTAGCGCCTGGCAAGATCTGGTCCGTGAAATTAGCCGCGACTATGAGATGATTCATCGCGCGATGCTCAGTCACCCGTATCATAACTTGGCTCACGATATTTTGACGCTTAGGCGGCGCACGATGCGAGCCCGTCGTTCGGTTCGGCCGGAGCAAGAAATTTTCACGCTCTTGGGCTCTCAACACTTTCCCTACGTCCGCAACAAGAATCGACTGTACTTCAAAGATCTGTCCGACCAAATGGCGGATCTGATTGAGGATTTGAACGGGTATCGCGATGGTCTCTCCGAAGCCGTCGAGGCTTATACCTCGATGCAATCCAACGAAATTAATAAGGTCATGCGGGTGTTGACGGTAATCTCGGTACTGGCGCTGCCCGCGACCACCATCGCTTCAATTTATGGCATGAACTTTAACATTCCTGAGCTTCATTGGAAGTATGGGTACTGGTACTCTCTGGTGTTAATGGCGGTGGTCACCGCTGCCGTCTTTTTGTACATGAAACGCCATGACCACCTTTAGGGGAAGATAGGGCGGGTGCGGTTAAATTTTGCCGAAGATGGGAAAAATTAGACCATCGCTCCTGACTTCACGTCTTGAACCACAAAAAATCCCCTGAAGGAGGCCTAAGATGGCCACCAGCGAATCCTCGCCTTGGCGGAGTGAAAACCGACCAGAGGCCGATGAAGCGTTTAGCATCCGCGAATATCTGGAGTGGGTCAAACACGACCCGAATCTTTCCGAAACTGCGCATCAGCGCATTTGGCGTATGGTGATGGCAAAAGGCCCGCGCGATCCGAAAGGTCATCCCTATCCATTTTTTAGTGAGACGCTTTACGGCATTGACAGGGCCATCGAGACCGTGGTCGACGAATACTTTCGGCCAGCCGCCATGGGGTTTGACGTCCGCCGTCGCATTTTGCTGCTGGTAGGGCCGGTAGGTGGCGGCAAGTCGACCCTGGTCAGTCTCATCAAACGTGGCTTAGAAAGGTTTACGGGGACAACCGAGGGAGCGGTCTATGCCTTGGTGGGATGTCCGATGCATGAGGATCCGATTCACCTGTTGTCGATGGAGGAGCGCGAGCGCTTAGCCGATGGCTATGGAGCGCGGGTTCATTGGCTGGAGGGTGGGCTTTGTCCGTATTGCCAATGGCGCCTCGATCACGAATACCAAGGCAATCGAGACTGCTTTACGGTCAAACGGGTACGTTTGTCGGAAGCCCGGCGGGTGGGCATTGGAACCTATGCGCCCTCGGATCCGCGCTCGCAGGATATTTCCGAATTAACCGGTTCGGTAGACTTTGCGCAGATTGGCATCGTGGGCAGCGAATCCGATCCGCGGGCGTTTCGATTTGACGGGGAACTAAACATTGCCAATCGTGGGCTGGTCGAATTTCAGGAGATGTTAAAGCTTGACGAGCGCTTTTTATACCATCTTTTGTCATTGAGCCAGGAAGGTAATTTTAAAACCGGGAGATATCAATTGATTTCGGCCGATGAGGTCATTGTGGGCCACACCAACGAAAACGAGTTTCGCGTCTTTAAGAAAAATCCCAAAAATCAGGCGTTGTTGTCTCGCATGGTGGTAGTGCCGGTTCCTTATAACTTAGACGTGGATCAAGAAGTGAAAATCTACCAAAAGTTGTTGCTGGGCCGCACCAAACCGGGTCAACACGTAGCCGCAAAAGCCCTGGAGATGGCCGCTACGGTGGCCGTGCTCTCTCGACTGGAAGATGAAGAGACCAAAGAGAGCGACCGTCTGTCCAAATTGGAGCGCCTTCGCGGCCACGGCCGCGAGAGCAGCGGATCCGGCGAAGGATTCGAAGGGATGGATCCCAGATTTGTCATCAATCGCTTGTCGCAACTTCTGGCACGGTCTGAGGCATGTGTCGATGGACTCGACGCGATTCGGGCTCTTTTGACCGGCGTGCTTGATGATCCTTTCGTCGATGCCAAGTGGCGGGAGACGGTCCAAGAATGCGCTTTAGTGGCTGAGACGCTTTGTTATCAAGAAATCGAATCCGAAGTGCGCCGAGCTTTCGTGGCCGAAGGCGAGGAACAAATCCAAGCGCTTTACCAGAACTATGTCGAGGCCTTGACCCGCTCGGTCGAAGAACCGGCGACATTTGCCCACAGTAGGGAAGAACGCTTCCTGCGTGCGATTGAAACTCGCTTGGACGTCACCGAAAATCAAAAACACCAATTTCGCGAGGAAATCTATCTTGGCCTAAAGAACGCTCAAGATGACTTTTATGGCGCCAGGGCCACTAAATTCAATCGCGCATTAGAAGAAAAACTTTTTGACGATCTGAGAGACGCGATGCACTTAAGTGCCCCTGACCGGGCCATGCTGGGCTGGATCGAACGCGCGGTCGAGCACATGGTAGCCAGCGGAGGATACTGCCCACGGTGCGCCACCGGAGCGATAAGGCGGTTGGGTACGGTGTTTCGACGATGACCCGGTCTCAGCGCTTCACCGTGGGCGGAGGTGATCCGGGCCCGGTCAATGTACTCGCACCAGACCAGCGCCGCCACCGGGAGAAAATTGAACAAGCCATTCGCCACAATTTGGCCGATATGGTAGCCGAGGAGCACGTGTTGGTGACTCGCGGCGAAAGACGGTTTGCGACCCGAATCGAACATCTGAAAGAGTGTCGGATTCGCTACGACGCTCACCAGGGAACGTGGGCTAGTCTGGGCTGGCCGGAAGGACAAAATCGACCGGAGGGAGGGCCGGAAAACGAGAGCAGCGGACGCGGGGTCGGTGGCGGCGGGGCGGAGGCCGCCTTTGGGGAAGAAGAAACCCCGGTGCTTTTGGAAGACTTGTCGCAGGCGGTGTTCTCGTATCTTGCGTTGCCCGACTTAGACCCAGAGCGAATGGCCAAGGGTGAGGGTTGGACTGGGGCATTGGGAGAATTTGGCCGCAAGGGTACGAGATGGGCCAAGCGCCAGACACTCTGGGCAAACTTGACCAAAAATGCCTATCTGGGTCAGCCTCGGATCAAAGATTTAGCGCCCGAAGACCTTCGCTTTTGGCAGTGGTCGGATGCGCCTCAGCCAGGCGGAGGGGCGGTCGTGATGGCGTTAATGGATACCTCGGGATCCATGGGGAATTTCGAAAAGTACCTGGCCAAGAGTTTCTTTTTTTGGACAGCCGAGTTTCTGAGACAACTCTATCCATCGGTGGATCTGGTCTTTATCGCCCATGACGTACGCGCCCGGGAGGTGGACGAGGACACATTCTTTCATCGTGGGGCCTCAGGCGGAACGGTGTCGTCATCGGCGTACCTCCTAGCCTATCAGATTTTGGAAGAACGCTATTCTCAGGAACAATATAATGCCTACGCGTTTCATTTTAGCGACGGAGGCAATCTGACCTCAGACAATCCCACGGCCTTAGCGTCAGCAATGCGCCTTCAGGAGCGGGTCAACCTCTTTGGCTACGGAGAAATTCACGACACCGATCGGAGCCCCTCCCAGTTGTACCAGGCTTTGCATAAACAAGGTCGGCGGGCGGTTTTGCTGCGAAGCAAAGAGGACGTGCTGGGTGCCCTTGTCGAATTTTTCGGGGCAGCGGATCCTAGATTTGAGACCGCCCTTAAGGACAAGAAGGAGCGATAGCAGGTTGGCGATGACGCAGATTAACGTATCCGCGATGCTGGATCGGGTGGGTGAATCCGCCGACCGATTTGGTCTTCCCTTATATTCGACCCATTTCGAGTTGGTTAGCACCTGCCAATTGAATCAGTTGGCGTCTTATGGCGGGATGCCCGTGCGCTATCGCCATTGGAGTTTTGGCAAACTCTTCGGGCATTACCAGACGGCCTATGATTTTCGTCAGAGTCGGATCTATGAAATGGTCATCAACCACGACCCCGCTTATGCATTTTTGGACCGAGCCATGGAACCGACTCGCACTTTGGTGGTCTTGGCCCACGTGCTCGCGCATGTCGCCTATTTCCGTTCGCATGCGGCCTTTGCACTCACCGCGAGTGATGAGGTCAGTGTCATGGTTGAACATCGGCGCGCGATGGAAAGCTATCAGCGTCGCTATGGCCGCAAGACGCTGGAAGCTTTCGTCGACGCCGCTCTCGTCATGGCGGACTTCACTGCTGAAAGTGTGCGCAATCGGTCGATGGGGGAGGAGCCGGACGATCTCCTTGGGTTCTTGGCGCTCTATGCGCCAGGGCTTCACGCCTGGCAGCGTCATATCTTAACCATGCTTCATCAAGAGGCGCGCTATTTTTGGCCACAACAATTGACCAAAATCGCTAATGAAGGCTATGCCACATTTTGGCATCGTCGCATTCTCAGCGGTTTGCGCTTAACCGACGATGAGGTCCTCGCAATGGCTAAGACGAATGCGGAATTAGTGCAAGTAACGCCTCCTCAACTCAACCCCTACCGCTTAGGCTATCTCTTGGTTCAGCAGGCACAAATGGTGGATGGGGAACGAGGCATGCTCAGAGTGGCCAAAGAACTCTTCGACACGGGTCTGGTCCGTGAATATTTGACTGCCGACGCGGTCAGAATATCGGGTTTGCAGGTATCCTGGACGGATGCAGCCAAGGTCGAGCCCGAGAAGAATTGGATGGAGGTGAAGCAAACTCTGTTGGCGGACTTGGACCATGCCGGACTACCGCGATTGACCGTCGACCGAAAGACCTCTTTGAACACGGGCTGTCTCCAACTGATCCACCGTCACACCGGCCGGGACTTGGATTACCCCATGTTAACTCAGGCCTTAACTTTGGTGGCGGAACAGATTTGGCGCGGAGAAGTCGTCATAACGACAAAATATCGCGGCATTGCCCACCGCCTGCGCCACGACGGAAAGACGGTCCGCGATGAAGTTATCGGAGAAGCGATGAATTAGGCATGAAGCGGCATCAAATACGGGATGACGAGAGCGGCTAGAATAATAAACAGCAACCACCATAGCGTACTTCGCGATCCCGTCGGCACGTGCAAAGCCTTCCGTGCCACCCGGCGGCGTCGTTGGAGCGAAATAATCTTGGCAGACGGAGGAATCCTCAGAGGTTGAGCATCAAATCCACACTGAGGACAACTAGTTTCGTCACTAGTCAGGGAAGCGCCGCAATGACGGCAGATCAACGAGGTCCATTCCTTACCCATAGCCGAACCGCCCCCACGAAGATGTCTGTAGTTTCTTTTATGATAGCAGATCCGCGGAAACCTGACGTCAGGTCCAAAAAATATTTTGAAAGCCGACGAGCGGCCATCTTAGCCGCTCGTCGCTGAACGTGGGTGTTATTACAACGGCGTGTGATTATTCGCTTCAGGACGCCAGCGTCCTCGTTTAAATACCCATCCGCGCGAATTTAAAAAATAGACGAGACCCAAGTGGGTTTTAGCGTCCGCGGCCCGACCTTCCACCAGCAAATTGGGGACATCGGCTGCGGGAATGATTTTGACCACAATCTCTTCGGTCGCATCCCAATTGGTCTCACCAGGCGTCGGATCCATCGTGTAATACAAGTGAACCTTATGCCTAGAGAGGCCAACCGACGGATAAAACCTGGATAGCAGTCGCAAATCCGCCGCTCGATAACCGGTTTCCTCCTCGAGTTCGCGTCGGGCTCCTTCGACTGGGTCTTCACCGCGATGCAAACGTCCTGCGGGAAGCTCTAGAATTTTTCGCCCCAGCGCCGGCCGAAACTGTTCTACCAAAACCACGCCTTCCGAAGTTTCAGCGATCACCGCGCATACATCTGGCAACACTAGGTACTCGTGAATATAATGGGTTCCTCGCACGGTCACAGGAACCCGCCGAATGCGATTTCTTAACACGATGTTTTAAGCTCCTCACGACCAATGCTCGTACACATTATAGCAAGTAAGCGAGAAAATTGGGAAAGGGTCTCTTCCGAAAGACGAGCCCCACTCCTGGATAAGTCGAGGGAGATGGCTTCGAATTCCAAAATTTTTACAGCGGGGCTCGCGGACACCAGATGGGAAGGTTATCGCCAATGACCAGGAGAAGGGTATTCCCTTACCCGCAACAAACCTGTTATAATTTACAGGCAGAGCGATCAAAAATGTCGCCTATCCTCGAGTGTTTGTCACGTTTCCTGAATTGGGACCGATAAGCTTGGAGGAGAGAATCACGCTTGCTCCCGGCCACCCTATCCACTAAGCCTTGGGTTTTTTGGGTAAATAATATAAACTTTCGAGCGGGATTCAGCGGTCGGCTGGTTTCAGGATGGGCGGGTTTCGTGGCCGTTACAGGGATTTTGAGTCTATCCGGGTTTTTGTGAGATCGGTAGATGGTCTGCGTTCTAACGGTTATTTATGCATGTTGTTGGATGAATACTAGTAAGTTTAGTGTCTGCATGTTAGAATCTCTGAAACATGGTTTGTGTGATGGCAACGCATTCTCTGTCAGGCCACGGGGTTGACACGGACATTTTTGCGTTATTCAGTTAGACTTTCCTCGGAAAGGAAGGTTACGTAGAATTATGAGTTTTTCGCGAGCGCCAAAGGAGCAAGGGCTGTATCTCCCCGGGTTTGAGCATGATGCCTGCGGGATTGGATTTGTAGCCAATATCAAGGCGAAAAAGTCGCATGATATTATTGAGCAAGGGCTTGGAGTCTTAGAAAACCTTGAACATCGTGGTGCGCAAGGCAGCGAGGCCAATACCGGGGATGGAGCGGGCATTTTAATTCAATTGCCGCATCGACTGTTTCTCGAAGAGGCAGAACGCTTGGGCTTTGTATTGCCGGGCCCAGGGCTTTACGGGGTGGGCGTGATGTTTTTGCCCATGGACGAAAAGGCGAGACTAGCCTTTGAACGCCGGATTGAGGCAGTGGTCATCGAAGAGGGTCAGACGGTGTTAGGCTGGCGAGATGTGCCCTCGAACCACGATGGTTTAGGCCGAGTCGCGCTGTTGTCTGAGCCCTATGTTCGGCAGGTGTTTGTAGGCCGATCCGAGGAGATCGTCGATGATGATGCCTTTGAGCGTAGGCTCTATGTGATTCGCCGTCGAATTGAGCATGACTTGCGCCAACATCCACTGGCCGGAGATCATTCCGCTTATTGTGCCAGTTTTTCGTCGCGCACCCTGGTATATAAAGGCATGTTTACCTCCTATCAGGTGCGTAGCTATTTCCCAGACTTGGAAGATCCGCATACCGAGTCGGCGTTTGCCGTGGTTCATTCACGATTTAGCACGAATACCTTTCCCAGTTGGGATAGGGCGCATCCTTATCGCTATGTCATTCACAACGGTGAAATCAACACCTTGCGCGGGAATGTCAATTGGATGCGAGCCCGTGAAGCGCAGCTAAAGTCTGATCTGTTTGGGGATGATTTATCGCAGCTCTTGCCCATTATCGACGAAGATGGCAGCGATACCGCGATGTTTGATAACGCGTTGGAATTTTTGGTGCTGGCCGGGCGGCCATTAGCCCATGCGGCAATGATGATGATTCCTGAGCCCTGGTCGAATCATGAGAGCATGAGTCCCGAGAAGCGCGCCTTTTATGAGTATCACAGTTGCCTGATGGAACCTTGGGATGGCCCTGCGGCCATGGTTATGACGGATGGCAAGCAAATTGTCGCAGCGTTGGATCGGAACGGACTCAGACCCGCACGCTATTACGTGACCAAAGGCGACCTGATCGTTTTAGCCTCAGAAGTGGGTGTGTTAGATATACCGCCGGAAGAGGTCGTGGCCAAAGGCCGATTGCAACCGGGACGCATGTTGGTGGTGGATTTAAAAGCGCAGCGCATCGTTTCCGACGAGGAAGTGAAGGCCGAGTTTGCGAGTCAGCACCCTTACGGGGCGTGGTTAGATGAACACTTGGTGAGGCTGGAAGAACTGCCGGAACCTCCTTACGTGCCCGAACCCGATCATGAAACCGTGTTGCGCCGTCAAATGGCCTTTGGCTACACCCATGAGGAACTGGACAAAGTGATTCAGCCGATGGCTCTCACCGCTCAGGAGCGGGTAGGTTCGATGGGTATCGATACCCCCTTGGCGGTGCTGTCGGAGCGCCCTCAACTGCTCTATCGGTATTTTAAACAATTATTTGCCCAGGTGACCAATCCTCCCATTGACGCGATTCGCGAAGAAATTGTGACCGCGGTGGCGACGACCCTGGGTTCGGAAGGCAATCTCTTAACCACCGAGGCTGAAGCGTGCAGACAAATAGAGTTGCCGACCCCGATCTTGACCAACCCGGAATTCTACAAGTTGGTTCATGTGGCTCGAGCAGGCTTTTCGGCTCGGACGTTGCCCATCTTGTATGAAGTGGCCGAAGGGGCGAAGGGAATGGAGCATGGGCTTCAGCAGTTGTTTGATGCCGCCGACCAGGCCATCGCCGAAGGGGTCAACATTTTGGTGTTGTCTGATCGCGGCCACAACGCGGTCGATGCTCCTCTGCCCGCCTTGCTCGCAGTCTCTGCGTTGCATCACCATTTGATTGATCAGGGAACGCGCACTCAAGCCGGATTGGTCATTGAATCGGGCGAACCGCGCGAGGTTCATCACTTTGCCATGCTCATTGGCTATGGGGCGAGTGCGATAAATCCCTATTTGGCCTTTGAATCGATTGAAGTGCAGATTGCTCAAGGGCTGTGGTCTAACATCAGCGTCGACGAGGCGATTCACAACTACGTCAAGGCCTGCACCAAGGGCGTGGTTAAAGTGCTGTCTAAAATGGGGATTTCGACCATCCAAAGTTATCACGGAGCCCAGGTGTTTGAGGCGATTGGGTTAAACCAGGCATTTTTAGAGCGCTACTTTACAGGCACTTCGTCAAAGCTTCAAGGGATGGGTTTGGAGGAAGTGGCCGAAGAAGTTCGGCGTCGCCATCATCGGGCCTATGCCCAACGCAACGGCTCGACGCGCTTGGCTTTGGAGTCTGGTGGCCATATTCAATGGCGGGTGGAAGGCGAAGAGCATCTTTATGATGCCAAGACGGTGTACCTGTTGCAACAAGCGTGTCGAACCAACGACGCTGGACTTTTTGAACAGTTCAAAGAACGGGTGTTGGAGTTTTCGCGGGTACGGTTTAATCTGCGCAGTTTGCTAGAGTTTCAGTTTGCCAAAGCGCCTATCCCTCTCGACGAGGTGGAGCCGGCCGAATCGATTGTGCGTCGATTTAAGACCGGCGCCATGTCTTTCGGATCGATTAGCCAAGAGGCGCATGAGGCACTGGCGATTGCGATGAACCGGATTGGAGGCAAGAGCAATACCGGTGAGGGTGGCGAGCACCCTAGTCGCTTTGTCGCCGATGACAATGGCGATTTGCGCCGCAGTGCGATTAAACAGGTAGCGTCCGGCCGGTTTGGGGTTACGAGTCATTATCTCGTGAACGCGGATGAGATCCAGATAAAGATTGCGCAGGGCGCAAAGCCTGGCGAAGGCGGGCAGCTCCCGGGCAAAAAGGTCTATCCCTGGATTGCTGAAGTGCGCCATTCAACCCCAGGTGTGGGCTTAATCTCGCCGCCGCCGCATCACGACATCTATTCGATCGAGGACTTGGCACAGTTGATTTACGACCTGAAAAACGCCAACCCGCGGGCTCGGATCACGGTCAAGCTGGTATCCGCGGTCGGCGTGGGAACGATCGCGGCCGGAGTGGCCAAAGGCAAGGCGGACTTGGTGTTAATCTCAGGGTACGACGGAGGGACCGGGGCTTCTCCAGAGACCAGCATTCAACATGCGGGCATGCCTTGGGAATTGGGCTTGGCTGAAACCCATCAGACCTTGTTGCTGAATGGACTGAGGGACCGTATTCGAGTCGAGACCGACGGGAAATTGTTGACCGGTAGGGATGTGGCGATAGCTGCGTTGCTCGGTGCGGACGAGTTTGGCTTTGCCACCGGCCCTCTGGTCAGCTTGGGCTGTGTGATGATGCGGGTTTGTCATCTGGATACCTGTCCTACCGGCATTGCCACCCAAAATCCAGAGCTGCGCCGGAACTTTAATGGCGATCCGCAATTTGTGGTCAACTTTATGATGTTGGTGGCCAATGATTTGCGCCAGTATATGGCGAAATTGGGAATCCGTACCGTGCGCGAAATGGTGGGGCGGAGCGATCTTTTGACTCCGGTTAGTCTACCCAATCATTGGAAAGCCAAAGGTCTGGATCTTACCCCGATTGTTAATCAGGCGGTCGATCTGGACCGCAGTCGAGAGCAGCAAGATCATCGTTTGGACGAGACCTTGGATGCGACCGATCTGATTCGGCGGGCGGCTCCGGCATTGGAGCGCCAGGAACGGGTGTCTGCCAGCCTGGCTATTCGCAATGTCCATCGGGCGGTAGGTACCCGTCTGGGCAGCCAAATTACCCGCCGGTTTGGTAGCCAGGGATTGCCCGAGGACACCATTGAGTTTCGTTTCCGGGGTTCGGCCGGGCAAAGTTTTGGCGCCTTTATTCCCCGCGGGCTCAGCCTTTGGCTGGAAGGCGACGCCAATGACTATGTGGGCAAGGGGCTTTCAGGAGGAAAGATCATCGTTTATCCCGACGCGCGCTCGACCTTTATTTCGCACGAGAATAGCATTATTGGCAATGTTGCCCTGTACGGGGCGACTTCGGGCCAAGTCTACATTGCGGGCATGGCTGGGGAGCGCTTTGGCGTTAGAAACAGTGGAGCGCTGGCTGTCGTCGAAGGTGTTGGCGACCATGGTTTGGAGTACATGACGGGTGGCCAGGTGGTGATACTCGGACGAACCGGAAGGAACTTTGCCGCCGGTATGTCAGGTGGCATAGCCTATGTGTTGGACGAAAAGGGAACATTTGCGCATCGTTGTAATCTAGACATGGTCACTTTGGAAGCGCTTGATGATTTGGAAGAAGCGGACCAAGTGCGCCAGATGATTGAGCGTCATGTGGACTACACCGGTAGTGTGCGCGGTAAGGAGCTGTTAGCCGACTGGACCAATACCAAAGAGCGGATGGTCCGGGTGGTGCCTAAAGACTATCAGCGCATGCGCGAAGCCATAGCCCGAGCCAAAGATGCGGGAATGGACGAAACCGAGGCAGCCATGGCTGCCTTTGAAGACAGTCAAAATGGGCTGGTGGGCGTGGGCGGTAAATAGCGTCCACCAGTGCCTATTATCCAACGACGAGAGAAGGTGTGCGGTTCGAATGGGGAAAATTACGGGGTTCATGGAATATCCACGCGTCGTGGCGCCGGATCGTCCGCCTCGAGAGCGAATCAGCGATTGGCAGGAGTTTATTCAGCCACTCGATGAGAAAGGCATCGAAACGCAGGCGGCCCGATGTATGGACTGCGGCATTCCTTATTGCCAGAGCGGCACACTGCTCAACGGAATGACGGCTGGCTGCCCTACGCATAATTTGATACCGGAGTGGAATGATCTGGTCTATCGCGGTGCCTGGCAAGAGGCCTTGACCCGTCTGCTGAAGACGACCAACTTTCCCGAGTTTACGGGACGAGTGTGTCCTGCACCCTGTGAAGGCTCCTGCACTGTGGGGCGCTTGGGAACTCCCGCGGTCGCCATCAAGAGCATTGAGCGTCAAATCATCGACCGTGGGTTTGCCGAAGGCTGGGTGGTGGCGGAACCTCCGAGCGTGCGCACCGGGAAAAAGGTGGCGGTGGTGGGATCGGGACCGTCGGGACTCGCTGCCGCAGCGCAATTAAATAAAGCGGGACATTGGGTCACGGTGTTTGAACGTGCCGATCATCCCGGCGGTCTCTTGATGTACGGCATTCCCAACATGAAATTGGATAAAGGCATCGTCGATCGGCGATTGGATTTGATGCGAGAAGAAGGCATCCATTTTGTCACCAATACCGAAGTAGGGAATGATTACCCAGTCGAGCAGCTGCGTGCGGACTTTGACGCGGTCGTGCTTTGTATTGGCGCCACCAATCCTCGGGATCTGCCCGTGCCCGGGAGACAATCGCGCGGGGTGCATTTCGCGATGGACTTCTTACGCAATAATACGAAGCGGCTCAGCAATCCAAACCATCCGTATATTTCCGCCGAGGGCAAGGATGTCATCGTGATTGGCGGTGGCGATACCGGGACGGATTGCGTCGGTACGGCAATTCGCCAACATTGCCGTCGGGTGATTCAGTTGGAAATCATGGAAGAAAATCCCCCCACCCGGGGCGCAGAAAATCCTTGGCCTGAGTTCCCTCGGATCTATAAAATGGACTATGGTCAAGAAGAGGCTCGGGTCATTTTCGGTGACGATCCTAGAGAATACAAGACCACAGCCAAACGCTTCACGGCCAACGAACGCGGTGAAGTCACCGGGTTGGATATTGTTCGCCTCCGTTGGGAGAAGGGTGATGGCGGGAGAATGCGGCCGGTTGAAGTCGACGGCAGTGAGCAGCATTTAGAGGGCCAATTGATTTTGCTGGCGATGGGATATTTGGGACCAGAAGCGATGCTTTTGGATAAAATGGGTATCGAGCGCGACTCGAGGCAAAACGCGAAGGCAGAATATGGCACATTTACCACCAATCTTACCGGAGTGTTTGCGGCAGGCGATGCTCGTCGGGGACAGAGTCTGGTTGTCTGGGCCATTAATGAAGGGCGTGCGGCGGCTCGGGAATGCGACCGTTATTTGATGACAGAGACCGATCTGTCGTAATCTGGAAGAGGGTGAGGAGACATCTTTCGAGGGGGTGGGTCTGAGATTTTGTGGTTGACGGATGGATTCCCCCCTCGAGTCCACAAAATGGGTTTCAAAACGCCAAGAAACGATTAAAATGTCCTTAGCGGGGAAAGTAAGGAGGAGTATCTGTTGGGTGTCACCGTAAACGCCATCTCGGAGACAGAGACGGAATGGCTAGTGGATCTGCGAGTCTATGAGGGAGTCTACCGTAAAGATCACTATCCGGTTCGTGTTGTCGAAGTGCCTTCCCCTCCGGCCGGGCGCACGCCTGAGTTGCTCGAACGGCAG
>DAHXNH010000093.1 GCA_027365485.1 Clostridiales bacterium
CTCATCGGATGGGGGGCTGATGACACGACCGTTAGCCGAAACGATGAGAAAACCAGTGACCGCCAACCCTCCACGGTAGGTGGCCTGAGTATGTATCGCAGCACACTTCGGCCGATGCCTCCTCCTGTGGGTCTCTGAGGGTTTGCCACGGAGGGTTCGTGACGAACCCCAGCATCGTGAACGGCCGTTCCCGGCCATCTTGCGCGCCTTACGATCATCACCGTGCCGAGTTCCCCTACCCTGACGGTTCCCCGTCACAGGGACCATCGCTCTGTCTAGTCGACCGGGCCACGAACACTCCCTCTAATCTCCTCCCTGTAATCCGAATTTTTCTCCTAAGAGACATCGGGTTTTCAGCCTATACAAATTGATTTTTTGCTTCCCTTCAGAAGAGCCACACCCATCCCAAATTGCGGATCGCACTCGATGAGGAGATGGACATGATCCGGCATGACTTCCATTTCTACGATGTCGGTCCGAAGTTCATGCGCTTTGCTGTTCAGCAATTCTTTCAGCCGGGTATCCACCCCGTCAACGAGCACCTTCCGTCGATATTTCGGGCAGAACACGACGTGGTATTTACCGTCAAACGTGATATTATGATGGCTTTCTATAGTGCGACCCATGCCACATCACCCAGGAATATTATACCATAAATAGATAGATTGCGCTAAGTAATCTATGGTGAAATCGTGGAGGTTTTATTCGCAGAAAAAACTCGTAGAGTCTGCCCTCATCGAGAGGACAGACCCCAGCGGCTTTCATCCCCATAGGTAAACCAAGGGGTTTTCCGCCGCTGTTTTATAACGATGAAGCGCAGGGTCCACTGCGCGGGGCTGGTGTCGAGGGATATTTAGACACTCAGTCGCGACGGCGGGGGGACAAAATAATCAAAAATGGCGCGGCTGGCATGGGGAAGCAGCATCATGGCTTCATTGTCCATATGAAAACGAAGGTCTTCTGCACCCTCGCTCATGATCGCCAAGACAAAATCGCCCCACGGGCTAGTGATGATTCCGCAGTCATTGCGGACTCCTTTGAGAGACCCACTCTTGCTTGCGACTCGAACCGGCGGTTCATCGTCGTCATGGTTCAATAAATCATAGGGCAAGTAACGAGTGAGGATGGTGTTGTACTGTTGCTGAGTAAGGATTTGGTACATGATTTCGGACGCTTTTGGACTAATCAACGTCCGCTGATAGATGCCCTTCAGGAGCAGAGCTAGGTCGTAGGGGGTCGAGAGCCCGATTGGTCCGGGCAAAGAGAAATCGATCCGCTTTTTGATTTCGGTATCGCGCAACCCTAAGGCGTGCATGGCATGATTGACCGAAGACAGGCCAATGATGCGTAGCACCATGTTGGTTGCCACATTGTCACTCACCGTAATCATTAATCGAAGCACGTCGAGAAGCGACAACTGCAGTCCTAAAGTTAGGGTTTGTAATACGCCCGAGCCTTCGACGAGATCGGCGGAGTCGAGTTCCACCAACGACTTGAGGTCCAGCTGGCCGTGCTCCACCTGGCGCAGGGCCTCTACCAGGATGGGAAGTTTAATAGTTGAGGCGGTCTCCATTGGGACCATGGTGCCAAACTGCACGATTTCTCCCGTGCTTAAGTGCTCGGCGAACAGGGCGTAGCGACCAGAAAACTCATTTTGGATGCGACTTAGATGTTCTTGGATGGTCATATTTTGTCCTCATTTCAATGAAAGAGTGCGACCGAGAGAACCCGCCTCGGTTTAGGGGCTTTCAATTTTAATGTTGCTGCTGTGAGGCAGGCCCCCACGCTTTTTCGGATCGAGGTAACCGCGAATATGGCCGAGGGCATTCCCAATTTCTCCAAATCCGGTGGCGATAAGTTTTTCCTTGCCTTCGTAGGCGACCACATCCCCGGCGGCATAGATGCCGGGGCGATTGGTCCTCATGGGACCGTCGACGGTGATGGACGATCCCTCTAAATCCAAGCCCCAGTTCTTGAGCGCTCCCAAATCGGGAAGAAACCCAAGCGCGGCGACGACTGCGTCCGCGACCAGCACATGCGTAGTTTTGTCGCGATGGTCGATTAGGACGACCGATTCTAGACGGGTACTGCCTTGAAAGTCAATGCATTCGGAAAACGTGCGAATGCTCACTCTAGGATGTTCCTGCAACTGGCGCACAGTCTCTTGTTGACCACGAAAATCTCCCCGTCGATGAACCAGAGTGACCTGGGAAGCGGCTTCAGCGATAGCCAACGCCCAGTCCAGGGCAGAATCACCGCCACCGACAACGACCACCCGTTGGCCCTGAAAATGGCTCATGGCCGGAACAAAATAATAAATTCCGCGGTCAATGTACATCTCCGCGCTGGGCGGAGGCAGTTTTCTGGGAATAAATGAGCCGAGCCCACTGGTGATGATAATCGTTCGAGTTTCGTGGACTTCGCTCGAGGTGTGGACCCGATATGCACCGTCATCCAGCATTTCCAGATCCTCTACGGTCTGGTTGGTACATACGGTAGGATGGTAGCGTAGCGCTTGATCAATCAGTTGCTCGGCTAAATCTTTGGCTAAGATCTTGGGGAAGCCAGCCACATCGTATACGTACTTTTCGGGATAAAGCGTATAAAGCTGGCCACCGAGTAGGGGAAGGCTTTCAATTAACTTGGTTTTCATACCGTGCAAACTGGCTAATGCGGCACCGAATAACCCTACCGGGCCCCCTCCTATGATCGTTACGTCAAATCGATCCATACCTGAATCAGCCTCCGTAAACAAGGGCGGGTGCCCGATTATAAAAGGTCAACCAAAAATGTCTAGCCCTACGCTAGTGAATCCACCATACCATAGAGTCTTAATCTGGAGCAACCGACGGATCCAACGCTTGCCCGAGTTTAGACAAATTCCGTCGGATTGGGGTCGAACAGCGCGGATTGAAGTTGCGAAGAGGAGCGGTTTGCGATAGTCTCCCCCTTAAAGACATGCACTAGCGAACATATCCAAATCCAGTAGAGGAGACGAAGAGATGGCTTTCGGGGATCGAATCATTGTGGTAACCGGCGGCGCCCAGGGCATTGGCCGCTCGATCGTTGACCTGTTTGATCAGGAGAAGGGCTGGCAGCCAGTGGCTGTCGATTGCGATCAAGAGGCGCTATCGGAACTTCCCGATTCGGTATGGCAATTTGCCGCAGATGTTTCGGAGCCCCGAGATCTTGCCGCATTCTTTGATTGGATTCACGATCGCAGCGATCGCGTAACGGCTTTGGTGAATAATGCTGGAATTGGATTTCGACACCCTCTCGCCGAAGCGACGTTCGATGAGTGGCAACGGGTCATCGCGGTCAATTTAACCGGCGCGTATTGGATGGTCAAGACCTTGCTGCCGCTCTTGCAAGCTAGCCGAGGAGCGGCAGTAGTGCAGATAGCTTCCACCCGGGCGCTCATGTCGGAACCGAATACGGAAGCGTATTCCGCCTCCAAGGGGGGCCTCTTAGCACTCACCCATGCGCTCGCAGTCAGCTTGGCCAAAGACCGCATTCGAGTGAATGCCATCTCGCCAGGCTGGATTGTGGCTAAGCCGTGGCAAAAACTGGCCAAGCGCCACCAGCCCGAGCTGACGGAGGAAGATCACCAACAGCATCCTAGCGGCCGCGCGGGATCGCCTCCCGATATCGCTCGTGCGGTCAGGTTTTTAGTGGATCCCAGCAATGACTTCATCAACGGCGCCAACCTGGTGGTGGATGGAGGCATGACGATAAAAATGATTTACGCCGAAGAATAACCAGACAAGTCGCGTCCTTACTTTACCATGCACAAAAACTTTGATCAGCCCTCGTCCGCATGGGGTTAGACTTTGGCATAGCTGTGGGTGAGGATATCGCGGAATCCGGCTAAAAGATCGGCACGTTCGGGATCGCGTACGCTGTACGTTTGGATTAGCAGCGTGAGCATTCGAACCAACATGAACCTAGTGGGCGTCGGGCTAAGATAGGCCGGATGGAAGCCGAAGCCATTGGTCATCAAGAACTGAACACACTCGCTGCGATTGAGCAACTGGCCCTTGTGGAAGGCGTCGATGAACAGACTGTCATTATACTGCAAGAGGAAATGGCCAGGCATGCCAATCCCCACCACCGGAATGCGCAGACGTTCGGCGAGCAGTAAGTACACGGTGGAGAGACTGATGGGGATTCCGAGACGACGATCGAGAACTTGGTTCAAGTAGATATTATCCGGGTTTGGGTAGTCGTCTTGATTGCCGCTAAATCCCAATTCGTTAAAGAAGAAATCGTTGAATGCGATGACTAATTCACGCCCACTAATCGGTGAATCGGTATCGCTTTCAATACGCTCCCGGAATTGACGGACCATCTGTTCCAGGACGCCTTGATAGTGGGCTCGATTAATGGTCGGATACTCGGATTCAGCGATGAGAAATGCGCCCTCTTCTAAATTGAGCCATGCGGATGAAGAAGCGGCAAATTCGCTAAATTGCTTGGCCAAGTCGTCTAAACGCAACCGCTCCAAGATGCTGTATACTCGCGTCCGCACGTGCGGATCAGGGGAGGTGCGAGCCTCTTCTAAAAATGGTTCTGCTTGACGGCGCGCCTCTAATAACGCATTGCGTGCAATTTGCGCCGTTTTAATATCCTCGTCGCCCAAGAGCACAATCAACGCCCTCATCTCGCCTGCAGTCAACGTTTTCATCTGGCCGCCATCTCCCTTCATATCGTATCCCGGGAACTATCGCCTCCACCACCCTATCCCAGTATATGGCAAATACCTGCCTGAGTGGCGGTAACTAGCGTGGTCATATAATTATTCGCCAATCGGAGACGTTTTCCTGCCTCTTGGTCGGCGAAAGACAGAGGAGATGGGATCCACAATTGCCGCTATCGGCCACCAGACGAGGATTTTAGGAAAAATTGTGCCCAAGCCGAACCCAAAAAATTGTTGCACTGGATATTTTAGGGTATGCCCCAAGGGGGCAAAGTTCAACCTCGGTTTGCTTCACTTCAAGAAGTAACCCGGCCATCGGCGACGACGCCTAACATCGTAGATGCTCTGGCGCCGGTGACCGAAGGTAGATTCGCACACTGGCCGTTGAGGCGGGCTTGAGCTAAGAGGGCGAAGGCTATAGCCTCTAGGTGGAGGGGATCGACCCCGTAAGCGGCGGAAGATTCCACCGCGACGGGGAACAATGCCCGGGTTAATTGGTCCATCAGCCACGCGTTGTGGACCCCGCCACCGGCTACAATGAGGCGCACGGGCAGAGCGGGCAGGGACCGAATCGCCCGTGCAATTCCTTCAACGGTCAATCGACCTGCGGTGTGACTGGCGTCGTCCCAAGTCAGCGTGTGCAGAATTCGAGTGAAATCGCCGCCAAATCGTTCACGTCCGGTCGACTTGGGAAAGGGAAGGGCGAAGAAGTCATCGGCTAACAGGTGCGTGAGCAGTTCGGGGTGATTCTTTCCGCGAGCGGCGTGCATTCCTTCGGGGTCATAGTCAAACACCCCTTGCGAATAGTGGCGAGCTAGGTCATCCATCAACATATTGGCGGGACCAACGTCCGATGCCCAAACCGGCTGACCAGGAAGAAGACCGGTGAGGTTAGCAATGCCGCCAAGATTTAGCACTGCTCGAACCTCGGACGGATGAGAAAATAATCTAAGGTGGGCATACGGAGCTAAAGGGGCACCCTGACCACCGAGAGCCATGTCGGCAAGACGAAAGTCCGAGATGACACGAATGCCAAGTCGGGCAGCCACCCAGGACGCGGACCCCAGTTGCAGGCTATAGCCCAGTACACCTCCCTTCGGAGGTTGATGCCACACGGTTTGACCATGCATGCCGACGGCGGCGACGGAGCTTCGCGTCACCTCACAGAGGAGTGCTTGACCGAGTTGGACGTGGCTTTCCGAAACCTCTTGGCTCATTTGCAGGACCTCGGCCGTGGTGACCTCTCGCCCGTCGGCTGCCTGCATTAACCGCCGAACTAGGTCCGATGGCCAGCGTTGGTGCGCTTGGGCTAAAATCTGGGGAGGATGCTGGCCCAGATCGACGATGACGCCGTCTAAGCCATCGAGGGAGGTACCGGACATCATTCCGCCGTAAACCGCCGTTGTGGGCATTCCTGGCTCCTCTTAGATTGCCTCGGGCTGTGGCGAGCGTCGCCTCACCTCGCATTTGCTGCCTGGATACCTATCACGCAGCGCAGGGGTAGAGCAGACGATGCTCAGTTGTGGTAGTATTCCCTTGATTGTAGCGCCGAAGGAGGCGGGATGCGAGATGAACGAAGGGATTGAAAAAATTCTTATTTATTTAGGTCGGATTAGTTCGAACATTCCCGCCATCCAAGTTGTTGTAGGACATCTATTGGCGCGCCCGGAGCGCGCTCGATTTGTTCGACAGATTACGGAGACAGGGGAATTGGCCATGACGATTTCGGCCCATCGTCGCATTGAGCTGCCCATGGCACCTTGGCAAGGATATATTCGTGGAGTGCCGGTTCCCGATCCTTATACCTGGATCGAGGCCGCGCGCGGATTAGGGTCTGGCGAGGTACAAATTCGGATTTCAACGGACGATGGGCGGTTGCTGATGATGTTGGAGCCCTGGGTCCGAGATGACCAAGTACGGGCAGAGCGCACGCAAATCCAAGACCGAGTCAAACATCTTCGGGAAGAGGTCGACCAGGTCTTGGATATTTACAATGAGCTTCGCCATTTGATGGCCGTCGATGTGGACCGCCAGTCGGAATTGTCTCAGTTTTTGGGCATGGCCGAGGGGGAAATGCACCAACTGGGGAGTGAATTAAATCGATTGAAAGAACGGTTAGGGGAAACCTCTGGCTGAGCCTCCCCTAGCCTAGAGAAACTGGCATCGTGAACCGTACGCTTCTCTTTTGAGAGCATGGTGGTTTCAAACGGTGGCCCTGTACTTTAGGGTCGCCGTTTTTTTAGATGCATGAACCGAGCCGGTTGGTGAAAAATAGGTGGGTCATGTTAACCGATGGCTCGATCCCGGTCGAGCATTAGACGGCCGCGATCGGGTCTAGACGATCTTGCGGCCATGATCCGAACCCAAAAAAGGCAGTGAGGCATTGATTGGTAGATGGGTGATGAAGAGCGTACTGGGCAGAGCCGCTTCTGCCGCCGCCATTCTCGCTTTGTTAGCGGGGTGCGGAGGCACCGCTCCTGGCCCTTCTCCCAGTCGGAAGCCGACGGCCGCCTGGCCGTCCAAGATAATCCGTAGGGTCGCTGGCGCAGTAGGTGCTCCTCGGGATAACGGCAGAAGCCAAAACACCCGATCACTACGCTGAATTCAGCGACCAACATAACCCCTTGTCTTTCTTTGCCCTTTAGTCGTAATCTATGGACATGAAAGAATATCTATCCATCGGCAAGGCGGCAAAGGTTTTGGGCGTAACCCCCAAGACTCTGCGGCGATGGGAAGCAGCAAAAATCATCCAATCGGAGCGGACCCCCACCCGGTATCGCCGCTATCGCGCCGATGAGGTGATGCGTCTTCTTACCAAACGCCGTGTCGGATTCGGTACTCGGTGTGTGGTTTACGCCAGGGTATCCTCTGCAAAGCAGGCCCATGATGGCAACCTGGATCGGCAACGGGATCGACTCCTTGAAGAACCCCAAAACGCGGATATGATCCCGTGTTGGTGGTGGCCGAACAGGCTTCCGGCATCAATGACAAACGGCGTGGCCTCTGGCGGGTGCTGCGACTCGCGGAGAAACGGGGCTTCGATGTGCTCCTCATCGAACTCCCGGATCGATTGGCCCGGTTCGGCTACCGGTACCTCACCGAATATCTCCGGGCCTTCGGCGTCCGGGTGGAAATTGTGCGGGATATGCCTCCGGTGTCTTTCGAGGAAGCACTGACCCGTGACATGATCACCATCCTGACCGTTTTCTCCGCCAGGCTATACGGCAGAAGAAGTCAGGGGTTTCGGAAGAAAATCACGGATACCATTCACGAACACCACGAGAAAGGAGGTGAACAACCCTTTGGCGACCGCGATGAAAACCCTAATCCTGCCACTCCTTGAGGCAAACTCTGGCAAACTGGAGGCTTTAGAGTCCACCGAAGCCCTGTTCACGAATCTGGTCGGTTTCTACCTGAACATCCTGCTGACCCACGCCTCTTTCTGGGATAAGGTCGTTGATGTGGACCTCCAAACCGGGGAAATCCTTTCTAAACGTGCCCCACCAGTAAGGACATCCTCACCCGGCTGGAAGCCGCTACCGTGGTCACCGAAAAGCACCCTGCGCCCGCCTATCCCCTCTCCACCATTCCCGGCGCGGAAGATGCTCCGGTGGTATTCCGCCGTGCCGCCATCAACCGCGCTACCGGTATGGCCAAGAGTTACCGATCCCACCACAAACGATGGGAAGCCCTTCCCGAGAGCCGTCGGGGAAAGGCTCCTGCCATTCCAGCAGTCCGTTCCATGCCCGTCACCCTCTACCAGGGTATGGGCATCCTGGTGCGGGGGGAAGCCCGTTCCTTCCTACGGGTGAAGGTCTGGAATGGCCGATCCTGGCGATTCCAGGAGTACCCGGTGGCCATTGCTCCCTACCAGCGGGCTTTGCTTTCCACAGCAGAAGTCGAGGCGGCACGATTGAAGGGGGTGCGGGCCGAGGTCCTTGCCATGAAGAAAGCCGGCCGAGAAGAGGAAGCCAAGACCTTCCTGACCACCGAAGGCAAGCAACGGGAAGAAATCCCGGTGATGGAATCGGGCACCCTCTTCCATGACGGTAAACACTGGCGGTTCCACATCCCCCTCGCTATACTGCGCGCGGGTCATATTTGACGGTTTGATGCCAAGGCTGTCGGCGTCTCAACACTTTGCTGCACCATGGTTTTTCAACACGATGGCGTTCTCTCAAAAACGAAAACTATGACCCGCGCGCAGTATACCCCGATTCGGGTCAAACGGGCCCAGGATCAGTTGGCCGAGAACCCGGATCTCCCTTGACCACGGTGGACCTGGGCGTGAACAATCTGG
>DAHXNH010000314.1 GCA_027365485.1 Clostridiales bacterium
TCGCGGCACAACGCATTCACCCCGACTCCTTCCGGGTGTTCAGCCAAGTATTGTATTACGCTGATTGCCTTGTCGACTGTGGTTGAGTGGGCTCCCTTGGGCCCGGTACTCTCCTCCATCTTGTTGATCGCCATCCTTATCCGAAAGATTCTATAGAAATCTTAGCCGATTTCTCAAATTTTCGCGAGGATGAATTCTGACGCGCACATTTTTTGCCGATATTAGGGACCGAACGGGAAAGTCCCTGGTATAAGGATCGCGGGATCGGGGCGCCACTCGATGGCCAATGCCATCTCAATGCATTGATCGGAGGCCGTCCAGTCAGATCTCCCCATCCGTTTAGTCTTTATTTGCCGATCGGAGTGACATCGGGAAGGCTAGTCGGGATGTGGCCGCGTCTAAAGAGAACGAGAACGATGCACTTAAATATATTGCCAGTAAAAAATAACGGTTTTTGATTGACGACACTGCTAATAATTGACTATACTACGAGTTAAATATTTTACTACTGGTACAATAAAAGGCCATTTAGTGGCGACGGAGGAGTCGAGATGATACCGCGTGGTGTGTTGACGGCGCTGATTACGCCGTTGGACGAACGAGGCGAGCTTAGTGAACGAGCCCTTCGGTGGTTGGTTGAAGAGGGGATTCGGGGTGGGGTGCACGGCGTGGTGTTTGGGGGGACCACCGGAGAGGGAGCGTTTTTGCCTCAGCGAGTCCGTTATCGAGGCTTGGTGACCGTGGCCGAAGCGGTGCGGGGCAGAATTGCGGTGCTAGCCGGGATCGAGGAGTGCCGGTGGGAAGAAGCGGTCGATGGCGTGCGTCAAGCCAAGGACTTAGGAGCAGATGCCGTCGTGGTCGCGCCGCCTTACTACGAAAAGCTCGATCCCCAAGAAATTGAGCGATTCTACGTCAATCTGGTCGAAACGTGCGATTTCCCGGTGGTTTTGTACCATATTCCCAGTCGAACCCATAACCCCATCGCGCCCGAGGTGGTGGCGCGTTTGGCTAAGGACCCTCGGGTGGTCGGGATTAAAGACAGCGGAGGTGATCTGGAATATTTTCGTTCGGTGCGGCAGGCCGTGCAGTCTTCGGACTTTCGTTGTTGGATCGGGTTTGCCGGGCCGTTGGATCAATGTTTGGCAGCCAAAGGCGACGGGACTATTTGTGCCGTAGCCAACATCCTGCCGAAAGAGGTGCGGGGATTGTGGGACGTAGCTGTTTTCACTCCGGACCGGATTGACGGCTATGAGAATCGGGAGTTGATCGCAGAATTAGAGACGATGGCGCGACAAGGAGGCGGAGTGAGATTGTGGAAAGCGGCAGTGGGATGGATTTTAGCGGTGGAACTCTCTATGGCTCCTCCGTTGCTGCCGTTGTCCAAAGGAGAGCGTGGTCGCGTCCAGGCTCTGTTGGCACGGCGTAGCGAAGTTAAACAGCTAGATCAGGCGGCGTGGTAAGACCAAAATGCAGCGACCATTCGGACAACAGTGATTAAAGGTATAGTAAAGAGAGGATTGCATTGTTTTGGTATCCCAAGTACAATAACCATAGATTTCGAGCACAACCCTACATCGAATTGGTGGCCGCGATTGATAATAGGAGGGGTACTCTATGAAGAACATCCAGCTTCGGAAGCCTAAGACATTGCAGTTGATGGTTGCGTTAGGTGCGAGCGTCGGCTTGTTGGCGGTTAGCTTAGGGAACGTGGCTTTGGCAGCACCGGCGATGGCATCGAGACCCATGACCTTTTGGTATATGGGGGCCACGGATACCCAAGCTCAGATTGTCCAATCCTTATTGAAGCCGTGGGCCAAAGCCCACCATACGACCGTCACGGTCACCCCGGTTTCGAGTTCCGACTTTACCACCCAGGTGGATACCGCCATTGCTTCGGGAACGTTACCCAATCTGATGGTGACTTCGCAGGGCTACCCGGACATTTACGCTCTCGACCATCTGGCGGTGAATATTTCCAGCGTGGATCCCTCCTTGGCTAACTACATCAAGAAGGAAGAGCCTGGCAAGTTGGCTGCAGGGAATACCGTGCTCGGAGGACAAGTCTATGGCGCGTTGGAGAGTGCGTCCCCAGAGCTGACGTATGTGAACTCCTTCGAGTTAAAAAAGCTGGGCTTGCCGTTGCCGACGTCTTGGCAGGTGCTGGATACCAAAGATATTCCGGGTTTGTTGAAGGCGAAACTCAATTACGCCGGGACGGGCGACTCCGAGTGGGATTGGTACGCGACGCTCTTCTCATACGGCGGTCAGGTCTATTCTCCTGGCGGGAACCATGTGGTCATGGCATCGCCGGCGGGTCAGGCCGCCTTGAAAGCGTACTTGGCGCCTTATGTGACGGACGGCGTCTCAACCAGCACGGGGCCATCGCAGACGATGGCCGACCTCTTTGCCAAGGGAACGTATCCCATTCAGTTGCAAGGTGCAGGTTTCTTTGCCAACATTACCCAAGTTCCTCATTTTCCCTTGAACCACTGGGAAGTGTTGCCGTTTCCGGCGGGTCCCAAGGGAGATTACACTTGGACCGGGGGTACGTCAGTGGCCGCGTTTAATCATGGGCTGTCCGTGAATCGCGAAGAGACCAGTCTCTTGGCCGACTTCTGGAGCGCCCCAGTCCAACGCTCCATCAGTGAGCAATTCGACACCAAGACCGCAACGCTCTATACGGTGGCCAATATGGCGGCTTGGAACGGGCTTAAGGTGCCCGGACTGACCAGCACCGACCTGAAGACCATGCGCCTTTCGGTGCTGAACTCGATTGGTGTACAAGCTCGAACCAAAGTTACGGCCGCCCAAATTCTTGGACTGGGGAACACGTGGCAGAATATCCAGAATGACTTTGACAAGATGGTTCTCCCTAAGGCTACGTTGGCGGGTGATGTGAACCTCCTTAAGCAGGCGCAGGTGGCGTTGCAGACGGGGATTAACCAGGTCGGATAGCCGTCATACAGTTTCGGATTGGTTGCTAAAGGGGGATTCTTTCGTGGTAGCCACACAACAAGGTGGGCCGATGAAGAACGCAAAAAGGACGGGGCATAAGGTCCCCGTCCTCCCCTATGTGTTCTTACTGCCCATGATGCTCTCGTTCATTGTCTTCAACTTAATCCCCGTTTTTTGGTCATTCGGATTGAGTTTTACCAACTATAACTTGATCACTCCGGCTCATTTCGTGGGTGGGGCAAACTATGCGCACGCACTGTTTCACTCCTCGCTCTTCTGGTTAGCCGTGCGGCATACTGTGTGGTTTGTGGTGGCGGTTCCGTTAGGGATTCTGATCTCCTTGTCGGCCGCCTTTCTGATTAATGCCTTACCCTGGGGGCAAGGACTCTTTCGTTTCATCTACTATTTGCCTTCGGCGCTTTCGAGCATCGCGATGGGGGTTTTGTGGGCCTTTTTGATCAGCTTTGGCTCGAAGTCTATTTTGTCGGTGGTCCTTCACGATATTGGGTTTGCGGCCGGTTTAAATTTTACCGGTCCTGGGCTCTTTTTGGTTTTTGTCATCTTTTCAGGAATGCTGACGGGGTGGGGTCCTGGCATGGTCATCTTTTCTGCCGGATTACGGGGCGTGAATCAAGAATTTTACGATGCGGGCAAACTGGACGGAGCTGTGGGCCTTAAGGCGACCTGGTACATTACCTTACCTCAGATTCGGCTCACGCTGATGTACGTCGTGATTACGGGAATGATCGGATCATTCCAGGTCTTTGAGTCACTGTTTGTCATCGGGTCGCTAGGAACCGGACAGCAGTTTGGGCCGTTAAACTCCGGTCTGACGTTAGTGCCGCTGATCTACGAGAAGGCTTTCTCCTATTTGCAGTTCGGTTACTCCTCAGCGATCGCGTTTCTCATGCTCTCGGTGATTCTGGTGCTCACCGTGCTGGCGATGCGCTACGGACAAGGAGGCCAGGCTCTTGGCAAATAATGTGGATTCGTTACGGTCGTCCCGCCCCCAGGCAAACGGGCAACAGGAAGCGGCGATTCGCCGACGACAAAATCAACGCCGCAAGGTTTTTGGCCGGAGTGTACGCTATTTCTGGCTGTATGTGATCGCCATTTTATTGGCTTGTATCACCGCCTTTCCGTTAGTCTGGTTGTTGATTACCATCTTTAAGCCGACGTACGAAATTTACCAATATCCCCCGACGCTATTTGCTAAGATTTATACGTTAAGCAATTTGCGCTACGTACTGAGTGGCACGTTTTTGCAACCGTTTTTTAATACGGTCTACATTACCGTGGTGACGTCTATTCTTCAAGTACTCGTCAACGGGCTTGCCGGATACGCGTTGGCCAAACACCGATTTCCGGGACGCACACTGATCTTTTACCTCTTCTTGTCGAGTATGATGATCCCCTTTCAGATTTATCTCATTCCAGACTTTCTGATCATTAAACACCTTGGGCTGCTCGACACCCGTACCTCTCTCATTATTTCTTGGATTGGCAGTGCAGGCAGTGTTTTCTTGATTCGTCAGTACATGCTGGGCTTGCCCGATTCGACTTTGGAAGCCGCACGGTTGGATGGAGCTTCAGAATGGCGCACGTTCTTCCAGGTGGTCGTGCCCATGGCGACGCCAGTATTGGGCGTGGTAGCGATCTTTTCGTTTTTCTCACAATGGAACAACCTGTTGATGCCGCTCATTCTGATTCACTCCCAGTCTCGGTACACATTGCCGCTGTTTTTGGTCTTCTCGCCGAGTTCCAATCCAGGTCAGAACATGGCTGCCGCTTTTGTCACCTCCATTCCTCCTTTGATCGTCTTCCTATTGTTGCAACGCTACTTTAGCCAAGGCGTTGCTCTGACCGGAACGGGCGAGCAGGGATAGTTCGAGACTAAACCGACAAGAGGCCAATGAACCCGATGGGCAGTTTGATCGTCCCCACCGTAAAGGACTGCTGACGGAAATTCGTGCGACCCTGTGGGGGCACAGGTTGCGGTTCGGCGCGAGCGGTGGGGTCACGTACTAACGTATCGAGCCGACGAGGAATGTTGTTAGGACGGACGATTGGTCGCCTCAGTTTGCCGAACTTTGAGAAATCGTGGCCGTTCCGCTTTTTTCAATGCTCAGCCCGGTCGGGATCCCTTTTCGGAATACCGTCATGGAGAAGATTCACGTGGATTAGCATGCTGACTTTCTTGGCCAATCGCCAGGAAGGATGGCCGCGGAGACTATTTTTGTGGAAGGGCGACGGACTGTTGGCGTGATGGCCGTCCAGGCGCTGACGAGGATCTGATCCAAGAACGCGGTAAAAGAGGAAGCCTGGCATTCGCGACGATGGCGACAGGATTCCAGGAACGTAGCACCTCTCGGGTGGTCGGCCCTCCTAATCTCATCACACCCGAGGGGATCGTGCGCCAGTTTTTCGACGGACCTTAACCGGTTGGCAACATTCTCGACCAAGCACTCCGTCGACACTCGCGACGTAATAAACCCGGGACCCAAACTAAGCGTAATGGTATGATGCAAATTTCTGGGAACGAATCCAGAACCCCCCGCCTCGGCGTAGCCAGGCAGAGGGAGAATTTCATACGAAGGTGGGTGAAAAATGGGTGCACTGACCTGGTTAGGACAAGCGGGATTCTTGTTGGAAACTGATCAGACCCGGATGGTGATCGATTTGTTTCTGAGCCCCTTAAAAGGCCGCATTCCTTCTCCGATCGGGGTGGGTGCATTGGGGCGGATCGATTGGGCTTTGGTGACGCACGAGCATGCTGATCACTGGGATGGACCGGCGTTGGCTGAATTGCACGCATTGTGGCCCCAGATGGGGGTCGTAATTCCTGAGCCCATGAAGAATATGGCTTTAGGTCGTGGATTTCGAACGGACCGAGTGGTCACCGCAGTGCCTGATCTCGGCTTTCAGTTGGGGACGGTGCGTGTGATGCCAGTGCGCAGTGCCCATGGTCGCCACGTAAAAGATGGTTATGGCTTTGGCGAATCGCAAGGTCAGGTTTTAGGCTATTGCTTGACCCTGGACGGGGTGGTCATTTATCACAGCGGTGACACGGTCTGTTATCCTGGAATGATTGATCGCCTCCCCCAAGAAAGCATTCAGGTTGCTTTGCTGCCAATTAATGGTCGAGATTTTTTTAGAGAACAAGCGGATATCGTGGGGAATTTAACCGAACGGGAAGCCGTTGAACTCGCAGCCGAGATTGGAGCGAGGACCGTGATTCCGATGCATTACGATGCTATGCCGAATAATTCGGGAGATATTGGCCTGGCCGCTCGAGTGGTGCGAGAGCGTTGGCCTGAACTCACCTTCATTGCGCCGGGGTATGGCCACCGGCTCACGCTCAGCCCACCGTCGGAGAGCAGACGCTAAGGGCCATTGAGGATGCGCATGGCTGTTGGCAGTCGAATGAATGAGAGGTCGATGGGCGACTTATTATGAAAGGATTTTGACCAAACCAAGGAGGCAGGATATCCCGTGAAGATTTCTGAGGTGAAAGTGATTCATTTGCGGCCGCGCTGGTCGTTTGTTCGAGTGAGTACTGATGAAGGTGTGGTGGGGTGGGGGGAGGCCAATTTAGAAGGGCGTTCACGTACCGTAGCTATGGCCGTTGAGGAACTTTTGCCGGAGTTGTTGGGAAAGGATCCGCGGCAAATTGAAAGGTTGTGGCAGGGCATGTATCGGCATGCCTTCTATCGCGGCGGGCCGATTTTGATGAGCGCCATTAGCGGGATTGAACAGGCGTTGTGGGATATCGTCGGCAAGTGGCTGGGGGTACCGGTGTCACAACTGTTGGGGGGGGCTGTGCGCGAACGGGTACGGGTCTATCGCCACATCGGTGGAGAGACGGAGGAGGAGGTGGTAGCCTCGGCTAAAGAGGCGGCGCGGTCGGGATTCACGGCCGTCAAAACGTCGATCTCGGGTCCCGCACGGGTATTGGAATCCCCAGCGTATATTGATGGCCAAATCGAGCGGCTTAGTGTCATTCGCCAGGCTCTAGGGCCTTCGATTGATCTCGCCATTGATTTTCATGGCCGGGTCGGACCCGCACTGGCCGTGACCTTGGCCCGGGCCATCGAGTCGGCTCAGATTCGACCACTGTTCATCGAAGAACCCTGTCTGCCTGAGAATGTGGACGCGTTGGCTCAGGTGGCGCGCTCGACTTCGATACCGATTGCCAGTGGTGAGCGCCTTTTCGCGAAGTGGGGATTTCGGGAAGTGCTAGAGAAACGTGCCGTGGCCGTGGTCCAACCCGATTTGGCGCATTGCGGAGGGATTTTTGAAGGAAAGAAAATTGCGGCCATGGCGGAAACGTATTTTGTGGCCTTTGCTCCGCACAATCCCTTGGGGCCTATTAATCTGGCTGCCAGTTTGAATTTAGTGGCTACGGTGCCTAACTTTTTGGCTCAGGAACAGGTTCATTGCGGTCAAGGGTATCTGACTGAGCCCTTTTCTATCGTCGATGGGTACATCGCAGTACCTGAGGGACCGGGGCTGGGATTTACGATCGACGAGGACCATTTGCAGGAGTTGAGTTACGATGGCGCTTGGCAAACCCCCATATGGGAACATCCTGACGACGGTTCGGTGGCAGACTGGTAGCCCATGGCCATGACGCGATTTCTGGCGAGGAGATCGAGCGGTCTGATGGCCAGAGCGTCGCATGTCACCTCTTGCACTCGTGGTTTGGCTATGAACAAGACTCGGTCGACAAAATAGAGCCAAATAGAGGAGGAAGGCCGATGGCTATTCAATTGCGTAAGCGGTTGATTGACCAAGTATCCTACGAGGCTTGTTCGGTGTTTGATGTAAATACTTAAGTTTCGCACCCCCATATTACGCCGAAATTTGGCACCGGAGATCGCGTAATCTCTTGGCCTGCTTGACTTTAGCAACATTCCACTTTGGCCGTTTAGCCGGCCATATCGAGACTTCGCCGTGGATTGCCTAAGAAGGACTTCTCAAACAGCTCTTTGAGTGCAGCATATTGCGGCGACTGTTGAAATTGCTGGAGATCCATCGGGCCCGACTCCGCGACGGAGCTAAGGACGGCCGGCAAGAGATCCTCAAATAAGGCCCACAAGCGTTTGGCCACGGTTTTCTCGCGCAACTCGGCCACAATCCCCTCGAAGAGGAGGCCTAAGGATTCGTAGGCATCGACCCGGCGAAGGTAGGCTAGAAAGATGTAGGTGATACACCGTAGGGTGACGTGGGCGATTTGCGCATCAAAGTCCCGAGATTGACAGCGGCCAAGACGTAGGTGCTGCTTCATTTCTTTGAAAAACACTTCGATGGTCCAGCGAACCGTATAGATTT
>DAHXNH010000318.1 GCA_027365485.1 Clostridiales bacterium
CCGTTGACCGCCGTAGGAATAAGCGGATTCCGCTTGAATCGCCCTCTCGGATTGCTGATGAACTGTCACCCTCGTTGTTTTAGAAAGGAATCTTTGTCATGCCCACGACCCCCGAATCTGTTGCTCGCCATCCCTTCGCCGATCCGGACCTGTTAACCCTGCTCGCCCAGGATCCCGATTCCGGGATTCGACGGCTCATTGCCAGCCATCCCAACACGACTCCCGACACCCTAGACGCTTTCCTCAGGGATTCCGATGAGATGGTCCGCACCATAGCCGCCCGTCATCTAGCACGATTCAGTGCCCCGTCAACCCCTCCACAGAAAATCCCACAGGGAAACTCGGAGGACCTAGTCACCATCGCCCGCACCACCACCGATTCCCATCGGTTGCGCACCTTCAGCACGTACCCCGACCGATGGGTGCGTGCTGCCGTGGCCGCAAATCCCCACACGCCCAGTTCCGTGGTGGAACGATTAGCCAGCGTATCCTTCGACCCCTGGTTTCACCAATGCCTGGCCCACAATCCTCAGGCCACGGCGACCGTGCTCGCCATCAGTTTCACGCAGTGCCCCCGGTATCCCTTCTTGTACGACCTCATCGCTACCCATCCTCAGGCCGATGCATCACTGCTCGATAGGCTCGCACAAACAGAAGACGCGAACCTCCGAGCCCACGTGGCCCACCATCCTCACCTGGCCGATGACACCGCCCGTTGCCTTGCCCATGATTCTGAGGTTACCGTTCGCCAATCCCTGGCCGCCAATCATCAGGCGACTTCTCCGATTCTTGAGATCTTGAGCGTGGATCCGACGCCTTCCGTCCGTACCGCGGTGGTCAACAATCCGAACACCCCGTTCCAGATCCTAGCCCGTCTTGCGCTCGAATTTCCGGAACAGGTCGCCCAACACGCTCACGCCGATCCCGACACGCTCCGGCACTTAAGTCGACATTCCTGGGATCCCGTTCGCGAACTGGTGGCGTTAAACCCCCACACCCCCGGTGACGCATTGGCCGATTTAGCTCACGATCCCGGGCTCTGGTGTCAAATGGGGGTTGCGCTCAATCCTGCCACCCCCACGGCCGTGTTAGAAGCATTAGGTACCGCGTCTAAGACGGAACTGATCGTGCTCACGCGTCTCGCCGAACGACCTGACATCCCAGAACACTGTTTGCGAGCGTGGGCCGTTCAGACCACTCAGGCAAACGACTGGATTTTACGGTCCTGTGTCGCAAAAAACCGCAGTACCCCGCCGGATGTTCTCGCTTTCTTACGCTCGGACCCGGACTGGATGGTGCGGCAGGCTGCAACAAGGTAATCGACAGTACAACTCGCGTCCCCTATTTGGCCTCTGATCGCAAGATGATGGCCTACCCCAAAAAGGTTGGTGATTTCATGATTCTCTATACGCCTGCCGATAGTCCAAGTCAGATCGCTGATGTGTTCCTGGGTGGTAGCTGCACTCCGTCTCATCTTTGGCGCCAAGATCTTCTCGATGCGCTGCAAGACACGACGCTCACGGTGTTTTCCCCCGAACGGTCGGAATTTCCCAGTGAATCGCTGGAGAATCCCGTCTATCTACACCAGGTCGACTGGGAGCGACAAGCGTTACAGCACAGTCGCACTGCAGTGTTCTGGCTGGATCCCGCTAAGCCGACGTCGTACGCCTCCCGCATCGAAATCGGGGTGCCGCTCGCACGCCATCTGCCCTGCATCATCGGGATGAATCCCGACTTCCCGGGAGCCACGTATATCCAGGCTTATGCACCACTCAATGCCGTCATCCTGACGTATGCCCGTTTTCGAACCGCCGTGCTCCAAATGGCTCGTTCCCTGGATGGCCAGCACTCGCTGTCATAGTCGGTCCTCTTCAGAAAGGAAGTCGCCACGACATTTCCACCACACTCACCACCTTAGATCCTGCTTCGTATCGTCATCGTGAACTCCACCGCCGCTATCAAAAATATACCGAAGATCCCCACGTTACCCAACGCCAAGCCAATCAATGCTGTCGCTTCTGTAAATATCTCGACAGCGGCCTTGCTGGGCAAGCCTTCACCGCGTACCAATGCCAGGCCTGTCAGCAACCACGTACCTGGCACAATACGAATACGCCCGTGCTATGCGAAGCCTGCGCTCGAACCCTTGCAGTGTGTCACCATTGCGGGGGAACAATGGATTATCCACGTGTATTTTGATCAAGTGGACCTCCTCTCCCTCCTGGTCGTTCCCCCTCGTAAGCGGGGACTCCACCCAGGACTTTAGCTCAAGCTCGGGGCTTCCCCCCCAAGTCCCTGGCAGATCACGCCGCAGGTCGCACTGACCCCATTGCTAAAGCAATGGGGTCTCTCGTCACCGCGACGATTTTGATGAATCGCCATCGATTCAACGACACCCCCATCCTCAGTTGCCTATGGAAGGAGAAAGGATCCAATGGTCCAAAGCCCACGCTACCTTGCAAATGTTTGGGTCGAACGGTGGGCTGATGATGCGACTAAACCCTGGCGCTGGCGCAACCAACGCCAACGCAAAGCGTTTAATCGCCCCGCGCGTTTCGCTACCCTTCGACAACCGTCCGATGATCAGAACGGTCCTCCACACCGTGTATAACTCCCACCACGAAAGGCAATGACCGATCTATGACGCGCTCAAGCTTCCCGGACAATTTCCTCGCCCACTGCCGACGCCTCGTGCTCCAAACCACTGGCTTCGATCTCCACAGCCACTTGGATGCCGAAGACCAACAACGTCGAGCCGCCCAGGCCCTCTGCGTCGCCGCTCCGCTATTACTCGACGAAATCGATCACCTCCGTCAGTCACTCGAACGCGCTTGGCAAGAACGCGATGCGCTCGACATTCAAATAAGCGCTCTCCAATCCTAAAATCCGAGCATTCTTTCCGATTCACGGCAGGAGTTTTTTCCTAATGTCTCGAATACCGATCTCACTAAGAAAGGAAGTGCATTCTCATGGCTGGATTCCGCAGTTTTTCCGTTGCCGCCTGTCAAACCGCACAAGCGCAAGGGAGGACTCTGTATGCCCT
>DAHXNH010000324.1 GCA_027365485.1 Clostridiales bacterium
CATTGCCCTACTTCGGCGACCATCGGACCAGACAGGGTCTCACTGGGTCAGTACAGAACCTTTCCAAGCGCGCCATCCCTAACCACTCAACAGGACTCGCAGGGGTGTTCACCCATTCCGCTCTCCGCTTACGCGGGAACCCAAAACCTCCGCGACAGAGGACTTCACCACCTACCGAAGGTTGGTCGTCACTGCCAAGCCACCACGAGTTAACAGTTCGTTACAACACACTCGTTTGCCTCGGACCCACCAGATTCCACATTACTATGGACACCTTGCCATCTTGGCTATCCCACTTGAATAGGGTAATTTGCAGTAGAGGACTTTCACCTGCAAGCTTCTGTACCTGCCAGTCGCACGGTCAAATCGCCAAAGCGCAGATTCGAATGACCACTTATGGGGCCAATCGAAACAGCGGATCCATAGCTGATCGAATCCTGGGGTTGACCCGCCTGCAAAAGCAGATCCAGGGAGGTCGGTATTAGCCGGTCTCGATCGAGGCCGACGGGACCTTGCGTTTGCGGGCCGATCAGCCGGCGCGTGCGCTCCGACGGGCGGAATTTGGCAAACGCTCGCTCTTTGCCACCGATCGCAGTGGATCCGTCCAAGAGATTCTCGCCGCATACAACCACGAGAGGCCGTAAATCGAAGGAGACCTTCGGCTCCTCAAGGCGGTGGATTGCCCCCGGATTCAACTCATTCGACATTGGACGAACAGCAACACTTGGGTCTATGCGCTGATTTGTGTGTTATCCCTCCTCGTCCTGAAATTACTGACGAGAACGTTAGACACCGCCGAACTCCACATGAGCCCGGACGTTTTACGCATGGAACTCTCCGATATCGAGGCCATCTATTTGAAAATGGCTCCGGGTCATATTCGGCGAGTGCTCCCGCAACGCTCAACCGTACAACAGCAAATCTTTGATATCCTGCGCCTCGGCCGGTATGAACCGAGCCGCACCACGGCGACCGTACACTTACACACAGGCAACGGCTAGAAGCTTAACGGCCCAACGGATGTGGCCGTTTTCAAACCGCTAACGGCGAAAGTTGAGCATCAATCTTTAATGCCGACCATATGGTTAGGACACCGCGACTGTGGGCAGCGGGAAATGATTAAGCAATCGACAGACCGATCGCGGATGACCGCCGTCGGTCGCGCAAATTGCTGATGTTAGAGCGTTCGCATTCACCAAAATGCTCTTTCCGACCTGCCCAATCCCCGAATAGACCGCCTGACTGAGACCCACCCAATTGTGTTGGTCTAGCAACGCAGGATACACGGAACTCCCAATCCAAAGGTACCGATGTCCAATCAGGAGAAAGGGTATCGCCCCCGCATAACCTTTGGGAACATAGGGTGGCCGGTCATAGAGGTGGAACGTTTCGCTTTGCGTCTTGGAAAGTGCCATTAAAGGCGGATAAAATCCATTGGGGCCCAACTGCCGACCGGCCGTTTCCATGAGGGCAACGTGAATATACGGACTTTGGTACGTCGCATGGAAAAAACTAAACGTGGGGGTGTCGGGATGCTGGTCTTCACTGTTCGAACGCATTAACGTTAGGCCGCGGAAGTGCCCAAAGCGTGATAATGCCACGATTAGTGGCCACCGTTCGGCGGCGCAAAAGGGACACCCCTCCGCTCCTATGTACAAAACCGTAGCCGTGGTCGAAGAATGGAGGAGCTTTTCTGCCGGGGTGGCTTGATCCGTGCCGAGGCGTTGCCATGTATGGGGACTTATGGTCGTTAGATTTTTTAACACCGCCACAGGCACCACCGCGCCCACAGATGTGGCTCGAATGTTGTCCTCGCGACGGATTACGCTGAACAACAAGATCCCGATGAGAACCAAACCCACCAGGATCGCAATGATGATCGGTACCCTGCGCTGTCCATGCGATGAACGATAATATTGAGTATTCAATCTGTAGTCCCTCCTTATGGGAACAGTGAAATCAGTAATCGCAGGGGTCTCGGTTATCTACATTCAACAGTCGTCGGAGTCCACCATATTGACTCGACTAAGGCGTCCTTCAATCATTCGCGGCTTAGAGCAAATAGTCTTTTTCCAGATCTATCAGTTAGCAGATTCCAGTCCTCAGTCCGGACCTCAGGTTGGCGCTCCCGTCAAAGTGTGCGGTGCGCGGACCCAATAAAGCGATACTTTTGAGTCGCCCATAGTATAACAAACCTAGCGGGCACGACCATCAGGGTCTCTTAACCCTCTATTAATGCGCGTTCAGTTCGATGGGATTCCGCGTTCCTGGAATGAGTCCGCTGACGGTCTGACCTGGTCTTGATCACAGTTACTATTAAATGCGCATGGACAGCAACGCACGTCCGACTCCCTGCATCTCGTAGCTAGGTGATAGCGAGATGTTCAACAGATATACTGCGCGCCTTTGGGCTGTTCCAAGGCAAATAAATGGCCGTTATGGTAGAGTAATTAACCGCAGTTGGAGTCCACACGATGCAAAGTTCACATGCGAATTCTCCACCTGCATTTCTTAAGGTTCGTCCGCTCCTTCTGTCATGGCCTTGGCGGTGAAGATCGAATGGTATTTGGTGGATGGGACTTGCGACTCGATGGTCCTGACGAACCATGAAGAGTTCTAACGTTCCGGTCCGCCTTGTCCCCACGATGTGACCAAGCGAAAGGGATCGGAACATAAGATCTTTTGCTGGTCTGCGAAGGAGCATGGAGTCGCAAGGGCCATCCATCAAACCTTCCAATCCGCCACCGTCAAGGCCATGAAAGAAAGTGCATACGAACCTGGCGAGACTCCCGGTGGTCCAGAGCTGGCAACCAATTCCAAGCGGCGGGAAGGCCGACCCGGTATTCCTCTCCTCAGCCAGTCTTCCCGTCACCTCGTGACCTTAGCCTAGGCTAGGCTAAGGTCACTTTCAGGCATTGCGTGTAGTCGCACGGACGATTTTTGGGTAACACGACCGCCAACCCGCGCTCCTCTTGGTGAAAACTGATTGGCCCCTGAGATCCCAACAGTTCGACCTGCTGCACCCGCCCGGCCGAGAGCCCGAGACTTCGCACCACGGTATGCCCGCCTTCCGGCCATTTCATCAAAAAGGCATACACAACGGAGTCCTTTCGGGTAAATCGAAAGTCCTCAATGGTCCACGGGACCGGTTCTTCATGAAAGTGGTCAATGACCACCGACGATGGACCTTCGCCAGACACCTGCCAGGGGCGCGTACCATAAATCCCTTCCCCGTTGACCAAAGTCCACGCTGCCATTTGATGAAGAATGGCTTGACATTCGGCATCAAGCGTCCCATCCGGCCGTTGGGGGAGATTGAGCAGGAGGTTCCCATTTTTGCTGACCACATCCACCAGAATTTCGGCCACTTGTTTGCCCGTCTTGTAGACAGCGCGCACGTCATAGAACCAATGACCGACACACGTATCGGTTTGCCAGACCTCGGGCTGAATGGCCGGCAGTTGACTCCGTTCGATGTCGAGCACTCCGACCCGGTAGACCATCGGATCCCGGTCCTTTTGGTTGTAGATCGCTTGGTTGACCCCTCCATGCAGGCGTGCACTGGTGTTATAGAGATGGGCAATCGCTTGGAGTCCGACGTCGTCAAAAGGAACCCCGCCGTCGGAATAAAGCAGGTCGGGCTGGTACTGATCGATGAGGTCTTCCATATACTGTAACCACTGAGCATGCCACGCAGGATTGCTCGTATACCAGGGATCAACGTGCTGACTGAGCGCGACGTCCCGATTGGGTAAATACAAGTCTTCAAAGGCCGGGTCGTTGCCGTCATAAGGCACGCCGGCGTACGGACCGGTGGCATCGGCCCCTTTATTGGGCCGACCCCACGTAAAGGCAGCCCCCAAGTGTTCCGTCACTCCAAATTTGAGCCCGCGATCCAAGGCCGCCTGACGCCATAGGCCCACGATATCTTTCTTAGGTCCCATGTTCACAGCGTTCCACCGGTGGTGACGACTGTTCCAGTTGTGAAAGTGATCGTGATGGGCAGCTTGGGCGGTAAAATAGCGAGCACCGGCAGCCACGTAGAGATCCATCAACCCCTCCGGATCGAACGATTCGGCGTGCCACTGCTTGATGATATCCTTATAACCCACCTCGGAAGGATGGCCATACACCCGCCAATGGTAGCGATACTGGTCGGATCCCTCAAGGTACATATTGCGGGCGTACCAATCGCCGTACATGGGGACCGACTGCGGGCCCCAGTGCGACCAAATCCCCAACTTGGCATCGCGGTACCACTCGGGACACTGGAAGGTGCGCAAAGACTCCCAGGTGGGCTGATAGGGTTCGTTGAGTAATAACGACATCCGTCTTCCTCCTTTTTTCACATCACTGGACCCCCGGCTAGGCTGAATGCACCCGACGGTTCGGTCTCACGGTATTAGGCCACGATTCAGGACTCAAGTCTCTCGTCTGCTATCCAGGTCAATCATCGGAGTCTTACCGAGCATTCCCAGACATCAGAGCGATCATTGGGAATCCGTGGACTAGTGCCCCCGGACGCCCCATCGCCCTGCGGAGATTTCTTCGCAATCCAGGAGTTCGCGGCGTCTGAGCCTTGATACCCGCCCATCGATCTCCGATTTGAGGTTACGGGTGCGCCCCACCTCCTTTAGCGTAAAATGCTTGGGCGTTTCGTCCAAATACCGCGGCCACATGGGAGGGGTCTTGGGAGGGCAATAGCCTCTTTACCGAGGCCACCGTGTCCGCGTAGGAGAGTCCCCCAGACAAACACACGGGCCAATCGCTACCAAAAACAAGGCGTTCGGGGCCAAACCATTCCCAAACGCGATGGACCATCTCCCGCTTCCACGCGGTGTCCGGGGGTGACGGGATAGGTGGCAGCGTCCCCAACCCCGAGACTTTGCAGTAACCCCGGGGATGGGCGGCCAGCGTGGTTAGCGCTGACGTCCACTCGGGCGTCGGACCCGAGGGTTTGCCCAAGTGATCGACGATATGGTATAAATCTGGAATCTGGCTCGCCACCTCGGCCACCCAGGGTAGTTCTCGGGGCGTGACCAACCAATCGACTCGAACCCCGGTGGCGGCGCAATAGGCTAGGTTGGAGCGAACTTGCGGTTGTAAAATCCATCGCGGGTCTGGCAAATCTTGGAGCATCGGGCGGATTCCGACGAAATAAGGCGAAGAGCGCAAAACATCGAGCGTCGCCGCGAAGTGGGAAGCGGTCAGATCCACCCAACCCACCACGCCCGCAATGAAATCCGTGGACTCAGCCAAATCCAAGAGCCAGTGCGTTTCGGCGACCGTCGGGGCGGCTTGGACGACAATAGTGCGAGCAATCCCTGCGGCAAGCAGCGCCGGCCGTAGATCATGGGGATGAAAGTCCCGATATAAGACGGTCTCGGTGGGTTTCAACCAACCGTAGTCGCCACGTGCCAACTGCCAAAAATGTTGATGAGCATCCCAGTATCTTGGTTCCACGCAGTACCTCCTTGAAGGGCGAACCCCTTGGGTTAGAGTTCAATCAGCGTTTTGACCTGCTGCCGTTGGCCCGCAACCAAGGCCGGAAAGGCTTCAATTAGGTCATCCCAGGGAATTTTCTGGCTGATGTAGGCGTCCGAAGCGATTTGGCCCTCGCGGACCGCCTGATGCGCGGTGGCGAAATCTTCCCGGGTGGCATTGCGACTGGCGAGCAGAGTGACTTCGCGTTGGTGAAACAAGGGATCGGCGATGCACACCTTATCCTGGCTAAGGCCCACATAGACTACACGGCCGCCGTGGGCCACATAGCTCACCGCCTGGCTCATTGACTGCACGTTGCCGGTGGCGTCAAACACGACCGAGGGCAAATCGCCTTCGGTGAGGGACGCCAGCTGGTCTTCCGGGCGGTCGCCGGCAGGTAGGGCGGCTTCGACGGGACACCAGGTTTGAGCGAATCGCAACCGGTCGGCATCACCGTCGATGACTAGAATCTTGGCCCCTCGCTGGTGGGCCAACGCCATGACCCCGAGGCCAATCGGGCCCGCTCCGATAATTAACGCAACCTCACCGGGGTTCAGTGCAGCGCGGCGGACCGCATGGGCTCCAATGCTCAGCGGCTCTAAGATCGCGGCTTGGTCGAGCGACAACCCCTCCGCTTTCACTAGGTGGGTCGTTGGCACTGCGAGGGTTTCCTGCATCCCGCCATCGCGATGCACCCCGAAGACCTCCAGATGCACGCAACAGTTGGGTTTGCCCTGACGACAGGCCACGCACTGGCCGCAGTGGAGATACGGCACGATGGCGACCACATCGCCGATTTGAAGGCCGAGGCCGTGGTCTGGGTCGATGGCTTCAATGACCCCTGAGAGTTCATGGCCCAACACCCGAGGATAGGTAAAATACGGTTGGTTGCCTTGAAAGGCATGAAAATCGGTGCCACATACGCCGATACGGCGAATGCGGATCAAGGCCTGGCCGGGGCCCATCTGGTTAGGATCGCGTTCGAGGCGTCGAAGTTCCCCCGGTTGGCGGCAGACGATGGTTTGCATGAGATGATCCTCCTCTTATTACAATGACGCGTACTCGGGGAGTCCACTTGGCCAGCTTTGGCCTTGGATGGGTTGCAATTGGGTAAGCACGTCTTGCAACAGCCCCTCTTCAGGGAGTTCCTCCGCCCACCGCACGGTCTGTTCGACCTCGGTGGGATTGCACGCACTGAACAGGGTGGTGGCTAGGGTGGGTTGGCTCACGGCAAATTGAATGGCCAGTTCCGCCAAGGAGTGCCCCTGGGTCCGGCAATAGGCGGCAATCTGCTGGCAAGTCTGTTGGATGACCGTGGGGGCGGGATGCCAAGCCGGGGGGCCCTGGTCGGTTAACAATCCCATACCGAAGGGGGACGCGTTGATGACCCCAATCTGGCGCGCTTGCAACGCCGGTAGCAGATCGAGCAAGGTCCTATCATGGAGGGCATAGTGGCCATAGGATAAGATCAAGTCCACGGGAATCTGCTCGGCCACGATACGGTTAAATACCGTGAGCGGAAATCCCGAGAGGCCATACCACCGAATGGTGCCTTGACGTTGGAAATCGCGCAAGGTCGGCAGGCTTTCCTCCACCACTTGTCGCCAGGGAACGAACTCCACATCGTGCAACAAGAGAATGTCTACGGAATCGAGGCCCAGGCGGACCAGACTCGCTTCTAGGCTCTGCTGAAGATGTTGTGGGGACATGTCGAAGGCATCGAGCCCATCGCGTCCGGCCTTCGTCGAGATAACGTAGCGATCCCGGGGCACTCCTCGAAGCGCCTTGCCTAACACGGTTTCCGCCCGGGTCAGGCCATAGTACGGAGAGACATCCAGATAATTAATGCCAGCGTCGAGGGCGGCATGCACCGCGCGAATGCTGTCGGCTTCAGGAGCCTCTCCGTAGACGCCGCCCAGCGCCGATGCGCCAAAACTGAGCGCGGAGACGTGCAATCCCGTCTGTCCTAACGGTCGATACCGCATGTTCGACCTCCCTGGCGGGCGCAAGGGATGGACCGGGGTAGCGCCTTCCCCAAAACTTCGCGGCTTCGGCGAAGGCACAACGTTAAGCGGCTGACGAGGTATCCCTCGTGCTCGAGATCGGCCGGATCGTCGCGCCGAATGAGGAACCATTTCGTCGGCGATGGGGTCGTTGCCTCGGTCGTGACGGTCCCGTCTGAGGGGCTTCTGAGACCTCTGGACCAGCGAAGGTATCCAATCCAATGGCGCCCTCGCATTGGCATCGTCATTCGACTACCCCCTTTTTCAACAGAATATTTCCGTACATCGCAGAGTCGCCGGTGGCTACGATGGCGAACGCGTTGAGTGACCGTTGATAGAAGATATCCCGGTCAAGGAGATTAATTTGTAAGGGTCCAATGTGATGCTCATCCAAAATGGCCCGATAGTCGTCCCATCGAGCAGGACGAACCGTATCGGGTGGAGCCAATTGCATCAGCGCCACCGGTTGCTCGACATAGCGATCTAAAGGAAACCAGGGTAATACGGCATCCAGGAGGGCAACGATGGAGAGCCCGTCCCCTCGGATCAACCGCTTTGCATGGCTGACCGCCGGAAAGTTCGCATCGGCAAACACAATTTCGTCCCCGTGCCCCATTTCCATCAGGACTTTGATTAATTCCGGAGAAATCAATGGGGAAATCCCACGTAACATATAGGCTCGCTCCTAGTAACATCAAGTGATGGCTGACGCCATCCCAATCAACCCGATCGACAACCGGTGGGCGCCCCAACCGAGTCGGGGTTAGGAAGGTTCTAACACGATGCTTCGAGGGGACTCGGATTGACTCCCCACATGAACGCTAACGGGCAAAATGAGCGTCGATTTCAAAGGATCGTTGGGTTGATTCAGTCGCCGTAACAATAGATTCGCACTTTCGGTGCCCATCTTATAGGGATCTTGCTGAGCCACAACAAAAAATCCCGGCGTAATGCCGTAAGGGTCTGGGTTATCAAATGTAGCAATCATCACGTCCTCAGGCGGATGGACATTGGCTTGTTTTGCCGCCCGGAAAACAGCCGAGGCAGCAATTTGGTTCCAGGCAAACACCGCCCCCCCAGACGGCACTCTGGGACGAATCTCCGACCATAGGACGTCTTTGGGATGAATGGGATCACAATACACCACGTTGTTTGGGTCAAAGGTTTGGTGATGATCCGCTAGCGCATCCTGTAACCCTAATAAGCGGTCGCGAACGACCGAGGTGACGGTCTGGCCCATCACGGCCACAATCGGCTGTCGGTGATTAGCCAAAAGTGTCGAGACAATGGCTTTCGCGCCAATTCGGTTGTCGCTAATGACGGCATCGAATGAAGGCACGCCAGGTATCAGACGGTCAACCAACACGGTCGGAACATCCGCGTCGAGTAAAATTCGGGCACTCATCGAACTGGTATCTCCGCAGGGCACCCATATCACTCCAGACGCCCTAGTCTCGCGAATGGCGATTAAGCTTTCCCATTCTCGCTCAGGATCTTCTCCGGTGTTGTGCAGAGTCATTCCATAACCATGGCGCCGAGCAACCCACTCGACCCCACGTGCGATCTGGGTAAAAAATGGATTGGTAAAGTCGGCGACCACTAAGGCAATACTCCGCACTTCCGACGATGATACCTTCGTGACCTGTTTAGGAACATAATGCATTTCGTCCATAGCCGTAAGGACTCGTTCCCGAGTGGCCGGATGCACCAGGTTTGGAGCACTTAGCACCCGGGACACGGTCATGGGAGAGACTCCGGCTTTTCGCGCGACGTCGCGCATCGTCGACACAAGCGCCCTCCTTCTGTAGATCCGCGTAGAATATTGTTCAACCAGAGTCGAACCATACAATCTGCTCTGGAATCGATGCCCGCAATCTACGGGGAACCCTCCGGCTCTGATTATCAAGCAAAGAAACACCCGCAATATATACTTAGTTCGGCTATCTAGACCTCAATGATACGAACATGTTACTACCATTATTATCTCAGAGTTTTTCGCAAAAGTAAAGGCTAAGTCACTAAACGCACTTTGTGTTATACGGCCAGGGCCCGCCATTTTAGCTTGACCCATCTTGGTCAAGCAACGTTCCACGGCGGAGTGGGTCGGGATGTAAGATCCCTTAATTTTTCAGGAGGCCCCTGGAGGTGTCAGTGCAATCCACCACATACCATCCGATCCCCAACGCGATAACACAAAGTGCATGAGAGCCGCAGAAAACCAGCGGTGTCCAGCCTCGACCAGCCGTCCTGCCATCACCATCTAGACCGTAAGTTTTGAGCCGCGCGCAGTGTACCCCCGTTTCGTTAGACGGTGACACGGTCGATGCATCCCAAAGTCGTCAGGTAAGAGATTCTCCAATGATCCCTTGTGCCCTGGGGGTGAATCTGATTCGTCACACGGCGACCAAAGCGAGACTCAAAGTACAAGCCGCCCTGGATACATGAACCTGTGAAACTGGCATCTCGATGAAGGACTAGGAGCCGATGCGCTGAAGATTGAGCTTCCAGCAAAGCAAATCAACCATGGAACGATATGATTCGACCGCATGTCAATGCCTCGGAGGCCAAAATCGCCTGTTAGTGCTTGGTGCTCCGTAAGTCAGTCAGTCAGTAATAATATCAATTTTCGCTGTGGCAGGAACATGCTAACAGGCGGATATACTTGCCTTGCCTTGCCTTGCCTTGCCTTGCCTTGCCTTGCCTTGCCTTGCCTTGCCTGTTGCAAGAGGAAGCGCGCGAGGACTACCTGTTTCGGCAGCGGTGGCTGAATTTCCCTCTTTGCCGGCCGCTGAACTGATTTCGATTATTTCAAAGTGGATACGATGACCAAAATTGATGTTATACTCCTCTCGTCCCTGCTGGGTAAGTGTTTCTCTTGGCCAACGCTGAGGTTACGCCCATCTCTGATCCGCAAGCGTAAACTTAATGTGGGGGTTGCCGTCCCTGCGGTGCCCATGTGTAGCACAGCCTAACCGAGCATGAGCTAGGGAACGCCGTCGAACGTGGGAGTGACGATGGGTAGCCTTTCCTTCCTAAATGGGGGCCATGCACAGCGGTTCAGCCGAGATTGCCTCGTATACTTGAATCAGTTTCGTCCACCCCAGGTATTGACGACCAAATTGCGTGACAGCAGGTTGCTGTACCAGATTACGGGTATGCTTGTCGGGGCGCAACCATTACCCGCTCGTTAAACTGTTCGCCACCGTCTGTCGCGTTACGATGTTTTAGATCGTCTGAAACAACAACAAGCACAAGAGAGAGGTGCCAATATGACATCATCCACAGACAGACTCGATTGGTGGCGGGAAAGCCGCTTTGGACTGTTTATCCATTGGGGGCTCTATAGCCTGCTGGGTCGAGGCGAGTGGGTCATGTACGATGATAAAATTCCTGTCCAAGAGTACGAAAAACTAGCACATGAATTCAATCCCGCGGAATTTGACGCCGAGAGTTGGGTCAAACTAGCTAAAAGCGCAGGCATGAAGTATATTGTCATCACCGCAAAGCATCATGACGGCTTTTCCATGTTTCGAACGAAGGTGAGTCGTTTTAATATTGTCGATGCCACCCCGTATGGTCGAGACGTTATGTCCGAGTTGGCCCAGGCCTGCCAACGTGAAGGCCTCACGCTTGGTTTCTATTACTCGCATGTGCGGGAATGGCGTCATCCTCATGCTCAGAGCCTCGAAGTCAAAGGTCCGACCCTATTGGGAAACTACGGAAACTCCTGGGATTACCGAGAAGAATGGCACAAAAACCTTCAAACGTACCTCGACGAGTTCGACAAGCCGCAACTCAAAGAACTGTTGACGCAATATGGGCCGATCGGCATCATTTGGTTTGACACCCCTTCCCTAATCCGACCCGACCAGGCGCAAGAATTGGTCGACCTCGTTCGGGAACTGCAGCCGAACTGCCTGGTAAACAGCCGGGTGGCGGATGACCCGAGCGTGACCTATGACTACCTCAGCCTAGGCGACTGTGAAATCCCCGGGGTGGATGCGGGCGTGGATTGGGAAACGCCGATGACTATTTGTGAAGCGTGGGGGTATAACGCCCAACCCGATAACCAGTATCGATCGCCGGAGGAGCTTATCCATCAACTGGTGGATATCGTAAGTATGGGTGGAAATTACTTATTGAACGTAGGACCCACGCCTGACGGCGTGATCCCTCAAGAAGCCCAGGATCGGTTAGCCTCCATGGGCCAGTGGATACGCGTTAATGGTGAGGCCATCTATGGGACGGAGGGCTCGCCGTTTAAACAGCGTCCGGATTGGGGACGGGTAACGTACAAAGACCATCGGTTATACCTGCATGTCTACCGATGGAAGAGCGTGGTCGCGCTTCTCGGGTTAGCAAGCAAGGCTCGACGCTGTTACTTTCTCGCGGACCCGAGTACTGGCGTCGCGTACAAGCAGTCTCACGACGATTCGCTGGGAATCCACCGACTGGAACTGGAACTTCCCGCTCGACCCCTGGATCCGTTCTGTACGGTGATCGTCGTCGAACTCGACGGCCCCCCTCAGGTCAATAACACGATCGTACAAGATGACGCGGGCATTCGACTGTCGGCCATCCAGGCGGCTATCCATCGGGAAGCTGAAGGCAGCACCCTGCAAGTCTCCCGAGCGGGATCAACGAATGACTGGTTTGACTCCGCGGACTGGCTAAGCTGGGATTATGTGGTCACCGAGCCCGGAGAGTATGATGTGGATCTTGTCGTGGAATCGAGCCGGTTCGGTCGGATGTGGGACTATGGTCACGAAGTTGAAGTCATAGTCGGTTCCCAGAAGCTGACCGGTCACTTCGCCAAAAACGACGCCCCCGCGTCCGACGTACCACTAACCCTTCGAATGGGACGGCTTAGGTTTGACACGCCGTCCCAATATCGGGCCGTTCTGAAAGCTACGGAGATCACCCGCAGAAACTTGGTGGGGCTGCGATTTATGTCACTGGAACTGGTGCGATCCGAGTAGCGGCGCTGTCTCTGAACGGAGGAGCGCGTGTCCATGTACTCGTTAATGCCGCACAGTGGGTTTGGACGGATCCCCTCGTCCAAACCCACACCATGAAACGCCAGGAGGTCCCGATTTCCCGCTGCAGATAGAAGACCTGTTGCGAGTTAACTCCGAGGCGCCTGGTTGTATTCCCTGAACCTGACGAATATTACCGGCCACGGAAAATGGGCCCTCAACGTCGAAGAACCGACAATGCCTACCTTCGAGGAGGGACCATTCCCCGGTCCCTTCATCCATCGATGAGTGGATTTTCTTGGTCGACAACTGGACCGCCGAAAATCTCAGTCCAAGACCTGGAGCATCCCCAGTTTTGAATCACCAATGATCGGCATATTCTCTGAAAGGATTGGGGCTCCTTCTGACGAAAGGCTATCGATCATTTCGCACGACCGAGGAGGGTGCTCATGATCCAGTGAGAGTCTCTCGTCGAGTATTTTGATACGCACGGCAAGTTACGACGATCCCAGCGGCAGACGACGCTGCCTTGACCTGGGCGTTAATTCAGGACACCGTTTTAGGCATTAGGCATTGGTGCCATCGGCAGCGCCGGGTGGATATGGAGGTCGCGTGTCGCGACCTGATTGCGACAGTCATTGGGAATGCTCGGGAAATCCTGCTGACCTTGGATCGGACCGACCCCAAAACCCAAGAGGGGCAGTGTCAAACGGCGAGGATGAATGTGGGAGCCCATTGCCTGGCAAACGGCGCGAAAAACGGAGTGAAAAGGCCGCATGCGGGACGATGAAAAATCCCTCTGTACGGATGTGGCCCCGCTGATCCCGGCGGATTGTCACGTGATCTTGCTGGCTGACCGCGACTTGGGCACGGTGCGGTTTTTCCGCGTACTCGGTGGCCCCTCGGCTGGGGTTCGGTGATTCGAGGACAGGGAAATCTCTTAGTGCGTTCGAAAAACGCTTAGCGTCCGATCTGCCTGTTAGCCACGGGACGCCCACTGCAAGGGGATGATCACGGGGACAATGACAAAAAGGACGTTCGTGGACCATACCAGGTCGGTTAGTCATCATCTAGGCGGACAAAGTCCATACCGATCCCGGGTTTCGTCGCGTGTCGCCCGGCCTAGCCGGGTGCTCTTGGGCTCAGGTGGTCGCGCTGTACGGAACGGGCTTCCCCTGTGAAGAATCGGACAACGATCAAAGGAATCAGCCCAAGGACGGATTCTAAATAAATGCGGTGCCATGAGGCACCGCCGATCGCTGGGAGCGCGTGGGGTTCGTCTTCGCCTGAGCCGATGATTGGCTCAATGTCCGCGGATAGGCGGTGGACCACCGGGGAGGGGACCGGGACCGGCGCGCCAACACGCCCGAAACCCGCTCCCATGCGCGATGACGCTTAGGCTCTTGGGGCCTCGCCCACCAAGATTTAGACTGGCCCACTCTGGTCCGTAATCAAACAGCGTTTCAAACGAGCATCCCGCCGCTCAGCGAGGCGGGGATGCTCACCGAATCCGGCGCGTACGACTCATAGCCGTTCACGCCTGGATCAAACGCTCGCCAGGCCAGGTGGCCGTGAGCTTGCCTGTCATCGAGTCGCACCCCGGTAGAACCCATTTCCAACAGGTCGTGCCCGCTAAACCGAACAGTAGTATTGTTCCTTGCCCCGATCGGGGCAAGATTCTACCAGGAAAAGCGCAGCCATATAAGGACTTTAGCCACAAACACAGTCAAAACCGGGGACCATTCAGGGCTGGAACGGCCATCCTCCGTTCAGGACTTTCACCTTACAGCACAGTCCGATGGCAGCGCCGCCGGACTGTCCGGGGCGGCGTCTGGACCGTAGCCGAAAACGAGCGATACCACACCAGGGGGTAACCTCCGGCTTCATGGTGAATAAATGCCGTCACAATCTCGCGCTGATACGAAGCAAGCCCGATTCCGAACATGCAAGAACGACCATCGACCAGGAGCCGGGACGAAGCGATCCAATGTCGACACGAGTCCCTAAATCGAATTGGCCCCCAAACTCCGGAGATCCGTTCCTTCGGTCTTCAGGTGTTCGCGTACCGCATCCAGCGGCCATTCTGTTACAGGATTGAAGTCGTTGCCGTGCATATAGGCCAGAATACTGGCAAGCAACTGACGCGCTGCGGGACGGCGGTCCATGTTTGACATGAAATCCAATCCACTAACCAGCAATCGTCCTTTCCCCACGGAACACTCAAATAAAAGACCCAAAGGGTGATTTCGGAGCGGATGGTCGATAGCCTGGATGATCGGAGCGAGGCGCGATGGAGAGGTGCTGATATCGACAACCTTGGCACCGAGAAACACATCCCACCATTGCCAATCCGAATGGGAATCCGTGGGGAATTTCGTCAAGGCGGGGTGCCGAGGGTCACACCATAACCCCATCGTTTTGGGTTGATTCGGAAACAACTGAGTGTTCCAGAAAGGCGTCGTAAACATGGTCGCCTCGCTGCGACGGGCGTGAGTAGCAATAAAGAGAACTTTGCCTCCGTTCCGTAACCGCTGTTCGACCTCTTCATCCCACACCTCGGTCATCCAAATATCGGTCGGTATCACGGTTCCCATCGTTTGGGGAAACACCCAAATATCCCATGCGTTCGAAATCGCAGTCCGTCCAATCGATAATTCCAGTTTCAGCCTCTCCGCGCTTTCAAAGTCATGGAACGGGAATTCGATGGTTCCCACATTCGTGACGGTCCCTTGTTCCACGGTTGAACCTTCGATATGGCCACGGATTCGAGTCCTTCCCGCCGAATCCTTTAAGGTCCATACGACGGTCAGGTTTTCGAGACGGGAACGACTGTAATTGGACACCGCGACGATGCCTGTGAACCCATCCTGGGTTTCGTACACACGTTTTGGCATCCGTAGCAAAAGCACGATCGAATCACAGAAGCGGCGAAATTGGTCGGGCGCAATCAATCCTTTAGAATCCCAAAATGCATCCAACCACCCCACAAGTGACGTCCCTTGTCCAGGATAGTCATGGATATCCAACAACTGAAACCCACCGTAATTCGGGGTTCGCAGGGATCGTTCTATCTCTTCGCGGTACAGGGCTAATGCGAGTGCACCTGAGGCTCGCACAAAATCGTCCGCCTGCTGGATCATCCCACTATCCTCAAGAGACTTCCTAAACCACTCTAAATTACGCGGTGCTAAGACGCCCATATATTTTGGGATTTCGCGATAATTGGGATAGACCTCCCATTGCCCGACTTCATGAGACACGGTCGGAATGTCAATGGCGTCAAGGGTATACCCATAGTCGCTCATGGTCTCCGGTACTTGGTGGTTGAAGATCAATTCGCATCGTCTCAGATGCCGAATTCCATCCACTCTCGCTTCGTGGGCAACATAAAAATCCTCCCCGGCTCTGGGGCGAATGCCGACCTGCGGCTCCGCGGCATTGTTGGCCACCGTGGTGAAAAGACGCCGCCCGTCGCGCTGTTGGCCTTCCCGCACCAAAGCGTCAAGGACCTCGTAGTCACCTTTCAACTCATTGCCCATACCCATCATGCAAAATGACGGGTGGTTTCCGTACGCATCCAAGATGCGCTGAAGTTCTTTTCCTAGGAAGGAATCCCGAGCGACGTCTTGACCAATGGGGGTCGCTCCGATCCCGAAAAACGGCAGTTCCGCCTGCAAGATGACCCCGGCTTCGTCCGCGGCCTCGAATGCCGCTTCCGGTGGACACCAGGAGTGAAACCGGAAATGATTCAATCCGTACGATTTCGCGGTGGAATAAATATGAAGCCAATGGGCCTTGTCCATAGCGGGGTACCCCGTGAGTGGGAAGTTTCCGGCATCGTGCGTACCTCGCAGAAAAATATAATAATCGTTCAAACGAAAACGCGTTCCGTCCGCTCGAAATTCCCGAAGACCGAACCGGTCATGCCGCTGGCTTCGAAACGCCAAAGAACCCGTGTTTGCAGACAAATGCGTGGTCAGTTGATAAAGATTTGGGTCAAATTCGTCCCAGAGTTTTGCTGAGTCGCCCAACTCCAGTTCCCCACGGACCATCTGAGAGGGCTGGTCCGATTCCCATACGAGGGATACCGTCTGGATCGCATCGCATTCCGGCAATGCTGCTTCGAATTTCAAGGTTCCCGTTGCACGCTCGCCCGTATGGTTATCAATGCGTGCCGCCAGAACCACTTTTCTATTCACCACGTCCGGATAAATCTGTACGCAGTGGACGTAAACGGCATCGGCAACCCGGATCTCGACTTTTCCAATGATCCCATTCCATATCGTCTGCACTTCCTCGGACCAGGCGTGACTCCATGCGCCCAGATCCACTTGAGCCGTGTTATCCACCCGAATACTGATCGCATGCGTTCCAGGGGTCAGCCAGTGCGTCAGGTCGAAGACATGCGACGTGGATAAACTGTTCTCGCTCCCCACCGGATGTTCGTCGACCCAGACTTGAGTTTCCCACAGGCACCGTTCCAAAAATAAGCAGAGTCGTTTCCCCGCCCAACAAGATGGGATAGTGACAAGCTTTCGGTACCATGCCACCCCTTGATAGCGACGTTTCCGGTTTAATCTCAAGAGATCGATTTCTACCGTGGGTTCGCCATACCCCCCTTCGTCCGTGGAACCTGGTAGACCAATGGAGTCTGGAAGCACGCGCGTACACCATTGCTGCTCGACGCCAATGTTCTGCGGGTCCAATGCAAATCCCCACGTACCCGCCAAATTTATGGTGTCCATATGACCCTCCTCAATGGTTGAACGAAGTTGCGATTGGGCAATTGACCATCATACTCGCCGTATGGTATAAATCCCTCCTGGTTGAACAGGGAAGGATATTATGTTCTTACCTAGAACTTCAAACGGGGCGATCTTTCCGTTCGTCTCGACCGTAACCGAAACTCCTGGACGTACATCGCATCGGCCTGTGCGATTTGAGGCAATGATAGCCTCCCGCAGTTGGCCGCCCTCCCACGACAACGTAACATGGAAGCCACCACGAGCGCGGAGTCCACTCGCTCGACCTTCTGGCCATGCTTGGGGTAAAGCCGGCAGCAATTCGAGCGTGCCCGTGTGTGATTGGAGGAGCATCTCCGCGACGCCGGCGGTAAAACCAAAATTACCATCAATTTGGAATGGGGGGTGGGCATCAAACAGGTTTGCGTAGACCCCTCCACGGAGGTAGTCGACGGAATTGTCTCTCACGAGTTGGAGCAGATTCGAGACCAATTCCAGGGCATGATCTCCGTCCTTTAGCCGCGCCCATAAACATATCTTCCACGCCAAACTCCAACCGGTACCCCCATCGCCTCGAATCTCGAGCGACTTCTGCGCAGCCTTGAACAGGTCCGCTGCAGTATCATTCGTAAGTTGTCGTCCTGGGTAAACCCCAAACAGATGAGAGACATGGCGATGGTGAACATCTTCATCGTCCCAATCCTTCGCCCACTCCTGGAGTCGGCCATTCCGCCCCACCTGAAAAGGCAAGAGTTTGTCTCGTGTATCGAGAAGCTGACGCCGGAAAGCCGCATCCTCATCCAACGCTGCAGCGGCTTCAATGCAGTTCGTAAACAAATCCCAAATGAGCGCTAGATCCATCGTAGCGGCCATGCTGACAGCGGCCGTTTGTCCCGACTCGGTCACGAACTTGTGCTCAGGAGACGTCGATGGCGCCGTGACGAAATGTCCCCGCCCATCCTCCACGAGCCAACCCAGGTAAAACAAAGCCGCCTCGCGCATGATCGGATAGGCCTGTTTGCGAAGGAACTCCCGGTCCAGACCGAACGCATAATGCTCCCAGAGATGCTGACACAACCATGCAGCACCCATGGGCCAAGAGATCCACGCCGGATCGCCGTGGCCATAGTCTCCTGCCGGCGCGGACTGACGCCATAGGTCTCCATTATGATGAGCCGTCCAGCCCTTTAGGCCGTAGTTCACTTCCGCAGTTTTCCGTCCATTCTGAGAGAGTTCCTCAATGTAGGTCAAAAACGGCTCATGGCACTCCGCGAGATTACAGGTCTCTACGGGCCAATAGTTCATCTCGGCATTGATGTTCAACGTCCAGTTACTACTCCAAGGCGGACGCACTTCATGATTCCAAATCCCTTGCAGATTCGCGGGTTGCGTACCGGGCCTGGAACTTGCAATCATCAGATATCGCCCGTAGTCGAAGAGCAGTTCCACCAGACGTGGGTCCTTCGCACCGAATTTCATGATGCGCTGATCGGTGGGCATATTCTCCGGCGCTATCGAAGGACCCAGTTCGAAATGAACCCGATTAAAGAGGCTCTGATGGTCCTGAATATGGGCTTGCCGCAGATCCTTGTACAATTTGCGCTCGGCCAACGCTATCTGTTGAGCAACGACTTGGGCAGGATCCTTGCCTTCCCGTCCGGGCGACTTGTCGAACCCATTAAAACTGGTGGCAGCAGCAAAAATAAGCACCGCCGTCGTTGCCTCCGTCACGTGTAGGCCATCGTGGTCAACCGAGATCGCCCCGCTCTCCACCATCGCCGTTAAGCGGCCGTGAAAGCGCATCGCTTGGGTAGTATTGGGATCCCCATAAATCACCGGCACATCATGAACATCATAATAGCTGGGGTCGACATGCTCAGGGCATACCCCAGTGATCGTAAGACCGCCGTCCTTTGAGGCCGTGTGATAACGCAGTTGACTGTCTAGTTGGACCGTGAAGTCCAGTAGACCTGGATGACTTACACTCAGATGCACAACCAGCACGTCGTCAGGGTAAGAGGCAAAGACTTCCCGCGTATACATTGCTTCACCAATCTGGTATTGAATCGTTGCCACACCCAGGCCAAGATCGAGACTTCTCTGATAGTGACGCGAAACGCCGCCATGCTGGAACTTGATATAGAGGTTCCCTAGGGGGAGGTAGGATTCGGTATACGGCCCCATCATCCTTTTCGCCAGATGATCGGCTTCCGTATACCGTTCTTCGAAAATCCGTCGTCGAATATTGGGCAATTCCTCTTTTGCCCTGGGGTTATTCCCATCTTTAGGATATCCGGACCACAGCGTATCTTCGTTCAATTGAATCCGTTCCGTTTCGACGCCGCCAAACACCATCGCCCCCAGCCGTCCGTTTCCTAAGGGAAGTGCTTCGGTCCACAGGTTCGCTGGTCGGCGGTATTGGAGTTTCCTTTCAACCCCGTCACTGTCGTGAAACACGGCACCCAGCGACGACGCGTCGAAACTCCGTGCGGAACCTTTCGTGGCGGTCTTGCCCAGCGTACGATACTCCATGATCTCTCCTCGATTCTCAGAATTTATGCCATCGGTCCAATGAGGCGCTCGACCAGACTGCGAGCCTGGTCGAACTTCGACCCGGCTAAGGCTGCCGAGGGGTCGATAGGCCCTCTCTTTACTAAAGTGTTGCCGTACATCGCGGATTCCCCCGTGGCCACGCCAGACAAGGTCCGACCGGTCCTTTGCTAACACGGGTGGCGGCCAACATACTCACTCCCGCCGCGGTTCCAGGTGCTGTACAGGCAACATGGTTTAGCAAAGGTTCCACATCTCAGACGCCTCGGTATCTTGCGGCTCGAGGATCCTGCTGAAATGGTTCTGCACCCAGAATATGGTTCGATAGCCGAAGCAATTATGGTCCCTGTTCCGCAATTCCTTCCGACGGTCTTCGTAGACGCGGCCACTACACGGTATGCTTCATATTTGCGAACCATCATCGCACATCTCCCATGTTGATTAACACCGAGCCGATTCTCGCCAGCAAGCTTCGTCGGACAAATTCAGGGCTTATCGAGGTCATCATCCCCGTCAAGTATAGAGCGCACAGCGTGCTCCGAATCTCGTCAAAATACCGGCCCTATTTTTTCAGGCCCTCTGCCCTAATCTGGGTCCACTCCTGAGCGGCCCCATTGTTTACCCTAATGCAGGGGGCCGACCTCAGGGTGTCGATATCGTCCCAACAGCGTCACAAATGTAACGCTGAGTATTTACCGTAAATGGCTGCACATATGGTCACAATGCTTTCCGATATCGAAACCAATCGAAATACGCTGCAACTCCCGTCGTGGAATAGCTGTAGAGTCCAAAGAACACTCCTGTAAAACCACCGGCCACTTCAGTCGATACCCAATGCGTTTCCGCTTCGCCGAGGATGTGCCAATGCTGATCCGAAGCCTGATAGGAAAACACATACCTTTCCGGGGTTGCTTGAATTCTCAGGTCGACGATGGGCGCTTCGATAGGCGCCGAATGTCTATCGATGGTCATGCTTCCGACCTGGCGGCGAAAGGTAATGACCCGACTCCCGTTAATCTCCGTCAACCCAATGAAATAGTGGTGCCTTTCGTTCATATAGACTGCTAGACCTGCTTCATCTCCCTCCTGAGGATGAAACTCGAGTTTGGTAGAGATCTCGCATTCAAAGTGCCGCTGCCGACAACCGATAAATGCGGGGGTTCCCGAATCCGTCAATTTCACATTCGATCCACGTAAAGAGAGCCAGCCCTTCCGCTCCTCCAAAGATAAATCGACATCGTGCGAGTTGCGGATAAAATTCCATTTCGCCCCGAGTTTCGTCTCGTCAAAATGATCGACCTCAGCCTCCTCTTCCCAAGCGGCCACTGGTAAGGTTTCGGTTTCCATCTCCAACTCTACGGTCCCGTGATTCCCAATCACGGGCCAACCATCATCGGTCCAGGCGACAGGAGCCAAGAATGTCTCCCTTCCCAGGTGATGGCGGTAGGGAAACCTTACTGGTCGAATCCCCAAGAAAACGGCCCACCATCGCCCGTCTTGTGCTTGAACCAAATCGGCATGCCCGGTTGCGTGAATCGGATGGTTCAGACTTCGGTGCGACAGGATTGGATTGAATGGACAAGATTCAAACGGGCCATACGGAGTTTCACCTCGTGCGATGGTCTCCATATGGCCGTACTCCGTTCCGCCTTCTGCACACATCAAATAATAATATCCGTTGATTTTATACACATGCGGCCCCTCGGGGAATGCTCCTCCGGTACCTGTCCAAATCAATCGGGTGTCGCTCAGTTTTTGACCTGTCTCGATATCGATCGCGCACTGATAAATCCCCTCACTCTGCATACCTCCGGTACTCGTAAAATAAACTTTTCCGTCATCATCAAAGAACAATGAGGGGTCAATGCCAGGCTGGTCCACATAGATGGGATCTGACCATACACCGGCCGGATCGTGGGTCCAGACGTAGAAATGGCCTCCTTCATCAACATTCGTCGTGACCATATAAAACCGCCCCGCATGATAACGAAGCGTTGGGGCATAAATTCCACCAGAAGACACCGATGATTTGTTAAGTTGCAGCTGGCTTTCGCGCGTTAGACAATATCCAATTTGCCGCCAATGCACCAAATCGTTGCTGTGCCAAACCGGCACGCCCGGAAAATAACCAAATGAACTATTGACGAGATAGTAATCATCACCAACCCTACATACACTCGGGTCTGGATAAAAACCTGGAATGACAGGATTTTGATATCTCATGGTCGCCAGGTCTCCTCTTGCACCCGGACTGCCAGGTCGGTTCCAAATGGCTTGAAGCGGCTTTCCCTCTCCCAAGCTTTCCTTTCGTCTGCCGTCATCCTTGCACCTCGCTCCCATTTTTTGGCTTTCGAATCGGAAAATAGACCGTGTATGTTTCATCGGTGACATCCAGCAGCGGGATAAAGCGGATGTTTCTTTCCTGGTTGATGGTTTTGTATGAGCCATCGCGCCAAAAACTGTGGTGCCGTTCATTGTGGGGAGTGAGGATGGTATCCGCACGCTCCGGTTCGCCCTCCAACAACCGCTCTTCATCCACCAGTCCGGCTAACACCACGGGCCCGTCCATAAAGGCCACCATCCCCGGCTGATCCGGCAATGGCACGGCCGTGAGCACTTTTGGAAATTCAATGGTCACGGTGTCGTGATCCCAGACCTTGCGGATCCGAATATGAGACGGGGATTCGTCTGCGCTCCAATGTGGCTCCCCGTTAATCCTTATCACCGGGTGTCCGCTCACCCACCAAGGAACCCGGAACGCTACCTCAAAGTCGGTAGGGTGGTCGCATTGGACCTGCAATTCGCAAACACTCTGTTTCGGCCGCTCGGGTGGGATCTGCGGGCGGTGCAAACGTTGAATCGATTCCACTCCTTCGCCATCGAACGTCGGCACCGCCGTCGACCCTGTCTGCGAAGGCTGCCGGAGCACCACCTCAACGGTCGTCTCGCCATAACGCCAAACAACTTGAGATGGAATATACTGGCTTACTACTAAACCGTCCGGGGTTTCGTGAAAAATGGGGTGGTCGTAGGATGCCTGCGCCTGAACCAGGGTGCCATGACAGCACCAAAAATGATTCGTCGCACTCCCCCAAGACTTCTTGCTACCAGGGCCAAGTTCCAGAAAATAGGAAACCATGCCGGTCTGTTTGTTTTGTTGCGCCAATACTCCATTCACGAGATTCCGCTCCCAAAAATCGGCGTACTTGGACTCTCCCGTCCAGCGGTACAGCACCTCCGCCAGACGCATCATATTGTAAACCACGCAGTGTTCCTGGGCGGATCCAAGTCTTGCCGCGAGCTTTTGTGGCGGTGTCCACACCTCCCCGCAAGACACTCCGCCGGTGCAGTAAGTGCCGCGAACTTCCACCGCCGCTTCCCAGAAGGCGAGAGTCACGTCTCGCCATCGCCTGTCGCCCGTCACTTCGAAGGCTCTCGCCGCTCCCAGGATTTCAGGAATCTGTGTATTCGCGTGTTTGTTGGTGAGGACGTCCTCTCCGCGCAGAAGCGCATCGAACAATCTCGGCCGATCATACCGATAGATCAACGTCAGGTATTTCTCATCGCCCGTTTCACCGTACAAATTCGCCCAGACCTCTAGCATCCCTCCGGTTTCATAGTCAAGAATGCGATCCATCTGCTCACGACTAAAAGCGTCGGTCCAACGATAGAACCAGTCGGCGAAGCGGGTCGAAATAGCTAACGCCTCCGGTAAATCCATAAGGCGGTAGACATCATACAATCCCATAAAAATCTTGTGGATGGTGTACTGGGGAGCCCAAACTGCCTTCCCGGCTGCGATGCGATGCAGGAACGTTTCGGGAAAGGCCGCGATCCATTCTCCACCATTAGCTGCTTGACAGCGGGCGAGTTCTCTGACAATAAAGGCGGTCTTCGCCCGAAGCTGCTCATCCCCGGTTTCGGCATACGCATTGGCAGCCGCCGATAACCAGTGGCCGAGAAAGTGCCCCCGTAGCTCGCACGTCGGTGCTTCCCAACCCCAATGCCATGTGGTTGGATGATCCTGAGAAATGTCCGGATCAACCGACGTGCCCGCACTACCGCTATAACTCCACAGTCCGGCTTGCAGATAGAATGTTCTCAGTAGGTTGAGCGAACTCAGACTCATCAAGTATTTGACGTTTAGCTCAAACCGCGTCCTAATCGGACTGCTGAGCAATTTTGCCGTGCCCGGCTGCAATGGTTGAAGCACCAGGTTGGTCATATCCTTATCTATCGACTCCTTCTAAGAAAATGGCTGGTGCCAAGACCGCCGCTTTACCAGGCGGAAGTCCTGACGGACTCAGCACGAAGCTCATAAACGGGTGACGCCGCGTACCGCTATGCGAGACTGACAGCGAGTAAATCCGTCCCCTCAGCCTGCATCTTCAGAAAGCGACAACCGCTCCGGGCAGACGAATCCTTGGTCATCGCAGTCACTATGCCGCGCAGGTTACGACCGAAACCCCCGCGGTGTAACGAGCTCTACCTCTTCGCTTAAGCCGGTTCCTGAATACACCCCAACCGAAGATAGGGTCGGACACCACCGAGATTCCAGAATGCGGACCCGAAGCCTTTGACAAGTTATGGGTCTCAGCCGCACAATCCGCTTGTATCCGACCACCGTGCCCGTATGCACGGAGATCCATTGATCCCCAATCCGGCATTCTAGACTAAACCGCTCGATGCGTTGTCCAGAGGCGATATGTTCTTGAAGGACCACATGATCGAAAGTGGTTTCGCCCCCAAAGTCAAGCTCGACGTCCGCCGATTCAGTACCAAACGGTGGACACCAGAACGAATCTCTATCGCCATCTATTACGCTGTCTGCGTCGTGGTCACGATCCAACGTAGCCGACGCCGTTGCGACAGCCTCCCTCGCCAAATCCCGGGCAAAAGTCCGTCTGAGCACGTCTCCAAGGTTCACCAATACCGTGGCGTCCTGCGACGCAATCAGCCCACTTGGGTCAGGCGGCACATTCAGTAAAAAGGTGGCATTCCCCCCCACCGCTTCATAGTAAATGGTCAGCAGTTCGTCAACCGACCGGACTTGGCCATCCTCGTTCGCATGGTAAAACCACCCCGGCCGAATGGAGGTATTCACCTCAGCTGGATACCAGACCAGATCCTCTACGCCTTGGATGGCTACCCGACTCCCCAGGTCTTGATCTCCGGTATTCACGCGCCGGGAGAACAAGCCATCGTCGACCGTTTGGGACTGCTCCTGTATCCGCTCTTGAGAGCGCAACTGTCCCGGAACGACACTCCATTCCGACACGCGACAATGGCCCGCCTCGTTTCCGCACCAGCGTACATCCGGTCCGCATACCGAAATCACGGCGTTCGGCTGCAGTTCTCGTATGATCGCAAAATAGCCGTCCCAGTCGTAGACTTGCCGCTTGCCGTTCGGGCCTTCGCCGCAAGCCCCGTCAAACCAGACGCAGAAAATGTCGCCGTAGTTGGTCAACAGCTCGCGCAACTGGGCCTTGAAATAGTCGTTGTATTCCTCGGTGCCATACCTGGTATCGTGCCGATCCCAAGGAGAAAGGTACACCCCGAACTTCAGCCCGGCTTTGTTACAAGCCTGCGATACCTCTCTGACGACGTCACCGTGTCCATCCCGCCAAGGGCTTTGGCGGACAGAATGGTTGGTATGTTGGCTCGGCCAGAGGCAGAATCCATCGTGGTGTTTCGCGGTCAGAATCAATCCCCGCATCCCTGCTGACCGAAACACGTCCACCCACTGGTCGGCATCTAACCGTTCGGGGTTAAAGAGGGTAGGGCTTTCCTCTCCGGTCCCCCATTCCCGACCGGTGAAGGTGTTGATCGTAAAATGGACAAACGCATAAAACTCTAGGGCCTGCCACTGCAGTTGGCGTGCCGAAGGCACCACGTTCGCGGCTCGCATGATTGCGGAATTAGTCATGTGTATCCTCCCTGGGTCTGCTCTATTCTGGTCTCGCAATCTGGCCCAACACTCGGGTCAACGTTCTTACTCGGTTCGCAACCGCGCGGGTTTCAGGGTATTCGACCCGGCTTTAGGCACTGATTCCTTAGCATTCTACCTAAGGATAGGCTTCAAGTCGGCATCAGCATCAGAGAGTCTTAATATTCTTCCATAGCTTCCCATCTTGCCCACCGCCTCGTGCATGATCACCCCTCGTTTTCTGCTCATTTCACGGGTGATCGAATGATGTTACAAACCTCATCGTCATTCGGGTGTTAGCCTGTTTCTTGTCAGACGCCCGTGCAGCCGACCCGTTACAGAGTTGGGTTGATACCGGTGGACCTTTTCATTTAGTTGCACAGCATCCCACAACCAAGCGGCATCCGTACCGTGGTGAGCCAGCCAACCCCCAGTCGTACCACAACACATCAATTGTCTCATATCGAGTCATAAGCTCTTCCACTTGGTCGTAGACCTGCTGTTTCATCAGGGCTACGTTGTCAGGCATCTCCCGGGGATGAAAATATCCGGGAAATCGCCAGTCCATTAGAGGATAGTACAGCCCCACTTTCAAGCCCACACTTCGAAACACATCGCAATACGCGCTAACAAAATCCTTTGGTGCTGCGATCGCGCCCGAATGAAAACCGCCCTAGCTCCCTGGGCTGTCCCACAGTGCGGACTCGTCGTGGTGCCGCGCTACCATCACGGGATACTTCATCCCAGCCTATTTGCCAAGCTCTGCTCACCTCTTCGGATTAAAACGATCTGATTCAAACCGGTCGGCTAATTTTCGATATTCCTCCGCAGAAATGGATTCGTGATACATTACCCACTCGCCGCGGCCCAAAAGCGAATACAACCTCAGATGGAAGAAAATGCCTCGTGTGGCCTCCTTCCACCAAACCATCTGTACGTCGGTCAGATTGAGTCCAAGCGCAGACACGCCGCCCGATTTTTTGAACTGAACCTTACTTTTGATCAGTTTTGATCAGTGAAGTCCAAATGACCTTCAGGGATTAAGGCATAACCCGTCTATATGATCCTGGTTCTCGGACCACTGAGCCGCACCGCGTGCCCATATCAGTGTTACGCTAGTCGCCTCAAGCGTGGGTTTGCGCCACTCCAGTTCTACGTGGAGCGTTTAGCAAAATCATTTCGAAACTGGTAGCTCTTCGGATTACCTTGATCGAACCGTCAATAAGCGCTGCATCTTAAATCACCTCGCGTCACCACGGGAAACGAACGCCGAATTCGAACCCTCCTGGCCTCGCGCGTTTCATCCACACCCACACAACATACCCAGGCATCGCCTGGTCCGGGTAGGGGCTACAGAAACATTGAAAGGTGTCAAACATACCGAGCGATATCTAGAAATCGGCGGGAACCCATCAAAATAACCAACCGTCAGAGCACAACGTCCCGCCGATCGCACGATGCGCGCTAACGACACGCATGAACGCACGTATTGATCGATTGCGCTCCCGGAAAATTGCCTCGACCCTCCCGGGAGCGCTTCCTCGGTTGATTTAATGATTTTCTGTCACCGGCGTTACGCCGCCAGGAAGCCACATCCGGTATTACTGATACAGGCTGAAGTTCCCGGTTTGTTTCTCGTTTTCCATTCGGCGCACCTGAGCGACATCTTCTTTGAAACTGCTCGTGTTGAAGGGTGCCACCATACCAGACTTCGTGAGACTAAGGTACTGGGCCAGTCCCAGGCTCTTAACGCCTGACACGTAAGACGTCCACCCACTCGAAAGCGGCTCACTACCGGTAATGAACTCTTCAGTCCACTGGTCTACGTAGTTGTTGATGTTTGTCTGCAAGGTGGAGTAATTTTGTACCTGATTCGGCTTCACCCAGATATCCGTAGGCACCGTGTACTTCGGTTGATGACCGATCATGTACTTTTCCGTCACAAACTGAAGCAGGGACTGGGCACCTGCGCCATCAGGAGCGAACGGAGGTGGACTGGCCTGCTCGTATCGCTCGGCATTGGTTTGATACATCGGTCCCATTTGGTACCATCCGGCGTTAAAGTTTGAGGTTGGCAGGTTGCTGTTGACCCAATACGTAGCTTGCTGACCGTTCATATCCTTAACACCTTTGGCAGCGGGTCCCCAGTAATAGCCCTTGGCATCGGCTGGATTACTCGTCTTCGCCTCCGGGCCAAAGTTCCATGTCATCAGACCGGGGTAGGTCCAAATGTAATTAATGAGCTCAAGAACCTTCTTGTCTTCTTGCAAATTGGACTTGTTAGTGATTGCAAAGACGTACTGACCAAGACCATTACCATAGAATGCCACCCCTTTGTGGCCACTGGGGCCTGTGAGCGGTGGCACCAATTCCCAATTGGCTTGCTGCGCAGGGTTGGATGTAGGCCAAACTCCACCGGGCACAAACCCGATCTTATTTTTTTCGGCCGCATCGTCGAGTTGGGTGTTATCTTGGGTAAACGTGGCGGACGAAATCAACCCCTTCGCGTTCAGGGTGTGCAAATACTCAAGACCTTGTTTCCATCCCGGTTGGGTGGGTCCAAATATCAGATTTTTGCCGTTGGAGGAGACATTGACATATTCGTCCCCGCCATAGCCTACCGTGTTCTGACCTCCGTCGTAAGTAAACGCATTCATAATCCACGTAATGGGTTCCGTCTGCCACCCGTTGGTCGCTCCCGACAACGGAACGATGTTGTGACTTTTGAATACCTCGAGGTCGTGTTCAAACTCGGCGGTCGTTTTCGGCATGCTCAAGTGATACTTGTCGAGCAGCTTGACATCCACCCACATCCTGGATGAAAAGTTGCAGTGCATACACGAATTATAGTTGGGAAGAGCGTAGATGTTCCCGTTTGGCGCAAACGAGCTTTGCCTTAGTTCGCCTGTGGCCTCAATTTTTTTCCACACAGCCGGCGCGTATTTCTTGATCAGATTGTTGAGTGGTACGAAGACACCCTCTTCCCCGTACTGCAGCACCTGAGCCGACGTGAAATTGCCGTCCCAGAAAATGGCGGGGTAATCTCCACTGCTGAGAATAACCGACTGCTTGGTTAACTCATCAGCGGCTGGCGCGATAGTCCAATTAAAGTTGATGTTGAACTTCTTTTCGACAAGCTTGGTAAACTCGTTGTTGTTCAAGTTACCAAGTTGTGCAGGCGGAGAGGTAAACATGCTCAGCGTCGTTGGCGCCTCTCCATGGGTTGCCGCCATAGCTCCACTTCCGAATGCCAGCATCCCAGCACTAACGACCAATGCGGCAGACGAAATCGCAACCTTTCTCATTGAGTCAAACCTCCTCTTGACAATCGTATCTAACGTGCAACGATAACGAGTCCAAACGAAGATGTGCAATCCCAAGGTTAACCATTCAATACAAAGGCGCAACCAACATGTCCAACCCAATTACCCAAAACATCACACATTCCGTTTCAACGAGCATCGTATGTGTAACATAAATAACATTATCTGCTCCATCTCATATTGTCAACAGTTGTTTATTCAATTTGGCCGCAAGACGTTTACCAGATCCGAAACCCCCGGAGAATGCCAAAAAAGCCTTTGAAGCACCCAAGACCGCTGCAGTGACGTTGGGTTTAGAAATTGAAGTATTGACAGTGAATCGCAGGCCGGCGTAACATGAAGCACGACAACCAAATAACAGTATATTGTTTTATTTTGTGATGTAGTTTTTACTGAATTTAGTCTATTTTTACCGTGGCTCGTTGTGATGAAGTTGGATTTAGTGTGGGAAGATGCAGAGGGCAATTCGTGTGGCTGGCAATTAGGTGTGACCATGCTAGTACCCGGAAGGCAGCCGTAAATACCCTGGCTTCTCCACATCGGGTTGGCCCTTCCCTCACGGATCTTGTTCGGGTTTATAAATTTGGAGTGAACAGGGGGTAGTCACGCTTGAAGAGCATTCCGCAAGAAGATTCGGTGGCTGGAGAAGTTACTGACATCCGGCAACACCGATCCGCCACCAGGATGAAGCGCATGAACCTCAAACGGGATGTCGTAAAACATTGGCAGTTGTATGCGCTCATGGCGGTGCCAATGGCGTTCCTGCTCGTTTTTAACTATTGGCCCATGCTGGGCACCCAGATCGCCTTCCGGAATTACAATCCGATCCTAGGAATTTGGCGGAGCCCATGGGCAGGCCTGCAACAGTTTCGCAGCCTTTTCTCTGGACCGTACTTTTGGCCGTTAATTGATAACACCCTGACCCTTAGCATCTATTATATTATTGTCTCGATTCCCGCCCAGGTTATTGTAGCCATTGCCCTGAACGAGGTGCGTCATCGGGGATTTCAGAGATTCATCCAGACGGTAACATACTTGCCGTATTTCATTTCGGTCGTAGTGGTAGTCGGGATGATGCAAATTTTGCTTTCCCCCACGGCCGGGCCCTTGGCACAAATATTTCATCTGTTTGGCAACATCAATCCCCCGAACTTGTTGGGCAGCGCCTCGGCCTTTTCGTCCGTCTACGTCTGGTCCGGGGTGTGGCAGGAAACCGGGTACGGTGCAGTGATATATCTCGCGGCGCTGGTGGGGATAAGCCCGGACCTGTACGAAGCGGCAAAAATTGACGGCTCTACACGGCTTCAGAAGATTTGGTACATTGATTTACCCTCCTTGAGACCCACCATCACTATTTTGATGATTTTGAGTCTCGGAGGTCTTCTCACGGTGGGGTTCGAAAAAGTATATCTGCTTCAGAACTACTTGAATATGAGTCATTCACAGATTATCGCAACATATGTGTACGAGACTGGGATTCTCGACGGCAACGTCAGCTTTGCCGAGGCGGTGGGACTGTTTCAATCAGTGATTGCTTTGATCATGATCGTCATTGTCAACTTTACAGCCCGGCGCGTGTCGGATACCAGCTTATTTTAGGAGGGATATCGAATGATCGGAACGGAAGGGCAAAAAACACTCCGGGAACGACCAATCCTAATTCAGGAAACGCGAGCCGATCGGACGTTTGGTATCCTCGTGTATGTATTCTTGGGTTGTATTGGGGCAATCATCCTCTATCCGGCCATTTATATTTTGAGTTCGTCTTTTAGTTCCGGAGCTGCGGTGTTGGCCGGAAAAGTTTGGTTATGGCCAGTAGATCCGGTTCTAACAGGATATCGCGGTGTGTTTTCGGATACGGCGGTGTGGACCGGATTTGCAAATTCCCTTGTCTATACGGTTGGCGGAACGATCTTAAGTGTCTGCCTGACCATCGCCATGGCCTATCCGCTGTCACGGAAGGATCTGCGCGGACGTAGCCTCGTGACGTTCATGATCCTGTTTGCCTTGTTGTTTTCGGGTGGCTTAATTCCCTTGTACTTGATAGTCAAGAACCTTGGCTTAATGAACACGCGGTGGGCCATCATTTTACCCACGGCCATGAACATTTTTGCCATCATTGTGGCGAAAACCTTCTTTCAAATGACCATTCCCCAGGACCTGTATGAAGCGGCGCAATTGGACGGGTGTGGTGATTTCCGATTTCTTCGCTCGATCGTTTTGCCGCTGTCGACTCCCATCATTGCGGTGCTTGTGTTGTGGGCGGCTGTGGCCCAATGGAACTCGTATTTGCCAGCCCTAATTTACTTGAACAGCCAGGCCCTGTATCCTTTGCAATTGGTCCTACGTGACATTTTGGTTCTTAATGAAATGAATTTCAACACGATAGGGAACTTGTCCCCGACTGAGTTGCTGCACTTGCAGAATATGGAAGAGTTGCTTAAGTACTCACTCATTGTAATTAGCACCGTTCCGATGTTGTTGCTGTATCCTTTTGTCCAGAAATACTTTGTTCGGGGCATCTTCTTAGGATCCGTCAAAGAGTAGTTTCGCTTTCCGTGCCCCCTCGAGAGCTTAAAACAAGCCGATAGGTTCCTGGCCATAGTGTGCGGCAGCCTGGTATTTTGGACAAAGTTAAGGGCTGCTGGCTCAGAGGGACTGCACGAAGCGTGGCTGTTCTTGATTCCCGAATCGGTAACAAGTCAGGGATGCTTCCAATCCTATTATGGCTGCCACGACTATTGCCTTTTACTGCGGGTCTTTTTGTTTCAAGATCTCCCATCTGGATGCCGCCACAGCGGGTTCCTTCTAGGCGTGTAGGGGAATGCCTTCGGACCCACCCGACGGCACACGACGCTTCCTATTCGCGTATTGTCAGCCGGGGCCCGCTACCCTGCGGACTAGTACTGCGCGGCGTTAATACCTAATCACCTTCGGAGAACAATAGAAGAACATTAGATCTTTGGACACGATCGTTTGCTTTCATTGTATTGGGTAGGCAAAGGACCTGGCGAGTGGTGACCTTATTTCGTATCCCAATCATTCATCAAAGCGCCAAACAACGCACAATTCTGACGGCCCTTCAACGAGGGCCTCATAGTCCTCTGCACTTGAAGCAACGCGCAACGATCATTTTGAGAGCGGCTCAAGGGCTCTCCAATCGGCTGATTGCGAAAACAGATGGCGTGAGCCGCAACACGGTCAAACTCTAGTTGTGACACGAAGGTATTGGGAGTCATGTGGTTCGAATCCACCCACTCTGAATGGTGAGTGCGAGCCTACCGTGGCATGGAGCCTTGGTAACGAGGCCTTGTGAATCCCACGGAACAATGTAGCCGCGTCCTGAAAAAGTGTATTCAGACCGGAGCTAGGCTGGAAGTGCATGGTGAGTCAGGCAAAGCTCAGATAAACCGCGTGATGACTAACAAGCGAAACCACTTTGATACGCTTGCACCAAAATGGCACGTAGCCGGGCCTACCGCTCCAGAGTCGCCGGGTCACCATTCCGACGGCTACCGCGGGACATGAGCCACCTAAACACTTCACGCAAGGACTCTCAGTGCAACGTGGTAAGCCTCATGGGGTCTGCCTGCGGGCAGTAGGGCTGCCGCAAGGGGGTCACAATTCCTTAGGAGGTAACGGAACGGGTACCAAGCGAAGGCCCTCCCGTAATCGGAGGGATAGGAACCGCACGGCGACGCCGTGCCATGTTCCACCGCGAAAGCGGGCTGACTTACCCAAGGTCATTCGACGAGAACACGCTTTCGCAAGACCATGAAAGGAGGACCGGTGATGAAC
>DAHXNH010000352.1 GCA_027365485.1 Clostridiales bacterium
GGTGGACGACCCCGTGGCCGAACGGCAACGCCAGCAGGCCTGGAAGGAGGCCTGGGACGAAAGCCGGAATGGACGGCTCTCTGCGCGAGGAGATCGCACGAAACAGGGCAATCCCCTGCTTCGCATTCACGAAGGCTCCGATCATTGGATCTTAGAAATCTCGCTCGATGTGATCAAACCGGGTAACCCCAACGCTAAAGCTCATCGGTATGAGAAACTGGAGATCCCTCTCTTATATTGCGCGGAAAATATCCAAGAAAACCGGTCAACGCAATGGACGCGATTATGAAGGCTTATTGCATCACGTGCTGGCCTCAGGGGACCCCTATCAAGTGGAGATTCTGCGACGGAAGGGCCGGTATCAAGTCCGGATCACCGTCGAGGAATCCCCAGCTCCGGTGCAAACGAATCCTCGCCAGGGCTGGGTGGGCGTGGATACCGATGTCACGTTTTTCGCCCTCTGTCATGTGCGACCAGGCGGCAATCCGCAGGCCTTTGCCACTATCGGCGACCCCCGTCTTTACGATGCCCGATCGACCCAACGCGATGCGTTGGTGGGCCGGATCGCGGTCGAGACCGTACAGTGGGCGAAGGATCGCGGCGCAGGCCTGGTCGTGGAAGACTTGCAGTTCATCCATGATCGGGATGTGAGCGCCAAGTTTAACCGGGTGACGCACCAGTTTAATTACCGGGCATTGCTGACGGCGGTCGAGCGCGAGGCCACGCGAGAAGGAGTGGCTCTCCGCAAAGTGCAACCGGCCTACACCTCCATCATCGGACGGTTCAAGTATCAGCCCCAGTATGGGGTGAGCATCCATCACGTGGCCGCTCTGGTGATTGGACGGCGCGGCGGATTGAAGGTCCGCCGGCGAGCTTTACAGCGAGTACTGGTGGAGAACGTCCCGAAAGGCTTGCGGCTTTGGATGCAAACCCAGCATCAGTGGAACGACTCCGCCTATCGCAAAAATGATTGGAGTACCTGGGCCCGGATCCAACGCATCGTCACAAAACACTTGGCATCCCATCATCAGTATTTGCACGGCTGGTTAGCTTATCGTCAGACGATCGTATCGGAATAACACACCGACTCATCCCCGCCGTCACCACACGGTGAAAGGAACGGCGGGGCATCCTACGGAGGGCCGGGTAACACCCGGGCTGAGGGTACCACCGAACGAACACCAGAACGGTGCAATCGTGGACCGGACTCTTCTTCGTACGGGCTCCTTGGCGGTGAGCGAGGGAAACGCCTCCTCGCTCGATGGGGCGAGAGCCACCCCCGAGCAGACGACGAGCTTTACAGCGAGTCCTGGGGCTCCTGTGAGGTCTGCGGGTCCCATCCGGGGCCGAGGAAAGCCGAAAGAGATTATCATAGGTTTTTCTAACCAGGCCTACTCATCGAACAAGTCCTTGACCGAGGCTAAGCTTGTTCGTCATCGGGGCGCTTTGTAATCGCGGTTCCTTCGGGCCACGCCAGGCGCTCTTGATTGGACAAAAATTCGTTGCCTAATTGATTCAAGCGCGCCACCACCTGGGCCCGGTCGTCGTCAGAAAACAAGATGTCGAGCAATCGGTGCTCCAGACTTCCCCTTCGTTGGAGATGGCGCAGAATCACGTCCAATTCGCCGATAACTCGGCGAAAGAGGTCAATTTTCTCGTGCAACAAACGCAAGATATCCTCTTCCACCGTGCTCAGACTAAACAGGTTATAAATTTCGACCGGATGCTCTTGACCGATCCGATGAATTCGTCCGATCCGCTGTTCAATGCGCATGGGGTTCCAAGGCAAGTCGAAATTAATCAAACGGTGGCAAAACTGTAAATTAAGACCCTGCCCCCCGGCTTCCGTCGCTACCAAGACCCGGGCATCGCCGGATCGAAACCATTCGATTAAGCCATCGCGCTCTCGGGGCCGAATTCCGCCGTGAAAGCTAGCCACCTCGATCCCTGCCTTCTTCAACGATTGGGCTAAAGCGTCTTGACTGCCTCGATATTCCGTAAAAATCAACGTGCGTTGCTTTTCCACCGTGATGAAGTCGACCACGCTCCGGATCTTTTCCGGATTTCGAATCGACGTGGCTAGCTCTAAGAGGGAGTCGCGTTCTCGGCCTAGCCACTCTTGCCGGGTTAGGGTCGGGATTAACGCCTGAGGGCTTGAACACAACTCCCGTTGCATTAAAATCAAGGGCAAAACAGTCGAATTCGGCTGCCGCATGCGGGTTCGATATTCTTGTTTTAAGGCGTGAGTCAGGGCATCGTACAGGCTACGTTCGGCTGAGGACAGTTGGACGGGCCAAAGACTTACTTCTCGCGGCGGCAGATCTAACCCCACTTCCTGACGTTGATTTCTGACCATGACTTGACTGAGCAATTGGCGCAGGGCGGCGGCATTTTTCGGGGTGCGCTTATCCAAGATAAATTGCCGATAAAACTTTAAATACGAGCCGAAATACCCTGGTTTGACCAAATTCACCAGGATGTATAATTCATTCAAGTGATTTTCCATGGGAGTTGCCGTGAGTAATAAGAGGTGCTTTCGTCGGAGACCTGCCACCAGTTGGTAATTTTGGGTCGATGCATTTTTGAGATGGTGCGCTTCATCCACAATCACAAGATCCCATTGGACAAACTGCAGCTGCTGCGCCAGGGGGGGACGTTTTGCAGTGTCGATCGATATCACCCACAGCCATCCCTGATCCTTAGGGCTTCGCATAGCCTCAAAACCAAACTTTTGGCCAAGTTCATGAATCCACTGGGTAATCAATCCGGCCGGCACTAAGATCAGCACGCGGTCGACTAGTCCCCGCGCCTTCAGTTCGCTGATGATTAAACCGGCTTCGATGGTTTTGCCCAAGCCGACTTCATCCGCAAGAATGGCATTGGCGTCCAATTCATGGACGATCTTGGCCACGCCTTGTAACTGATAATCGTGAAAGGTTAAGCCAGAGTTCACTTGGTTCTTCAAGGCGGGCCAGCACTGAAGCCAATGCTCCACGCCCCCTAGACCAGACGGCTTCATCCCTCAACCCCTTCAATTGCTCAAGCTCCGCGCCCAAGGGCGCGACGTAAAAATTTCTGCGGCTCTACGTTTGAATAGCATATGACCCTGATCCTAAATACCGGACGCCAAGCCTATTCTTCTTCAAGTTCGGAGCCGGATTCAACGCCTGCCCGCGGCCGGGCGCAGACCATGTCAGGCACACGGCCTCGCGTCCCGAATCCGGACAAGAACACACGTTATAGCTCTGGTAAATCAGGAATGGAATCCAATAACCACGCCTCTTCAGCCAAGGCTCCTCCAAGGCCCTTGGACCGCTGACAAAGCCTGCAGAGTCGGGAGGGTGCTGTGGCCGCCTCCAAATTAGGAGCCCTGAAATGAGTCTTCGGGAAAGCAAGGCCGTCACGGTGGCTGAATCCATACTAACGACCTTCCACATTCCCTCGGCCTACGCCTAGCACCCTGTCAGACGAATTTTGGTCCGAGGCCACCTCGAGACCGGAGGGGCGAAGAGCGTTCCCCGTTGGCTCGGGGTTTAGTCTGAGCGAGATCCGTGGCCCTTCATTCCCATGAAGAACGCGCTTTCGGACCATAGAGCCCGTGCCTCGGACCGGCCTTAGCCGCACCCGGCGGGTACTGTTCTCGGGCCCAAGATTTCATCCTGGCCTCCCCGCCCATGGACGCCGGAGAGCTTTGATTGCGCTCACTCCCTGCATCTCGCAAGACGCTCACCGCGTTCTGGCTTCGGTCCAGGCCCGAGGTACGGCGCTTAAGCCGCCCTGACAGTTGAAGTGGCGTGGGCATCTGGGTTGGCACCTCGATGGTTCTAAAGTGCCCTCGACCTCTGCGAGACTCGAGGGAAGATAAGCCCTCCGAGTCAAAGTCTCGACCGAGTGGCAATCCATTCTCGCCCTGGCCATAAAGTGGCCGATCGAATCCTCCAGGAGATTTTTTCCGCCAAAAGCCTGACCTATCGGCCAAAGCCTGCCCCAGCTACTGTAGGCTGGACGTCGGATCCAGAGGGACCGAGCGATCGTGGGAGCCTTGAGTGGGCTGACTGTCTTTGAATAATCCCTGCACCTGGTCGATGATTTGGGGCACACTGCTCATCAAATTTTCCAATAGATCTCCGCGCTCGACGGACAGAAGGCGAACGTTGTCACCTTGCACCACTAAAAATCCCACCGGATTGACGCTTACGCCGGCCCCGCTGCCGCCGCCGAACGGACGGCCATCCACCGGCTGTTGGTGATGCCAGTACTCTCCGCCGCCTGCCGCAAACCCGAAGCTGACTCGAGAAATGGGGATGATGGTACCGCCATCTTTGGTTTCCACCGGCTGGCCGACGACCGTGTTGACGTCAACCATTCCCTTAATGGAGTCCATCGCAGTACGCATTAATCCCTCGATTGGATGTTCTCCGGCGTGATGAAGGTTTGTCGGAATTTCTGCCATGAGATTTGCCTCCTTGCTCTGACGGTGACTGCGTGTAATCCTAACGGGCAGGTTTCAGCAATGGCTGCCGCGATCATCCATCCCTTGATTTTGACTCGACTGGCCAACCGACAGCGAATGCCAATGCGGTTCCAATCCGGGTCTATCCGCCACTGCGGGGGAACTTCGGCCTTAGGCGCAATTCTTTCTTGAAGCCACCAGCCCATCATCAGGTTCACCCAACCAACGACTAAAGCGGTCTGATCGGGACTGCCTAGACCTACTTGGAGGGAACCATCGAACGATTGCACCACCATGCGCCGGCTCATTCCGCGGGCTAATCGACGATACCAGCGAAAGGCCAACACTCCCTGCCTGACCCGCTTGGGGTTAAACATGACCGACGGGTTGGAAGACCGGGCCGCCGAGGGCAGTTTCCAGCAGCGGTGGCGGGTAAACCAGAGAACATGGACGCTCACCCGAAGGGTCCATGTTGCATTGTCGCCGACCGCTTCGACCCCGACCCACCACCAGTCAATCATCAAAGTCCAGGCCAGACCTAAGCCGATCAAGCCTAATGCGACCATTGTGATCACTTAGCTACCACCCGCTACCAGGATGGACCGATATCGCCTATTTTATACTTCGGGAGGTTGCAACCCCTCTGCATTCAGAGGAGGCAGGGCTTTTAGATTGGATAGTCCGAATTGCTGAAGGAAGTACGCGGTAGTTCCATACAATATCGGGCGCCCAGGGGTTTCCTTGCGCCCCACTTCTTCGATCAGTCCCCGTTCTTGCAATGTGGTTAGGGTTCGTTCCGATCCCGCCTGACGATAAGCTTCCACCTCGAGACGGGTGATGGGCTGTCGGTAGGCTACCACTGCGAGCGTCTCCCACGCGCCATGGGACAAGGGCTTGGGCTCGGTGCGAGCCTCATCAAGCAGACTGGTCAAACGTTCGTGTAAATCCGGGGCCGTCGTCAAGCAGATCTGATCTTGAGTCCAGTGCAGGCTCAGGCCAACAGGATACAAGCTGAGCGACAATTGATCTAAAAGTGCATGGAGTTCCTCCAATGACGTCCCCGTCCACTGACTGAGATCGGATAAATCTACCGGATCTGCGTGCAAAAATAGGAGAGCAGCGATCACTCTTTCGCGCCCGTCGAGATCGTTATTGGGAGACGCCATGCGAGGATACCTCCAAGGGCTGAAATATTGCCGTCTGATCTACATTGACCTCGCCTTGAGACCATAACAACATCAACGCGATGAACATGGCGACGACCTCTGAGCGACTTAACTCGGAGGACGGAAACTTCATCCGGGGACTGGCCGACAGCCACTGGTACCAACGATCGATGCGAGTCTGCAGCGGGTCGACTTCACGATAGACCCGGGTGGCAGCGGGAGCCTTCCGGATCTTAAGATGGGGCCATGCCAAAGGTAAACTTTCGAGGCTGCGTCCGAGAACCGGGCAGAGCCTCGGCGGCCACTGAGCCACCGGGCGCGCATGATATTGCCCCGCCAGTTGCTGCAGTTGCTGCAACGCCACAACACTGGGAGCCAGCCAGCGACGATCGGACGGTTCATTGTCGGGCGCAAGTTCCTCCTCGCTCAACTCCGGGGCTTTGTCGGCTGGCAGTACCATTTCGATTTTTCGACGCACCACCCAGGCGGTCGTCGGAACCTCGTCACTTGACTCGACGGGATCCTCCTGCGCGTTCCACTTTTCTATCATGGTCAAGACCATCTGGAGGGCGCTCAAGTGCCTTGCCTCCTCGGGATGACGCTTAAGTCGATCGATCAGTTGGATCAAGTTCCCGTCAAACTCCATCATCCCATGGCCACTCCTGGAGCGGGTCTAAAAAGCACGCAAAAACTTGCGATCCAAAGACGGGGGCCGCCGACTCGGCCTCGATACCGTTCGCTACTGAACCAAGCCCACGAATTGGAGGCACCGGATATGGTTGAAGGCGATGGCTCTCGGCCGCCTGGCCTTTTGACAGCATGAGGCCAACGACGGACCCCATGGACCAAGGGCCCATGAAACACCCTACGAATGAACACGCTTTGCAAAAGCAACGGGCCAGTCCCTCCCTTTAAGATCCCACTGACGTTGGTTGGTTGGTTAGTTAGTTAGCTAGTTACGCTTCGCTGCGGTGCAGTCGATCAAGGCGCGTCAGATCTTGCCAAGATTCGCGTTCAACCCAAACTTGACTCGTGCCCTCGGACACCAGCACCACCGCTGGCCGCGGCACTCGATTGTAATTCGATGCCATCGAGTAATTGTAGGCGCCGGTGACATAGGTAACTAAAATATCTTGGACTTCTGGAGTCGGCAAGATAACGTCGGCTAGCAAAATATCGCCGCTTTCACAGTAACGGCCCGCCACCGTCACTTTGGCTGATGCCGTGTCATCTAATGAACGTCCATCCACTGCCGCCAGATAGCTGGCCTGATATAAGGCAGGTCGGATATTGTCTCCCATGCCCCCGTCCACCGCTACGTATTGCTTGCCCCCAGGCACGAATTTCGTGGCGCCCACCCGATAGAGGGTTACGCCCGCTTCGCCGACAATCGATCGCCCTGGTTCAATCGCCAACTCGGGGACAGCGCATCCCTTCGGTGTCATCGCTATCATCGCTGCGGCGATGCGATGAAATATGCGGGTGAGTTCGGGAGGTTCATCGGCAGGGCCATAACGAACCCCAAACCCTCCACCAATATCCAGTACGGTGGGCCACCAGCCAGAGCGTCGATACCATAGCTGAGCGTAGTCTAATAAACTTTGCGCATTGGCCAAAAAAGGATCTTCTTCGAGAATTTGAGAACCCACATGCGCATGAAATCCGGCCAATTCGATGTGATCTGAGGACAAGGCCTGGGCCACCGCCTGATCACTAATCCCGTCGGCCATGCCGAAGCCAAATTTAGAATCGAATTGCCCGGTTCGAATAAAGGCATGGGTGTGGGCATCGATGCCCGGCGTGAGCCGCAGCAAAATCTGAACCTGACGGTCGAGCCGCGCGCCTTCGCTTTCAATGATCGCAAGTTCAGCCAGACTGTCGACGACGATGTATCTCACTCCGGCGGCAATCGCATAACGAATCTCCTCTACCGTCTTCACATTGCCGTGAAAGATGATCGCTTCCGGGTCAAATCCTCCGGCCAGTGCCGTATACAACTCACCTCCAGAGACCACATCCAATCCCACCGGCCAGCGCCTCAACCATTGGGCCATTGCCGTGCACAAAAAGGCTTTGCCAGCATAAAAGAGCTTCGTCGGTACTGCTAAATTCGAAAGCAAGGATAAATAGGATTCAATGCGGTTTTTCATAGTCGTCTCATCCATCACATAAAGCGGCGTGCCATACTGACTGGCTAAGTCCGCAATGCGCATGCCGCCTATCCAAAGGTGATGGGCGTCATCAGCAAACAAACTATCCGGGGTCACATAAACCATCCTCTCGGCTTCAAAGCCTCTTGCTGTAGTCTCGAATGAGCGTAGCACGTCCAGGATTGGACGGTCAACGACGGGGTTAAACCTTAGCCCCCTAGGTCAAGAGTAAAGACCCACCCATCGCATTAATCGAATCAGAATGGGGATAGGATCGAGCTGAGCATCGTTCGATTCTAATGCCATCATTCGATGGCTTGCATCATCGATGAATAATCGATCGCCTATCACCTCGGTGGGCCTAAACGCTGTAAGGTGTACTGTGCCAAAATATGACAGGGCCATCAGGGGATGGTGAGGAAAAACCGGTCAAACGCAACGAACTTGTCACGTCACGTGGCTGAGGCTATGCTGCTTTCTTGGCATCCCTCGCCTGCGTTGTCTGCGCACCGGACCCGCTGACACCAGCGCTTTTGTGCATTGGAGAACATGAACACACAGATCAGTCAGTTTCCAGGGATGAACCTCCACCATTTTACTTTACGGAAGCTGCTTTCTGCTCGGATATGCCTGTCTATCCTATATATTTTCTGCCGATCAGCAAAACTTGAAAAAAAGTGAAACGGAATAGAAGGAAAAGACCGAAAAAAACCAGGGATTTTGAATACGGAAAAACGCCACGGTTGACGCCATTTTGATCGACGCGCTACCCCCGATCCTCGAGCGTTTCGCCCTCGCTGACCGAATTTTTCCCTCGTTCGGGATCGGGTGGGCCCTGGAGACCCTTCATGGTGCGATTCGCCGTAGGGATGGGGGTGGCTGATCACAGAGGCCATGAGTAAACGGTCCCAATGCGGGTTCCCATGTGCCGACGATTAAATCGATAGGTAAACTCTTCCAAATACAGTTGACGTCGTCCGCGCCCGTGATAGGTCCCGTCAATAAACGTTTTCGCGAGATTAATCACCGTATTAATCCAATGAAACACCGTCGCCGCGTCCAGATCGCTACTCAGGGTCACCCGATGATCCGCGTGATGGGCTTTGGCCCCGGCAGCATAGACCGCTGCGCCATCGGTCAACCAGATCCCCGCCTCATTCACCCGTCGTTTGAGCACTTCCCACGCCGTTTCTTGCTTTAAAGCCTCCACGACCTCCAAAATTGCATACTGCGGAGGTCATTATTCGTTCAAACTGACGCCCACCACCACCGAATCTTGGTCGGTTCACTGCCCTTGCTTCCCCGGGCCATCCTTGGACTACGCCAAGGACTTTGACTCACGCCGCCAAAATACGCATCATCAAGTTCCAACAATCCCGCTAATTGATATTTGACATTGCGATCGACCATCGCGCGTTGAATGTTATGACGCATTAACCAGGCCGTCGCGTACCGTAGC
>DAHXNH010000353.1 GCA_027365485.1 Clostridiales bacterium
CAATACCTCGTCGATCATGCATGTCGTCGGACGCGGTCGCTTGATCATAGCACGTGGCCTTCTTCAGAGAGCTCAGGAGATCTTCATCCGGACTGATCAGAAAGTCATCATTGGATTCATTGATTCGGAGTCTCCATAGAAAAGCAGCAATGTTCAGGGTCCACGGTAGACCGTGTACGGTATACGTAGTCTCGCTTCTTCACGAGGTTCTTTACCTTGTCGGGTTTGCCGGCAGGAACTTCTTGCATCTTTCGCGAATGTTCGGAAACAGCATCCCGTGGACGGTGGACCGTATACGGTAGACCTACCTAAAAAAGGAGGCAGCGCATGGCACGGACGATTTCCGTGGTCAATCAAAAAGGCGGCGTCGGGAAGACGGCCACCGTTGCCAATTTGGCCTGGCGCTCGCGCTGGCGGGGATTCGTGCCTGGTCGTCGATAGTGATCCGCAAGGCAGCTTGACCATCTCCTTGGGCTTCGATCCCGACGAACTGGGGGGCCACACACTTTATGAAGGCATGGTGCTGCGGCCTGAGCATCCGCAACATCACGATCTCGAACCTTTTGGTGGTCAACCTGGTGGGGTGAGCGTGGTGCCGGCCAATCTCGACCTAAAGGCGGCGGAATTGGATCTGAACGCGCAGTATCAACGCGAGTTTGCGCTCAGACGGAGATTAAAGCCCCTCCAAGCGAATTACGAATGGATCCGCTGATAGATTTGGCCCCTCCCACACCGGGAATTCTCGGTATGAACGCGCTGGCGGCGGATGATGCGGTTCTGATTTTGGTGGCGACCAACTATCTGAGTCTCCGGGGCCTGCAGTTGCTCTTGCGCAGCATTCAGATGATCCAAGCGCAGATCCACCCTGATCTGCAGATCCTCGGGATTGTGGGGATGCGGTATGACCGACGGATTGTCCATCATGGCGAAGGGTTGCAGGAACTGCGGCAGTTGTTCCCGCCCCAAGGCATTCGGGTCTTTGAGAGTGTGATTTCGCGGAGTGTCCGCTTTGAGGAAGCGGCCATGACCGGGCAGCCGGTCGTAGGGTATGCCGCCCATCATGCCGGGGCGGAAGCCTATCAGTAGTTGATGCAGGAGATGATTGCCTGTTATGGCCACCAAACGCCCAACGTTGACTGAGGCCGATGTCGGGAAATTATTTCGCCCGACTGCGCCCGAAGCTCCGACCGAGCCATTGCCCAAAGCGGCCGAGTCCATTCAGAAGACGGCCACGTCGCCACCATCGGAAGCGAGTTGGGAAGCGACTCATCGGCGTCGGACGTTCCATTGTCCCAACGCGACCTGGGATCGACTGGAGGCCTGGTGCCGGCGGAGCGGCCTGAGTCGGTCGGCCGCCATCACGCAAGCGCTTGAAACATTCCTGGCTGCTCAAGAAGAGAGGTAAACCGTATGGGGTGCGCGGCAGGTGAAAAAGAACCGTCTGTCTGAACGTTAGCGAAGGAGAAATCCTGTGTCGAAGAAAAAAAAGAGACTCTCAACAGAATGGCCATCTTCCGGTCTACTAATGGCCGGTGCTAATGATGCCTGGACGAATGCGGAGGACTGGCTCTGCGATGCCGAACGACTTGCCCAAGCCGATGGGACTCCTGCCCACATAGTGACCCTGGCTTTGTATGCGGAAGAAGAAGCGGTGAAGGCTTTTATCTGGGCGCTAGCCTATTTTGCACAGATCTTCTTGCATCTCTTTGTTCCGTTGTTAGAGAGGGAGATCGGTCCCAACCTTGACGACCACGCTTTTCGGTTCTATATGGCTCACTTCCTAGAAGGCATCGAAGTTACGACAAACGGGGTCGAAGTGTTCGGAATATCGTGGACGCAACTCGATGATATCGTCATCGAGGGATCTCTAGAGACAGAAGAAGATTTGATGGCTCTTGTACATTGACTGATACCCAGCCTTTGTCCCAGAACAGACGTGGGCAGGGTTACACCGTTAGACACATCTAATCTTTAGCCACAGTCTAAAACGTTCTCCGATAATGGAGCGAAGCCGCAGTCCACACTTCTAGGAAGGGTTCTGGGACACCGCGTCCCACCCGCACAGCCATCGCACTTGACGATACCCCCGCCACAAAGTTTTCACTCCGGGTACGTCATCGTGTTTACGGCCTAGAAACCCGCCGAGTTTAGCCCTCGCTCGGACGGCATCTTGGAGCGTTAAGAGTTGCGCAGCCGGCCGGGTCGGCTTTTGGGTGGTGGCCAAACGCTCCAAGACAGAGATTTCGGGCGGCGAGAACGCCACCGTCGGCGACGGATTCGGGTCGACCCGGACCTGATAGATCCACAAGAGTCGCCAGGCGACCATCAAATGTAGCGTGATCGCGTGTTCTAAGCGGTCAAGGGTTTCTCACTGGAGGTCTTCGACCTGACATCCGCCGGTTTTCTGCGTGAAAGGGAAGCGTTAAAGCCGTCAACGGGGACACCAGGCCACAATGCGCGCCGCGTCTTCGGTCTAACCACGACCGGAACAGGGACCGGGGCCAATCATCATTTGGGTTAGGCGTAGGCGGCGGTCTTCAGCCGTACGCGAATCCTGAATCGCCGCCGTTAGGGGGGATGGCGCGTCGTTGTCGGACGACCCGCCGAGGACCCGTCCGGTGAGCCGAAGTGACGACCGATCGCATTAGCCCCAACACCTTGTCCCGGTGTGGGGATCCCTGAAGACTCCCTCCGGGTTCCGCGTGGACCTGTCAAAGAGGTAGCCCGACGTGCGCCATCATCGGTCGGGTAGCTCTCGCTTTACCCGAGCCTATTGTTCCAAGGTATCCCTCCATGGGTCTAACGGCGTAACCCCGCCCACGTCTGTTCCGGGACAAAGGCTGAATATCAGTCGGTGTGCAAAAGCCCTACAATTCTTGGTTAACGGTGCGTTGAGGATTGGTCCAGGTATTGTTTAGTGGTTCTATCATTTGACTATGGGTAATCCACTTTCGCAAACATTCCATCCTAAGTCCCGCTAGCACCTAACGACAAATATTGTAATCCTCATGCGACGGATTTGCGATTATATTTTCAAATTGAGCTTGGTTTACCGTAGAAAAGCTGGGGGGATGCTGAACCACCACGTTAGCACCAGACTGAGCTATACTCCTCGCGGACGACAATTGACGAAATTTCGTAACGGTTAGCGACGGTTCTGTGAGCGAATTCGGTGGCTTTGCTCCTCAACTCAAACCATCAATTGTGATCCGCGAGGAGTATATGAGATTTGGTGCCACCCTTTCCATCATGATGTGCTCCATTCGGGCATAGTCGGAACGATTTTCCAACTCCTCGGTCGGATAATCCTTTTGTATTTTTAGGATTCCTTGGTAGACGGGCAGGGAAGCATCCTCAACGATCTTGGGGAAAAAGAGAAGACGACGCTGCTCATGGGCGAATTGCACGGTATGCATGGTGCCGCCATCGACATCCGTCTGGATGGGGCAGACTCCTAACGAAAGACCACTTTGGATGCGATCCCGGCGAACAAAATCAGATCGTTGAATTGCTCGGCCTAGCGGATGCTCCGAAACTAAGAGCCCGTCGTGATGTAAAATTTCTTCGCTCGATCCAACGTTTTCCCTGGGATACACCTTGTCCAGGCTACCCGCCATGACTGCGATGGTTATGGCTCTCGACATTAGGGCCCCTCGATGTCCGGCGGCATCGATTCCCTTGGCCAAACCGCTGACAATAGCGAACCCGCGCTGAGCGAATCCACTAGCAACCCGCTGCGTAATTTCTACGCCGATCGGCGTGGGTTTTCTGGTACCCACCACCGCGACCGATTTGATATTTTGTAAAGCGCCTACATTGCCCTTGCCATACAAAACAGCCGGTGGGTCAGCAATGGCTCGCAACGAAGGAGGGTACCCTTCGTCAGCGAGACTCAATACAGTAATTCCGTGTTGGATGTGGGCTTCAATGCTTTGCTCTGCGCTATCCATTAGTTCTTTGAGATATCCTGGCGCTTGTAGTCGCTCGACCACCGAAACATTACGGATGATCCGAGTCACTTCGGGGGAGCGGAGGCGCTCTAGAAAGTCGGGGTATTCCATAGCCGGATCGAGTTTGTATAGCGCGCAAAGTGTTTTGGCCCCGAGGCTAGGCACCATCGATAACGCTATCCAAAACGTTCCGCTTCGAATCATGTCAACCACGTCCCTCTAGAGTACTCTCTCATCGGCTGATTATAACGCACCGTGAAAACAATCAGCAGGAAATTAGGGTAGTACTGTGTGGCCTTAATGCTTAATCACTTGGAGAGAACCCAGGGTTCTCTGAACGCGAGCGCTTGTTTTCTGTACGCCGGTACTATATTCCGTAAGTTCGTTCCGTCATTAGCAGTTCCGCCGAATCCCCGCCCGGGCCCTTTTTCCTGCGGGGGATCGGAGCGAGGCCGAAGATGAAAGGTTCAAATATCCGATCCCCAGATATGATGGCAATATCCGGCGGTCACCCCGCGCAATCAGGACGGATAGTTCACGTGATCCAGATGGGCTGGACTGGTCTTAAGGCCGGGCGCAATGCCCGCGATGCCCATTTCCCGCATATACCGCTGAAGCCGTTTCCGATTCATGGCGTGGCCGTCGGCCACCAGGGGGGCGGTACTGCGTCGAGAACCATAGAACGGAGAATCCGTGTAGATCGGGTCAATGCGTTGTTTTATCGCCACTGCTTAGGAATCCGGCCCGACGGGCCGGTCATAGAGGCGCGTCCGGTTGAGACTGATTAACGAGGCCTGCAAGCTAACCGCTAAGCTCTCAGACTGCAGGTCCAGTTATCGAAATCGTTCAGCGTGTGAGAGGGCCGAGGCCGGATTTTTTGAGCCGCTCGAGTGGAGGGATAAGTTTCCCAAGTTGAGCGTACCGTTCGGCAAGTGGCTCCTCGTGTCCGCGAGCTTGGTGCTTTAGATCTTGGGATTCGGTGAATAAACGAGAAAAGCTCTCCAGGGCCTGCCGCTTCCAGCGATGCCATGGTCCCGGATGCGGCAGCAATCTCGCTCACAGTTTTTCTTCTGTGAGGAGTCCTAAGGTCGCTTGCGCCTTGAACGTCGGAGTATGTGTTTTCATCGAGTATCCAGTGTCACACTTGAGGGCCTCCCAGATTGTCTGAATTTCTGGGCCCACTATAGCATAATGTGGTCCCCGTTTGCCGAAAACATTCAATGGTCTTCATCAGTTGCGTCTGGGCCGGTTCCCATAGTTCGCGACTCAAAGATGGGTCAGTCAAAGCAACCCAGCGTTCCGATGAAATGCCCACTAACCCAATACCGACCCGCTGAAATGGCTCGGGGCGGATACGCTCTGCGATAGAAAGCGGCATGACCACCGTAGAATAGTTTACGGCCACAAGATGTCGTTGGGCCTGCATTAACGCTTGGGACCAGCGGCTTAACTTGGCCTCAAAGGCATACATCGTCGTCTTGCGGACGGCAAGAACGTCTATGCGCCGTCCATACAATGCCACCTCACGAAACACCTCATGACCGTCCTGGATCAGATAAGCGCATAGCACTTTTACCAGGTCATCTTCGGTATTAAACATCTAGGACTCCCTCGCTCCCGACGACGAATGGGTCAGAGTGTCGTATTTAAGAACCCGGTCTCGGATTTTGGAGTTCGGAGTGTATTGAGGATAGCGAGTATAAACGTATCGCAGTAATGCGGTGAGACTGACGTCATTACAGCGCATCTTAAATTGATTAAGCAAATCTATCTGTGCCGGGCGGAACAGCGGCAATAATTTCGTCTCGCAAAATCCCTTTCCGCGATCCTCTGTGATGCGATATCGTTCCATAGATTGACGTTCCACCTCACCTGAAGTGCCGTGATGATAATCTTGGTCGTTTAAGTCATCCAGCACATCGAATGGCTCGAAAGTAGGGATCGTTTCGATGGAAAGAATGTCGAGCGTATGCAACGTCTCCAAATCATTCATTACATTGGCCGAAAAGGGACCATAGTCATAGGCCGCGAATTCCGGAAGAGCAAAATCCAAGCCTTGTTTTCGGAGCTGCGGTTGAATTTCTTTGGAGAACAAAAATATCATCTTAATAAGTCTGGTTCGACCGGTGATGGGTTCTCCGGGGTGTTTCGAATGTCCAGGAAGGTACAACATCAGGATCAATGCTTCTTTGCCACTCAGCCTTTTCGATTGCGTCATGTCCTCATCTCCACTCTCTACCTCCAATGATAACCGAGCATCTTCCGTCGCGAGGTCTCTATGTGGGGCGTTCTTTTACTATTGCACCAGCTATTTATCGAGGGCTCTTGGTGAAAGAAGTGCGAGTTGGCACGTGACCGACCTACTGGGTTGACTGGCCACGGCCTGTGATTTAGCCGTCCGAGAACCGGGGTTTTGGGATGTGGTCGATGCCCTTCGTCGAAAGGCGACGGCCATGGGTCTCGGACGTCCCTATCCACGGATTCAAGCGTAGCCAGTCAACCGCAATCGCCCAAACCGCTTCCGTCTTTCGTGGTAACCCCCGTCGTTACCGACGGAAGGATCACCCTCAGAGCCTGGATGCGGCAGGGCCCTTCCTCGGCGATGACCAAAATCGGTAGGAGGGGGACTCTCTGACCGAGGCCATGGACCGAGTTCTCCGAGGAAACTACGGTTTGCATCTACCTTGTCAGTCGATTTTTACCCTCGTTCAAGTGTCTGACCACCACATTGCAAAAAGCTTGATAAAAAACTGTTTTGACAACGGGATCCACATTATCCTGACGGATTTGTTATACTCAACGTAGTCCGAAGTTGCGGTGAATCCCACTGCTGCCATTCGATAGGATGACTTCATATGCCTGTTCCTGTTCCTGAAATTTCACCAGATCAACGTTATTGGTTTGTTCGTACCCACCACGGAGATTATTATGAAGACTTTGTTAATGGCGGTTTTGTTGGGTGTCGGCTGGAACACACTAACTGCTGCACACTTAGCGGACGACGACGAAAACTTGCAAGAACTTATCCTCGAAGAGGAGCCGGAGATTCAGAAAATCTGCCTGGGCCGTTAACCAAATCCGCCGCTTTGTTTCAGATATTAGTATAGGAGACATTGTCGTTGTTCCCAGCACGAGTTCGCGCTACTTGTCCTTCGGACACGTCGTCAGCGATGTTTACCAAGAAGACGTTCCTAAGATCGATATAGAGGAAGGCGCGTGTCCGTTTCGAAAGCGTCGCCACGTCGACTGGTTCACGAATCTCGAACGATCGCAATTAGACCCGTATCTTTATCGCCTGTTCTACTCACAACACGTAGTGACAAACGCCAACGACTATGCTCCATTCATTGATCGTGCGCTACATACCTTTTTCCGCAAGGGCGATCAGTATTACACAATCATTCGCGTGACCGGTTCGGGCGCTCTGCAGGGGCGTACACTCACGAGCTATCTAAACGCTATGGGTGCGGCTCTTCTGAAGGGAAGGATTTAGCACTATATCCTATAGCATAACGTGGATATCTTGCGCATGTACTCGTATTTGGGCGATAATCTGATATTACCGAGCCACACGGTGTATATATGGTGTAAATAGCCGTGGACTGCAGATCTCCTGGGCGATAACGTAAGGTCGTGTTGGCCATTCGTTACCATCGAGAAGGAACGTCATGATATTCGAACAGTTAGGTGCGTTGATTTTCCCTAAGTTACGTCGTCCTGGACCCGTTAATCGTAAACCGGGTCGGGCCCCCACGGTCTCAGCGGAGACGACCTCGCCCGTCAGTCAAACTCCCCCATCGTCGACGCCGGAAGCGTTACCGACTCCGCCCGCTTCGGTCCTCTATGATCCCCAGTTTCCGCAAACGATGGAGCGGATGCAGGGGTTGTTGCAGTTTGTGGGGAGTCATCCCGCCCAACTCTTGACGCATGCCACCTTAGAAACCGAGTTAAACGTCTTGGGCCGCGACCTGCTCCGGGTGGCGATGGAGGAGCATTTCCTGCTGCGCGCTCTGACGGAAGAGCCCCTGCCGGCCGTGGTGGACGCGCAAGGGATTGCGCATACCACCAAAGAACCGCACCAGACGCGACCGTTGGTCACGCGGTTTGGACCGATCGGAGTGATGCGCTTGGCCTATCGGCACAAGGGCACGAAGAATCTCTATCCCGCCGATGCCGTGGCCAATCTGCCCCCGGAAAAGTATTCGCATGGCTTACGAGAAATCGCCGCCAAGGCGGCGGTGCAAGGCTCATTTGACACGACGGTCCAGGCGATTGCGGACCAAACGGGCCAACAGTTAGGCAAACGGCAAGTCGAACAACTCGTCCGACGGGCGGCCCAGGATGTTGACCGCTTCTATCCGGACTCTACGCGTCCGAAGCTGACCACCGACCAAGCGTTGATTCTCTCCGTGGACGGCAAGGGCATCGTCATGCGAACCAAAGACCTTCGACCAAGCACCGCCGCCAAACGAGCGAAAACCGACCACAAACTCCAGTCGCGGCTCTCGCCGGGCGAGAAATCGCACCAAAAACGCATGGCCGAGGTGGGGGCGGTCTATGGGATCGATCCGGTAGTCCGTATTCCCAGCGATATTCTCCACGCCAAACCAGTCGACCCGACGTGGACCAAGAAGTCCGGGCCCAAGGCGGTCAACAAATGGTTGGTTGCCAGCGTCGCCGACTCGATGGGCGACGTCATTTATCAGGTGCGGGAAGAAGCGGAACGACGTGATCCGAAGCATGAGCACCCGTGGGTCGCTCTGGTAGATGGCAATCACGCCCAATTGACCTATCTTCAAGAAGAAGCCACCGAACGGGGGATTGATCTCCAAGTGTTCCTCGACTTCATCCATGTGCTCGAATATCTGTGGAAAGCCGCGTGGTGCTTTTTCCCCACGGGGGACCCGGAGGCGGAAACCTGGGTGTTGAAGCAAGGGCTTGAGGTGTTACAGGGGCAGGCCTCGCAGGTCGCCGAAGCCATCTGTCGTCAGGCGACGGCGAACGAACTCGCCCCGGGTCAGCGGAAAGCCGTGGACCAATGCGCTCA
>DAHXNH010000359.1 GCA_027365485.1 Clostridiales bacterium
GTGAACCAGGTCGAATGACGCCTAAACCTTGAACACCGATGACGATATTGCGGAGTGTCGCCATGACTTGCGGACCGGATCCGGTCCGGATCTGGCTTCGGTCTTCATCAAAGGCCATGTCTCGAACATAATGCAACCGGGGTTCAATGCGTCAGTGCCCTCGCACGAGCTTCCCGATTCGCCGGCTCGAAGCTAATTTCGGCCGCAAATCGGTCACGCCGAAGGCGACTTCATCGCGGGGGTGTTCACCCAAAAGGTCAGTCACGTGGCGGTCAATTCGAAAGATCTGGCCCACATAGGGCCAGTCCAGATAAGTATTGAGCCCACGTTTCGCACCCCCATATATCGGGGTAAAGCATTTCGATTAAGCCCAATATATTGTGCCCCTCAAATATTTCCAATCAATATGTAGTCTGATGATCATGGCGCGATACAATATCTAGGTATAAGGGTGCGAAACGTGGGTGGAATTAATGGACAGGCTGCTAGGGCAGAGTCTGTGGTCTTGTACTGCGCACGGGTCAAAGTTTTCGTTTTTTAGAAAAGTGACCGGATATCCGGAAGCCTTGTTTAGCGGGGTATAGGCGCGATCACGGCTTCGTGGTCGAATCGTCAAGTACGGTCCGTGTGCAGTGTAATTGGACAGTGTGCTCCGACCCTCGCCCGGATTGAAAAGACCGTGAACGGCCAACCGCTGAGTGAAGGGTCCGTGGTTGAGCGTTGTGGAAAGACCGGGGAGCGAGTCGTCTTCATCGAATTTGTTGTATTGGGAGCGGGTCAAAGCTCCCGTTTCATAGAGAACGCCATAGCGTTGGGAAATCATTATGCAGCAAGCTGGTGAGGCGCCCACAGCTTTGGTATCAAACCCTCAAATGTCAGCCGAGCGCAGTATATACCGCGCTAAACGGGTTGTTGGATCAGATTCGCGCGTCGCCCGCTCACCTCGGTACCGAAAAATACCGCGTGATGATGGGCAGTTCGAGGCTGAGCGCGTCAGTATAGCGATTGTTCCCACGTGTGCGATCGCTCCTCTTGATTTGCCCGACGTGGACGATAATCGCCTGCTAGTCGCGGCCCCGCGTCCACCGATGCCGACATCTTTGTCATGGGAGATAGGCAAGGGTTGGCTGCTCACATTGATCGGACGATTTGTTACTTGCCGAACGATGTCGCCACTTAGGACTACATGGCCCCTGATCTAAGGGCCATCCGACCCTTGGATAGGGCATAGAGGTCAGGGTAAATTAGACCCTAAAGGAGGTGGTGTGATGTCACCCGGCTCGGGGAATTTTATCGTCGAAGGCTTATTTTTGCTGACATTTGTCGTCGGATTATTGTTGCCGACCCGTCGGCATCACTAACTCTTAAAGACGGTCTTATGTTAGGGGGATGATTTCTTTGGCTAATTGGACGGTCGAGTCCAAACGTATGCTCGGTCAGGTGTTGTCGGCCGACACCTGGCTGCCCACTGAAATGCCGGAGTATGCCCAAGGATTTATGTATATGTTGGGCTCGCTGACGGCCTCAAGCTTTGTGGTCTTGTGCCTTTCGGGTATTTTACTAGCTATGAAGGGTCCCGCCAGTTGGACCGCGAATGAGGCCATGCGGTTTGTGGCGGCGACGCACTTTTGGTCCGTGCAGGCCTTCTTTTTCTTTATGATGCTGCATCTTTGGCGGGTCTTTTTTACTGGCGCCTGGCGCGGTGGTCGAGGCATGACGTGGTTACTGGGCGCGGTGGCATTTTTGATTGCTATTCCGACGGCATTTACCGGTTTTCTGATTAATGGCGATCTGTATTCGGAGTGGAATGCGGTTCAGGCAAAGGACGGACTCAACGCGATGGGCCTGGGATGGGTCAATCTGACTAATGGCGGGCAGATGATGGGAATGCACATCGTCGTATTGCCATTGACGTTAACCGTGGTCATTGGTCTGCATATTACCCTGGTTCGGATGAAGAGTGTGGTGCCGCCGTATCCTGATCTGAACTCGGCGCCGTCGGAAGGGGGGGCGGAATCATGAACCCACGCACGGACGTGGTCAAACACTACCGGATGGTGCCCGAGGACTTTGTCAAGCATCTCTTTTCGACCCTCGTGGTCGTGATTGTCGTGGTCTTATTGGCTTCCATCTTTTTTAACTTGCCTGAGCAACAACCGCTGACGATTAAGGGCTATGCCAGTGCGAATCCCGTTCCTTTTGAACAAATGGCCTTGCGGGCCTTAGATGGCACGGGCCAGATTGCCAATTATGGGCCACCTTATAACCACGGTACGGGCAACGTCGAAAGCGTCCTCCAGAAGATGACGGGAGTTATTCATCCGTTGAATGCGGAGACCGACTTCATCTTAAAACCGCTGGCTATGGCGGCTTCGATTAACCCCAGCATCACGCCCAATCTCCGGACGTTTGAACGGGCCAGCCGGGCTCAACAAACCCGATGGGAGTCGGCTTACACGGCCGCGCTGACCAAGGGAGTCTATCGAAATGGCGTTGTGCTGACGGCTAAAGGCGATTATGGGCCTCTGCCAGCGTTGATGAACGAGACTTTGGCCTTAGGGAAAAGTGGCCTCATGTCGGGGGCTCTCATTCGCAATGGCTCAGTGATTACGCGGTTTGATAACCAAAATTACCTGCTCTTTTTGCAAGGGGCCCCGTTGCAAGATGATCCGGCGACCCAAAGCATGGCCGGCGGCAATTGGGGGATTATTCACCCCGCCATCAACGGCTATCCTGCAGCCTGGTGGATGACGATTCCGACGTGGATTTATCAGTGGGGGTTCGTAGCTAATTCCAAAGCCGCGGACGCACTTGCACTCGCTATTGGCTTTTTCTTCTGGTTGGCACTGGCGTTGACCCCTTGGATTCCTGGGTGGAATCGATTGCCCCGCTATCTCGGAGTGCATCGCCTGATTTGGAAAGAGTTTTATCGCCAACAAAACCAAGAGAATCGCACCAGTCCGATAGGGGGGACGAAAAGTGCCGAGTAAGAGATTATGGGTGCTTTTACGGATGAGTCTCGGGAGCGGATTGGGGATCATAGGGTTTGGCACATTAAGCCTGGGATTTGTCAATCTTAGCGCTCCCAGGATGTTGCTAGGGGTCTTAGAAATTCTGGCGGGAACCTTTTTGGCCCTAGGTGTGATGGCTCCGCTGAGAAAGCCAAAAGTCTCGGAGACCCATCAAACGTAGAGTGCCAGTGAATGACAAGCAATTGGAGAAGTGGGCATGCGGCAGTCAGCGTGCCCACTTCGTTCGTTGAACGGGTTGACATGGTTTGGTACGATGTGACCAACTTATTATGATGAAAGAGGTATCAGATGATCACGCTATTGCTATGGATTCATGTCGCGGCTGCCTTGAGCGGATTTGTTTTATCGGGAGTGATTGCTTATTTCGTCCTGCGTCGGGTCAAACAAGAGACTTTTTCGCGCAGTTTTTGGCGATGGCAGCGGGCTGCGCAGTGGATTACAGTGGTTCTAGGGGCATCGGGAGTGGGCCTTTACCTTTCGGGACAAAGGCCGCGGGACCCATTGCATTTACTGTATGGTGCGTTGGCATTGTTTACGATTATGCTGTTGGGCGGATTTGGTCCGGACCGGGATCCGCGAGACTTGCTGCAAGGCTGGAAGGTAAACCCCCAATGGATTCTTTTTGGCCTCGACGTATTTTTGTGGTCCATGTATGGACGAGGTTTGACGACGGGGTTTTTCGGATTTTAGGCTGAGTGCCGTTTGGTTGGCTGCGCCTTCGGTGCGGTGGGACGGGTATCGTCATAGGGTGATCCGGCAGACCGACGCCCCCTAACGAAGAGATGTCTTCATGAGAGGACAGGTATCGTAGTGGAACTGGTTCAGGCGCCGGGAGAATACCGGTCGGAGGTCTCAAAAACCCGGGATGGGCGTCAGTCAGTTTAAAAAGGTGAAATCTCGTCCCAGGGATGGGCTCGATCGGGCCTGGTGGGTCGAGGCGGTGTTCCCACGACTTCAGGGAATACTCTTAACAAGAGCACCCAACCACTCGATAGGTTGGACTTCATCGTGAATGACATCGCCCACACCGCGTCCGATGCGATGGCCAAGGCGGTCCTCGACGAGAGGACGTATAAGAGTGGGCGCATTGGTATCGAAAGCGGCCCTTGCCCAGGTCAATATCGAAGGGAACGCCCGTCTGAGACGGCAACATGGCGTCATTTCATTAAACCGTGGCTACCGACTGCTGCGAGTGCCTAGCATGAGCGACCCCTCTGGGCTTCTCTTCCCACTATCTTGGCCCATCTCTCCGTAGATCAGCCGCAGTCGTGCCCTTTTGTAGGCTAGGTAGGCTATCCGTCTGATTTAGACCAAACGATAGGCAAAAGATGGTTGGATCCAAGTTGTCCGTTCGTGGCGCAGTCGTCCGTGCTTACTTGGTCCATAGGGATAGGGAGGCGATTGGTTTGCGAATCCTGGTGATTCGGCGGCAGCCAAGTTCGTCGCATCGGATGAGGTGTTAGCGACTACTCGGACTCTCATCCGACTTTACCCAGAAGACTACCCATGATTGAGCCTAAAAGCATGGCCGCGGCCGCTAACGCCAAGAACTTTAGGGCCAACCGTAGTGGAGGCTGAGAGGTAAGCCGGGCAGTAACCCAACCCAGGCCAATGGCGGTAACCCCGGCCAGAACGAGGACCAACGGCAGAGAATGTTGAGGAGAGGAGATGACAAGGTTGGGAAGCAAGGGGGGAATCGATCCAGCCAACACGGCCACGGCCATAACCATGGCATTGCTGATCGGGGATTCCCAAGTCTCGGGCAACACCCCGTGTTCATCCCGGATCATCAAACGCAGCCACAATTCTGGATCCCGCTGAAACCCGCGCAAAAAGACGGCGACTTCGTCGGGAGAGAATCCGTAATTTTCATAGATGACCCGCATCTCATCGAGCTCCTCTTCGGGATGGTTGTCTAATTCCCAACGTTCACGGGCGACTACGGCTTGTTGGAATGCCACCTCCGAATGCGTACCTAAATAGGATCCGATAGCCATGGATATCATGGCAGCCCAAACTGCCGTGAGGGTGGCCGTGATCATCGTAAGGTGCGAAGCTCCGGTCAAGGTCATTCCGGTCACCAGCCCGGTGGTCGCGACCAGACCATCGTTCATCCCAAACACAATTTCCCGCCATCTGGACCCATTCACTCATCGCACCCCCGTAGCCTGGTCGTATTCCCCTTTGTATGAGGATTTGTTCAAATTATAGCCGAATCATGCCTGGTTCAAATCCGGCGATCGGCATGAACCGATGATATCCGAAGTTCCTCCCTATCCATGCCCTGCCTTAATCCTGGTCACGGCAAGGCATGGAGCGCTGACTTATGGCGATGGCTGGTCGTGGGCGAGCGGTTAAAGGCTAGCAGGATACGCCGCAATATCGTTTGCTAAAAAACACCGCGCGCATTCGGGGAGAAAGGCGGAAGTTAGAATGGCCGGCGGATATTAGCTAGGGGACAGCGCGTCAAATCCTGGGGCCGATAGACCGGCCCCTCCATCGATCTGCAAGATTTGTCCCGTGATCATTCCCGCTCCCTCCCCTGCTAACAGTAACACGGCTTGAGCCACGTCGGTGTCGGTCACTAGTCTCCCTAAAGGCGTCCTTCGGGTCACTGCCTCCAAAAATTGGACATAATGTTCTTTAGCGTAATATTGCGATGAATCGGTGGCGACGACACCTGGGGCAACCGCGTTGCAGGTTATTCCGTAGGGGCCAAACTCGTTGGCAAGATAGCGTACCATCGACTCTAATGCAGCCTTGGCCGAGCCGATGTTGGCATAGCGGGGCAAGGTGTATTGGCTGCCGAGACTGGAGATAGCGATGATCCGGCCTGGTCGTGCACTGGCTTGGATTAAGGGCAAGGCTTTTTGCGCCGCATCGACGAAGCTTTCGACGACCACAGCATAGGTGCGGTGAAGATGATAAGGTTTGAGTTCAAGCACCGTTTTGAAAGAAGTGGCGGCGGCATTGGCCACCAGAATGTTGAGACTTCCCCAGCGTTCTTGGATCTTGGAAAACATCTTGTTCCGGTCATCGGGATTTTCTAAATCGGCATGAATCACCAAACTTTGACGACCCATGCGTTCGATTTCTTTGGCCACGTCCACCGCCGCCTGCTTTTGACTGTGATAATGGACAGCGACATCACTTCCGGCTGCGGCCAGGGCTAAGGCGGTGGCTCTGCCAATGCCGCGAGAACTGCCGGTGACCAGGGCTTTGGTATCGGATAACGGTGCAATCATCACAAATTCGCCTCACTTTGTCAGGTTATGAGAAAATTTTATCCGTCATGCCAGATAGGTTGTGGGCTCCTCGGAGTCCTTCGGCGATGGCCCGGACCATGTCCAGTGCACGGGCCTCGCGGGCCCCTCCAATGACATGAAATGACGGGCAGGGGTGGTCGACGACAAATGCTGGCAGATTGGAGACTTGGCCAGTTGAGATCACCACCCCATCGGCGGGAAGGAATTTCGTCACGCCGTTTTGGGTGATTTCGACTCCGCCCATCGTAATCGCTCGGGCTTCGGCGTTTTCTTCCAGGACGACTCCTAGGTGCTGAAGAACATGGCGGAGGATCCAACGGGTGCTCCGCCCCACCGATTTGCCAGCTTTGTCCCGGGTGATGACGGTAATCGAGCGCACCGGGGAATCCCAAGGCATCGCCGGGGGCAATTCGTCCCAAAAATTTGCAGACGCGCTCAAGCCCAACTTCGGCGGCGCCGCCAGAAACAGCGCTAAATCTAACCCAATGCCACCGCCACCGATAATTACAATGTCTCCCTGGAGTCTTTGCGGTTCAGAAAAAGCAGTGGGGTACAAAAGGACATGAGGCAAAGTGGACCCGGGAATATCGGGGACTTTGGGATTGACCCCAGTGGCTACGAAGATCGCATCGGATTCGACTACAAGACGGCTAAAGTCCGCAGGGGTATGGAGGAGCGTTTGAACTCCGAGACGATGCAGAGTCTCTCGGTAATAGGCTATGGTTCCGGCAATTTCCTCTTTGCCCGGCACGCGCATGGCCATGCGCAATTGTCCGCCGATGTCGTCTGATGCCTCGAACAGCGTGACTCGATGACCCAGCTCCGCCGCTGACCGGGCCGCTTCGAGGCCCGATGGGCCGCCGCCGACCACGGCTATATTCAGGGGAGTGGCGGTGCGTTTCCGAGGATAGGACGATTCCTGAACGGCTCGAGGGTTGACCGTACAGCTGATCGGTTGAGGCGGATGCGCCAGAGACCTATCTAGGCACGCCTGGTTGCAGGCAATACAGGGATTGATCGGCTGGCCGTCATAGGCATGAAGGGCCCAGGCAGGATCGGCCAGCCATGGGCGAGCCGGAGCGACAAAGTCCATCATCTCAGAGGCGATCAAGGTGTTTGCCAATGGATGCGAGAAGATGCGGTTGGCGGCTATCACCGGCAGCTCGGTCCGGCCACGAATGTTTTTGGCGACTTCCGCAAACGACCCTTGGGGGACGATTTGGCTGACGGTGGGCACCGCCGACTCATGCCAACCTACCCCAACATTAAATCCATCCACGCCGGCGTCAGCCAAAGCTTTCGTTAACTGCGAAAGAAATGGCCCATCGGGCGCGCTGCCCATCAGATCCCATCCCGATATTCGATAGATCAGGGGCGGGGTTGGTCCCAGACCGTGCCTGACAGCCTTGGCAATGTCAACGATAAGGCCGAGGCCCCCTTGCGCGCCACCATAGTCATCGGAGCGCAGGTTGGTTAGCGAAGAGACAAAAGAGTTGAGCAGGTAGCCTTCGGAGGCCATGACTTCCACGCCGTCGAACCCCGCTTGCGCAGCAAAAATGGCGGCTTGATGATAGGCGGATACCAGGGTAGCGATTTGATCTCGACCGATGGCTTGCGGAACTTCTCGAGTGAGACGAGAAGCCACGGCGCTCGGCGCCCATGGGGGGTGGCCTAGGTCTCGCTCGCGAGCATAGCGTCCAGCATGAAACAATTGCAGGGCGATATGCCCTCCGAGATGGTGAATGGCGTCGGCTAGCCGGGCCAAATCGTCGCGATGGCGTGCGTCCGAGATTAAAAATCGGTGCGGTTCCCACCCGCTGGCATGCACCGCTACGCCCCCGGTGATGATGAGGGCCGCGCCGCCACGCACCCGCTCAGCATAAAATGCAATGAGGCGGTCCAGCATTTGGGCATCGCCTTCGATTCCTAAATGCATGGATCCCATCAACATCCGATGCGGCAACCACAGTGAACCGATGCGCCCCGGGCTGGTCAATTCGGGACAGGGTCGACGGGGAGCCAGCATGGTCCCACCTCCTCAAATTCGGGGATTTGGCCAAGACACCAAACCTTCAGGTTCCATCATTTCGGTTATGGTCCGAAGAATGAAGGGCCTTTCGCCTCTAATCGGTGGGGGCGATCCGGCCCTGTCGGATTGGTCGGTTAGCGTTTAAGGTATTTCCAAGCAATCGCTTGCTTACCTCAGGCAGCGCTGGGGAGGCCATGACGAGGAGGATGTCAATAATGGCGCATATGATGATTCGTCCTATGAGCGGAGGAATTTCGGGGACCATTGCGGTTCCGCCGTCTAAGTACCACCTTCACCGTGGTTTGATTTTGGGATCGCTGGCTTCGGGCCAGAGTGTCGTCCGGGGCAAATCGGATGCGCGTCATGTCGGGTTTACGCTCGCCGCGCTCAGGACGATGGGGACCGAGATTAGTCAGCGCGAGTCTTCGTATCTGGTGCAGGGTGGGCCGTATCGAGTGCGCGAACCTCAGGTCGATGTCGGCAATTCCGGATCGACCTTACAATTTTTACTGGGCTTGGGGGCCCTCGTGGAAAATGGCCCGGTGATTTTTCACGGGCAACGCAGTTTAATGCGACGGCCTGTCGATCCCCTGCTGGATGCGCTGAGGACGATAGGGATCGCGGTGACTAAAACTGAATCCGGACTTGGCCTGTGGGTGCATCCCACTAAGATCCCAGGCGGCGTGGTGATGCTGCCTGGGCTTTTGAGCCAGTGGGCTTCGGGGATCTTGTTAGTGGCTCCTTTTTCCGAGCGCGGCGTGACCGTGATGCTCTCGGAGCCCATTCGAGAGCAGAGTTACGTGCGATTGACGGCTCGTATGATGGAGCAATTTGGGGTTCGGGTGCAAACCGATGAACGGGGAACCTGGTGGAGGGTGGCCCCCGGGCAATCCTACCAACCGACTACGGTGGATTCGACGCCCGACCTGTCGTCGGCGGCATTCATGCTCGCCCTGGCGGCCTTGCATCCGAGCCGGTTGGATCTGACTGGGGTCGGCGACAATGGTGGCGAACATCCAGAAGGACGAATCCTCGACATCTTGCGAGCCATGGGACTGAGTTTTCAGATCGACGAAAATCGACAGGTGCTGTCGGTGCGCCACGATGGCAAGCGCCTTGAAGGCATCGATATTGACATGTGTGAAATCCCCGATTTGTTTCCGATTCTTACCGTGCTAGCCAGTACGGCTAAGGGGACGACCGTCCTTCGCCACGTGCAGCCCATTCGCTATAAGGAATCCGATAGGGTGTCGGCGATGATGCAACTGCGGCGAATGGGGGCAGACATTGACGATCAGGGTGAGAATGTTGTCATTCACGGGGTCCCTCAGTTGAGGGGCGCAGAACTTGCCATTGCGGACGATCATCGGGTGTTAATGGCTTATGCCATTGCCGCGACCGCTGCCCAAGGTCCGACGGTGCTCTCCCATCCCTGGGCCTACCGTATTTCCTACCCTGAGTTTCGCCAGGACCTTGAGAGCTTGGGCGTGGCCATCGCCATCGAAGATCGACAGCCGAAGGTGAGCTTAGTATGACCGTGGATGCGACGGGGATTGAGCGCTTGCAGTGGACAATCAAACATCAAGCCTGGCGGATGGCCGTGGTCGACGTTAGTGCCCCCGGTTCCGCGATTACTTATGGGAATCTAGGCAGCCTGGTCGAACAAATCGCTCAGGCACTTAGCGCTCGCAAGATTGGGCCAGGGAGTGTGATCGCCTATCAAGTTCCCAACTGGTGGGAATTCACCGTGTTGACTCTGGCCATCTGGCGATTGAATGCGATTGCCGCGCCCTTGCTGCCTGGACTGGGGGAACGGGAAATTGCTCAAATGCTCACCGCATCGAAGGCTTCTCTGTGGATCATCCCTCGATCATTTCGCGGTCGAGACTGGCGAGGCATGGCTGAGGAAGTGACCCATGGCCTGGCGGATCCGCCCGTGGTCGTGCCCGTTGAGCACAGAAGTCCTGGAGATCTTCGTGGGTTTGGCAGATTATCCGAGGGCGAGGGCGGGCCGCTTTTACCCCGCTGGGGGGGAAATGACATGTTGGCCCAACTCTTATTTACCTCGGGCACCACCGGAGAACCTAAGGGGGTGCTTCATAGTCACGGAAGCTTGACTCGGGCCGTAGAGCGGCATCGAGAGCGGTTTGGCCTCGGCCCGGATGATCATATCTTTGTGCCGTCGCCGATGGCCCATCAAACTGGGTTCTTATATGGGATGTTGTTGGCGCTCTATCTTGGTGCTACCGGGGTGTATTTGGACCAATGGGAGCCCAATCAGGCGGCGGCTGCGATCCGAAACCACGGCGTGACCTTTGTGCAGGCGGCCCTGCCGTTTTTGGTGGATCTGGGGCGGCTCCAAGAGCCGCCGACTGTCCCGCTATTTGTCGCCACCGGATCGAGCGTGCCTAACACGTTGGTCAGTGACATTGGTACCAAGCTTCGAGGCCAGATCGTCAAAGCCTGGGGTTCCACGGAAACGGGCTTGGCTACCAGCGGGGAGCTTCAAGGAGATTTGACTCATGGTTGGAATCATGACGGATGCGCCATGCCGGGCGCTGAGGTTTTCATCCGAGATGCCCAGAACCAAACCGTGTTGCCTGGAATCGAGGGAAAGTTATGGGTCCGTACCGATTCCATGTTTGTGGAGTATCTGAATCACCCTGAGTGGCGGCAGGAGGTCCTGGATGACGAAGGATTTTTTGATACCGGCGACTTAGCGGTCATGGACGATGACGGGAACATTACTATTACCGGTCGAGAGAAAGACGTGATCAACCGAGGAGGAGAGAAAATCCCGGTGGTGGAGGTGGAAGCACTGTTGTATCAGTGTCCAGGAGTGGCCGATGTAGCCATTGTGGCGATGCCCGATGAGCGCCTAGGGGAGCGTGCATTGGCCTATATTGTGCCGCAAGACGGCGCTGAAGCACCGGGGTTCGAGCAGGTCATCGCGTATCTTCAAACCCGAAAGCTTGCCAAGATCTACTGGCCGGAACGGGTCGAAGTGTTGAACGGCTTGCCCCGTACCGCGAGTGGCAAGGTGCAGAAGTTCAAATTGCGGCAAATGGCGGCGATGAGGTTCGGCCGCGAAATGGCTCCGTCCGAGTCTATCGCGGACGTCTCGTTCGGCAAAGGGTAAATAAGGAGGAAGCTTCGGATGGAATCCAATGCGTTTTTTGCGTTGCAACACGAGGTCGAGGACTTCGTCGAGGGACCGGCGGTCGATATGGGCCTGGGATTGGAAAACGGGTCCATAGGCCCAATGTCGGTGTGGGATGAATTGAAGCGTCGAGGCTATCTCCGATTAGCGGCACCGGAGTCTCTGGGAGGCTTAGGCTTGTCGATGGGACAGTATCTGACTCTGCTTGAGAAATTTTCGGCAATGCATGGGTCGATGCGTATGATTGTGCACGTCATGAACGGAATTTGGCGGCCAGTCCATTCCCATGCCTCTTTTGCGCAGGTTGAACGTTTCGTCAAACCGCTGATTCAAGGCGAGCACATCATTACGTTTACTCTGACCGAGCCTAACGCCGGAACCGGCAGCGATATCAAAACCAAGGCGTATCGCGACGGCAACGATTACGTCTTAAATGGCGAGAAATGGTTGATTACGTTTGCCGATGTGGCGGACTATTTCCTGCTCTTTGCCCGGCTTGCAGGAAGCGCAGGTAGCGGAGGAACGTTAGCGCTCTTGGTTGATAGAGATTCGCCGGGACTAGATATCGAATTGATGCCCGCTAGTATGGGACTTTCGGGCACCGGCCATGGACACCTGCGTCTGACCGAGTGTCGAGTGCCCGTCGTTAACCGTCTGGGAGACGAAGGAGAAGGCCTGGACGTAGCCTTTCATGGGTTTTTAGATCCTAGTCGCTTAGGAATCGGCATGACCACGGTAGGATTGGCTCAGAGGGCTCTGGATTTGGCGATCGAACGGGCCAAGACGCGGGTCACCTTCGGTAAATCCTTGGCTCAGCGTGCCACCATTCGCGAGCGCTTGGCAGAAATGGCTACCGACGTAGAAGCCGCACGTCAACTGTGTCTCTGGGCTGCTCGAAGATGGGATGAGGGATGTTTGTTGCCCGAAGACGCGTCCAAGGCCAAACTCTATGGTTCGGAGATGCTGCAGCGGGTGACCGATCGCGCGTTGCAAATTTTCGGCGGCATCGGATATTTTCATGGTTATGAAATCGAGCGCATCTATCGCGATGCCCGGGCCCAACGTTTCGAGGAGGGCACCGCTGAGGTGCAAAAGGCGGTGATTGGCCGGGCGTTGGTGGCCGGGGGCAGCGCCCAAGAGGCAAAGCAGGATCCAGTGCCAGTGGTTACGTATTGAGTTCAGTCAGTGCGGGCACCAATCGTTCGAAGTGAGAGAGAGCGCTCAGGATAGGGGGAAAATCTTAGGTTTCGGTGCATCGTTCGACCCTGCCGAGCAACCCCTGAGCGAGATAGCACTGAAGATCTTGAATCGGGACGGGACGGATGGACCCACCTCCAAGGGCCTATTGCTAAATTTCTCAGGGCCATTTGGCCCTACTGAACAAGCGGTTGGTAGTCGATACTAAAATCAGAGAACCGTAGGAGTACAGAGGAGGGAAGTCGGATGGTGGCGCAAGACACAAAGTGGTGGGCGGTGATTAAAGAGGTTTTGATTGGCGAATGGGGGTGTGATCAGCGTGCGTTGGATCCCAACACACCGTTATTCCAAGAAGGGGCGGGGACTTGGATGGATTGGGTGGAACTGACCCAGTTAGTCCTAGATCGAGTGGGAAAAAAATGGCCGCATGGCTTTGAACTGGGTCAAGTGCAAACCGGAGAAGACCTTGCTCGCATGTTGGAGCGGGTGGTAGATGACACCCTCTAAGCGAGCGAGGCGGGCGGGTCGTTAAGATGTAATCGCGCGCTTCCGAACCAAGAGTGTGCTCGATGAGTGTGCTCGACCAAGTATGGAGGTGGCAGATATGCGATTTGCGTTTGACCAAATGGACGTGCAGTCACGTTGGCAACGGGAAATACGAAGAGGATTAGAGCAGGTGATGGCAAAAGAGGGACACGAACTGGTGGATGACGTGGAAGCCTCGGAGTTGGTCTTTCATGGAGTCGATTTAGCTCATCCGAGACCGTTTCGCAGGCGTGCCAAGGCGGTGTTTGTGGTCGGAATCGTCGAAGGGCCGGCCATCGCCGGGCCAGCGTTGGCTAAGACCTATCCGCTATTGGTTCGTTCAATCTCCAACTTGCTGATCTATGGCGGTGACGCAAGTCAGCCATGGGCCGTCGTGACCACGCCGGAACTGGGTTGTGCCACCTTGACCGCTAATAGTGAGGATGATGTTTGGTATCGATCGCTCTATGATCGGATTGCTCCGCTAGCGACCTCACACTTGGTGATCGACAATATCTTCGACGAAGATTTCCCCGAGGAATTAGCCCAGGGGACTGAGGTGACCGATCAAATTCGGCGGGCGAGCAGAATGCTGGACCAGTGGCATCTATTTCCCGCACCTTATCCGGTGGCGGAGATGTTGCCCGAAGAAGACTATCGCCATCTGCGGCGAGTGTTCGGTATTGGGGGATTAAGCTATGGCAATATCAGTGCCCGCCATGACCAAAAGCGCTTTTGGATGTCGGCTAGTGGCATTGATAAGGGCAAGATCGGAGTGGTCGGCCATGATATCTTGCTGGTCAAAGAGTACGACCGCGACCGAAATGCCATGCGCTTGTCGGTTCGCCCCGGGGCGAAGGCGCTTCGAGTCTCGGTTGACGCGGTAGAGCATTGGGGGGTGTACCGAGATCATCCAGAAATTCAAGCGATGATTCACATTCACGCCTGGATGGACGGGATCGTGAGCACCGACGTGAACTATCCGTGTGGAACGGTAGAAATGGGGGAGGCGATGTCCGAACTCTTTCGGCGGGATCCGCATCCCGAACGGACCGTGATCGGATTGAGGAATCATGGGATTACTGCGACCGGGCCGAGCCTGGACGATATTTTGGACCGGCTCAACGGGCGTGTCATTACCACCGTGCCCATGACTTAAGAGGATAAACGTGGGGATGGGAGCCAAAAGGATGGGGCATGCGAGCGTAAGCACGATCGCGGTCGTTGGCTTGGGATTGGCGAGAGGGTCTTCATGATCTCGGACTCGCTCCCGAAGAAGACCGCTGACAGTCGCTACTCTAAGACACCCAGGTGATGAAGCGATGAAAAGACTTTAGAGTAACGGGGTGAATGGTGTGGTCAGAGCAACATCGGTTAGGCCGCGTTCCTCATTGGATTGGGGAGGAGGCGCTGAAGCCTATTTAACTGCGATTCATGTGTTGTTACAGGAAGAGCATCCCTCACAAGTGGTGGCGGCTCGCGTCGCCGAATATTTGGGAGTGTCGCCGGCTAGCGTGTCGCGGGCGCTCGGTCGGCTGCAAGTCGCTGGGGATTTGGTCCAAAAAGTGCCGACCCTGGTCTTAAGCGCTCAAGGATGGGAACATGCTGAACGCTTGCTGCGCCACCATCATATCGCCGAATGTTGGTTGACGGACGAATTGGGGATGGATTGGACACGGGTGCATCAAGAAGCTCAGCGCCTTGGCAGCGCGATGTCCGAGGCGGTGGCAACGGCTCTATGGGAGCACTTAGGACGTCCTCAGCGTTGTCCTCATGGAACGCCCATCCCAGGTACGGATGCGGTATGTCCACTGGTGGAATCGCTGGCTGAAGTAGGGTCCGGGCATTATGTTATTGACCGGATCTTAGAGCAGGTGGAAGACTTCGTGGAGTTGCTTCGGCAACTAAAGACATCGGGCCTTATCCCCGGAGCTTCGGTTGACGTGAAGGCTTCGGCGGCGGGCGGCGAGCCCTCGGTTCGGTTGGCTGCGGGTCACGATGCGCCCTGGATCGCATTGCAGCCCTGGTTGGCGAGAAAGGTGTTGGTTCGCGCTCAGGATTGAGTGGACCAGACCTCTCGTCTCGAGCCGGGGCGTCATCATATCGCAGCACTCGGTCTTCACCGCGGAACAGTCAAAAGTGGAAGCTCTTAATCTCTGATACCCAGGAGGATCATCCATGACGGATGAAGCAATGACTAAGAGCATTCGGGTGGCGGTGGATGCGGGCAGTGGCGATCATGCTCCCGAAGCCATGGTGAGGGGCGCCTTGGCGGCTTTAATGCAAGATCCGCGACTTTCGGTCTGTTTGGTCGGGGATCTAAAAGCCTTGGCGGGTACGCTCGCCCGCATCCCAGAAAGTGCCAGTGTAAAAGACCGTTGGTTTATCCAGTCCGCCGAGGCGTTCGTGGCGGAAGGTGGTGGGGCGGCCTGGGCGGTGCGAGACAGCGGCGCTCGATCGTCAGTGGCGGTGGTCGCCAAGTTGGTGCAAGAAGGTTCAGCCGACGCGGGAATTTCCGTCGGAAACACCGGGGCTGCCTTGACGGCGGCACGATTAGAGTTGGGCCTGATGGCGGGTCTTCGTCGGGCCGTGGCCGGCCTCACCTTTCCCTTTGCCCCTCGCAGCTTCGTGCTCGATGTCGGGCCCAACGTCGAAGTGAATGCCCGCCATCTGTTGGGTTTTGCACGATTAGGCGTGGCTTACGTGCGTGACCTGTGGGGGACGGTCGAACCTCGGGTTGGGCTATTGTCCAATGGAGTCGAGGCGTCCAAGGGAACCCGTCAGATTCGCGAAGCCTATCGGCTGCTGGAAGCCAGCGGGCTTCACTTCATTGGGGCCATCGAGGGGGGCGATTTGGTCGCCGGTCGAGCTGAGGTGGTGGTGACTGATGGCTATGTCGGCAACGTGGTCTTAAAAGTGGTGGAGGCATTGGCTGGATGGTATCGAGATCGTCTGGTGGAAGCCTGGGCTGAACGTCCCGAGATAGCCAAATGGGCAGGCATGGAACGTTTGCTCAGTGAGACCAGCCGGCTGAGTGATGCGACCCAATATCCTTCTCCGCCCCTGTTGCTTGGCGTCAATGGAATCTTTTTATTGGGTCATGGCCGTTCGGGAGCGGATGAGATGGCAACTCTCATTGAACGCGCAGCATGGGTGGTCCGTAAAAACACGTTGGGGCGATTGCGCGAAGCCTTGACCGATTGACTGCTAGCTATGGCCAGAGGCGCGATCTCGGCGCTTGATGACCCGGTGGGATGCCTTCGCCGCGCCTTTTGGCGGCAATTCCGAAAACAGCAAGTAACCATCAGACAGAGAGGGGAAGGTCATTGGATACGGAATTATTAGGGGTGGACGGATGGTCTGCGGATAAAGTTCGGAGGGCTCTAGGCGTAGCAGTGGATGCGGTTCGGGAACAAGAAGAGGCGCTGAATCGAATGAATGTGTTTCCAATTCCCGATCGCGATACTGGGAGTAATCTCTGCCTGACCCTGCGCTCGAGTCTTGCCGGTTTGGATCGCGACGAACCCAGTGCGGATCAGGTGTTAGGCCAGTTTGCCCGATCGGCTTTGATTCACGCCCGCGGCAACTCCGGGGTCATCGTGGCTGAGATTTTGCGAGGTTTTGCTGAGGCCGCGGAAGAAAAGGAGGTGTTACTTCCCGAAACGATTGTGGAGGCACTGAGCCTGGCCGCGGAATATGCTTATCAGGCCGTGGCTGATCCGGTGGAGGGAACGATCTTAAGCGCGGTCAGAGCTGCCGCCGAAGCCGTAGCGGCCGAGAAGGAATTGAGTTCGACCATTCCCCGGCTGTGGGCGGTGGCAGCGTCTGCCGCTCATCGAGCGACCAATGCGGGACCGCAGTTTTTGCCGATTTTGGCAGAAAATAACGTGGTGGATGCCGCTGCCCTGGGGTTCAGCTACTTTTTACAGGGCCTGGCCGGGCTATCTGAGGAGCTACCCTCGGTTAGCCCGCAATACGGCTATGAAGTTCAGTTTCTTCTGATGACCGATGTCGAGCGGAGCGTGATTCAACACGGGTTGACCGAATTGGGGAATTCGCTTGTGGTCAGCGGAGGCAAGGGGTTGTATCGGGTGCATATCCATACCCCCTCACCTGGGCAAGTGTTGGAAGCCGCTGGTGAATTCGGTGCGATGGAACAGGTGACCGTGGATGACTTAGACGGTCCCGGGGCGCATGGACGGCAGGAGGCGCGATGACGCGGGTGGTGGTGACCGGGATGGGTATCATTAGTCCGATTGGGGAGACGGTCGAAGAATTTTGGAGTCGGTTGACTGCCGGTACATCGGGGATTCAAGCAGTCACCGCATTTGACACCATGGATTTGCCGGTCCGAATTGCCGGTTTGGTACCCGCGTTCGATCCCAAGGAGTATATGGATAAAAAGACGGCACAGCATAGTTCGCGTTTTGTTCAATTTGCGATGGCTGCGGCGAGCCAAGCCGTGCTGGATGCCAAAATTGCATTCGACCAGTTGGATCCCTACCGCGTCGGGGTGGTCATGAATACCGGTGCCGGAGGTATGCAGGATATTGCTTGGGGATCGCAAGTGCTGCGAGAACGTGGAGTGCAGCACATTAGCCCCTATTTGGTTCCTTCGTTGATCCCTAATATGGGGGCATGCCAGGTGGCGATTCGTTATGGCGCCAAAGGGCCGGTGATTGCATCCACCGCTGCCTGCGCCGCCGGAATCTATGCCTTGATTGAAGCCCGCCGCCATCTCTTGAGCGGCGAGGCCGATGTGATCATTGCCGGCGCGGCAGAGGCGGCGCTGATGCCGCTAACATTTGGTGGGCTGGCTAGGATGGGGGCACTCAGTCGACGAAACGACGAGCCCACGCGAGCCAGCCGTCCCTTCGATCGAGATCGCGATGGATTCGTTTTTGGTGAGGGATCCGGGGCCTTGGTGTTGGAGCGCGAAGAGGATGCTCGGGCGCGAGGCGCTCATATTTACGCCGAGTTAGCAGGTGGGGCGATAACCAACGATGCCTACCATATGGCCGCGCCGGATCCTAGTGCCGAGCCGCAGGCACGAGCGATGGAACAGGCCTTAAAGCAAGCCCAGACGGACGCCAGTGAAGTCGGCTATATTTGCGCCCACGGCACCGGAACCGTGCTCAATGACGCGGTGGAGACCAAGGCTATCAAGATCGTGTTTGGCTCGTCTGCCTACGATGTTCCGGTTAGTTCGCCAAAGTCCATGGTCGGCCATTTGCTGGGAGCGGCGGGCATGATCTCGGCGGTGACGGCAATTCAAACCTTGCTGACGGGCACCATCGCCCCGACCATCAATCTAGAAACCCCCGATCCTCAATGTGATCTTGATTACGTGCCCAATGTCAGCCGGCGCCAGAAGGTGGATATGGTCATGGCTAACGGCTTTGGGTTCGGCGGCCAAAACGGGGTTGTGGTTTTTCGCAAGGTGTAGCCGAATGATAAAAAGATCAAGTCGGGGCCCCCGTGAGCGGTGGCGCAGAGCGCAGTTTTGTCCTTAGATGACCAAACTCTCCCAATCCTTAAGGCTCCTTTTGCACTGGTTCCGGTTTGAGCCCGATGCTCCTTTCGCTCTCAACTGCTGTTAGAACACGTTGGCGTCCGTGGTGTTCATCGGATCGCGCCTATGGGTGGGCGCTTATTCGATTTGTCGTTTCTGCGATTCCCGTTTGGGATCATCAGAGCCACCACCGCGGAACGAAAAACGCAACGCTGACACCCCTAGGGGGCTGGGATGCGGCGCAGGCTCGGCCTGGCGAGAACGCGAGGCCGAGCCTGATTGCGGCGCCATCATTACTGCCAGCACTCGCGCCCTATCACTCATCGCAGTACCACTCACGAGAAAACCCAGTCCATCCGCCAATCAGCGCATCCTGAGAGGACCCTTGGGGGAGTTCTGAGACCCCCGGCACTTCTCACTTCTTGGGAAATACGCGAGAACTGATGACCACTGACTGAACTACACCCAAGACAAAAGGGAGTGAGCCATAACCACAACCAACCACACCGAGTACGGGACACTCTTGGGTAAGGGTCTTAGCTCGGCCACAGAGAGGTCGCCCGGGGCAAAATTCCTAGATTAAAATTCGGATCTCTCGGGATACCCATGGATGCACGCTAAGCCCAAGCCCGGCCCTGTACCTAAACCGTAGGGACGACTAAATACGCTGATTCCTGCTCTGAAAAGGGAAATGGCACAGAGCCTCGGGGACTTGGGCAGATTTTCGGCCCGCGCGAGACCGATTACGTCTTCTGCCCGGGGGCGTGACCGACCTGAATGCTTGTGGCTAAATCGATGAGACTTCCCGAAGGTCCGACGTCGATTCCCGTTAAAGGAGCACCGACATAAAAGGTCTGCATACCGATGTCTCTCGCGGGAATGTCATTGAAATAGTCGTCCCCGACCATCAAGCATTCGTCGGCAGCCAGCTGCAAGCGCCTAGTCCACTCCACATAATACGCGGGATAGGGCTTGGTACTGTGAAAGTCCCAAGTGGCGATACCATCCCACTCAATGTCGTCCAATTGAGCGCGTCTCAGTCGTTCATGAATGACCTCAGACGGGTAAATGGGATTGGTGGCCACGACGACTTTGAGCTGAGCCGCCCGAGCAGATTCCACGGCGGGTCGAGCCCCTACGACAGGGCCTCCTCCGGGGAGAATCAAGGAGAGGTCGGTTTGGGTAAAGGCGTCAACTCTGGCTGCGACCTGGTCGGGGGGATGGCCCGTCTGAGCGCCGATGCTGGTCCACAGCATCTCGGCATTGGTCATCTCGGGATGGGATGGTCCAAGCGAAGCTGCAGCCGACCACAACGCCTGCCGAAATTGATCGGGCGCCATTAGGGGGGGCATAAATTCGGCGAGTGCATCAATGTACGCTTCCAAGAAAAGATCTCCGTTCAAATCTAATAGCGTTTCGTCCAAGTCAAACAGGACAGCCTGAATCATGGGCACATCTCCTAAGAATGACAGAATCGAGGCAACCGAAAAACCCCGGTGATCGAGCGACCTGATGCCATTTTCGTATTGGGCTTGGCATCAAAAATAGAGCATCGGATCTTCGTTGAGATCAACCAGGACGGTTTTGGTCTCAAGGTACTCAGCTAACCCAGCTTCTCCGAGTTCTCGGCCTACGCCGCTCTGTTTGAAGCCGCCAAATGGCAGGGTGGGCGAGAGAACTTGAACGGTGTTGATCCACACTGTGCCCGCTTCGACCTCGCGGGCAAAACGCAACGCGCGGCGAACGTCGTGGGTAAGAATGCCCGCGGCCAGGCCATACAACGTCGCATCTGCCAGGCGGATGGCTTCGTCTTCGCCATGAAACCTCTCTACGGTGGCCACCGGACCAAAAATCTCCCGACGGGCTATCTCCATAGTCGGGGTAACGTTGGTAAGAACCGTAGGTTGAAAGAAAAAGCCTGGGCCAGCGACTGACTGCCCCCCCAAGGCGAGGGTAGCGCCGGCGCCTACCGCATCCGAGACCATGTTCTGCACGACGGTCTGGCGAGTTCTGCTGACTAATGGGCCTAAGTCGGTGGAAGGGTCGGTGGCATCACCCAGGCGAAAGGAGGCCATTCGGTCCACCAAGCGCTCGACGAATGCCGGGTATACGCTATCTTCGACCAGGATGCGACTGAGAGCCTGGCAGACTTGACCGGAATTGAAAAACGCGCCAAAAAGCGCCTGGGATACCGCTTGGTCGAGATCATAGTCACTAAAGATGACAAGTGCAGACTTGCCGCCGAGTTCAGCACTGACTCGTTTAATCCCGGCCGCAGCGGCCGCTAGTACCTTGCGGCCGGTGTCAGTTTCTCCGGTAAAGGAGATTTTGGGGATATCTGGATGGCGCACCAAGTGCTCTCCGACCTGATCATCGCCGGGAAGCACTTGGACCACGCCTTCGGGAAGGTCGGCTTGTTCTAACAGTTCAACCAAGCGCATCGCTGTTAAGGGAGATTCCGGAGCGGGCTTTAACACAACCGGACAGCCAGCCGCGAGGGCGGCGGCAATATTCCACGAAGGCAGCAGCAATGGAAAGTTCCAGGGGGTAATCACTGCGGCGGGCCCAATCGGTTGACGCAGGGTGTAGGCGAGATATTCTGGGGGCGCACCAGGGATATTGGTCGGCGCGGTGGATCCCTGGATGTGGGCGGCCCATCCGGCATAATAAGAAAACGTGTCAGCGGCAAAAGGCACTTCGACAAAGCGGGCTTGGGATTCAGGCATGCCCATCTCTTCGGCTATCAGCCGGGCCAATTCTTGATCGTGTTGGCGAATCAAGGTTGCGACTTCGGTCAGCACGCGGGAGCGTTCTAAGACCGGAAGGCTTCGCCAACGACCCTCTTGATGAGCGAGTTTGGCTTCCGCACATACCCGATCCACATCGGCTGGGGTAGGATTGGGAACCGACGCCAGCACCCTTCCGGTCGAGGGATTGATATCACTCGGATCGGTCTCGTTGGGTGACCAACCATTGCGGTCGATCCAGGCGTGGAGGGTTTCCTCTGTCGTGCTCACGACAACGCCGCCAGCAAGTCTTGCCGCCCGATAGCTCGAAGATGCTCGGTGTAGACGGGATAGATGGTGTCAAGGTGAGGGATGAGTTTCATCGCGCGGGAAAGAGGCCCACGAGCTCGAACCAGTTGGCGGGCCAAGGCTTGTTGCAAGTCGAGGGTGCCCAGCCAAAATCGGTGTGCGGTGTCGCCGTTTTGCTCAAATGTTAGCAGGGGGGGCACGTCTAATTCCCCGATTTTGACTTGAAATGGCGGCATGACGCCGGGATCCTGAATCACCCAGCGGATGCGGCTTTCAGGACGATGAAAGATGAATTCCACGCTACCTCCAATCTGATGAATGAGGTGCGCCTCTTCGACATAACGAAGACGTTCAAAAAAGCCTCCGATAATGGTCTCTAGGTCAGCAGAATCGTTAAATACCGCCATGGTTCGTTTCCTCACTTTCGTTACGTTCGTCGGTTAGGGAGGGACTAGCATCGTCGGCACCATGGATAAGAACCACTCCGCGGCCCCCCTGGCCGCTGACCATGTCCATCAAGGCCGTGCTTACTTGCGCTAAAGCATAGCGACGGCGGATGAGTGGGGCGAGGCGCAACTGCCCCGATTCCCACAGGTGCACCAGCCGGGGAATATCCCGCGGAAGCGACGCGCCTCCATACCAAGAGCCCGTCAGAGTCTTTTCTTGAGACGGAAAGGCGAAGGCATTCAAGGTAACTTCTGAATTAGGAGACGGTACCCCAACCACCACCGCGGTCCCCCCGCGGCGAATCATGGCATACGCTTGGGCCATCGTATCCGGGCTGCCTACGGCCTCAAAAGCGACATCGACCCCACGGTCTCGGGTGAAATCTAAGACGCTTAACAGCGGATCGTCGGCCTGAGGATCGATGGTGTCGGTGGCGCCCAGCACTTGAGCCAAATCTCGATTGGCTTCGGACGGATCGATCGCGAAAATGCGTGCTGCCCCGCGAATACGAGCACCTTGGATGATGTTGAGGCCCACGCCCCCACAGCCAATCACAGCCACGCTGCATCCAGGGCTGATCGGAGCATGAAAGGCTGCTCCGGTTCCAGTTTGTACAGCACAGCCCAAAAGAGCTGCTTCTTCCCACGGCATGTTCGCTGGAATCGCGGTGACGGCGGTGTCCAAGACCACCACTGCTTCTGCCAAGGTGCCGGTGTTGGAGAACGGATGGAGGGTCAAGGCGCCATCGTGAAGGCGTGTGCTCTGGTCAGCCATAACCCCATCCACCGCCCCTTGGTTGGCTGCTTCACACAGTTCGGGTTGGCCTTCCCTACACCAAAAACATTGACCACAAGCGGCGACCCAGCCGATGACCACGCGGTCACCCACCTTGACTCGGGTGACGCCTTCGCCCAGTGCTTCAACCACCCCCGCGCCTTCATGACCTAAGACCATGGGAACCGGCAAGGGCAGATGACCCGTGACGACATGCCAATCCGTATGGCATACACCCGATGCCTTAATTCGCACTCGCACCTCGTGATCTCTCGGAGGATCCAGCGTGACCGTTTGCAACTGTATCTCTTCCCCATAGTCGGGCAACACAATTGCCTGAATCTGCATGGGATTCATCGTATCCTTCCTTCAATAAAAACTCTCAAGAAACTCTCGTGGGTCCAAAAGTCGTCTTCAAGACGGCTTCTTCATCAAGACGGCTTCTATATTGTCAGCGCATGAAGGAAGATGGGCATAGGGCCGAAAGTCTCTATGAACCAAGGCCCTCTGGCCGGAAGTCAGCTCCTGGGGCTCGGTTTAGTGTCCGCTCAACATCAAGATGGCGAGGCGATCGTTTACCATCTTGATACGGACCACAGACCTTGATGGAGACTCCTCTCCAAGGATCTGCCTCCATTGTCCAAAAATTTAGAAGGGGTCTTAGTGAGCCGATACGAGTTCGATGGCTCCCCTTGCGCTCTAGGGAGGCATGAATTCGTCAGAAAGCCTCACCGGCCGCTCGCTCCTGGATCAATGCAGGAGGAGCCCCCGGTGAGGGTCGGCACGGTGCGGCTCGGACTTTTCGCGGATCGATTCGAGGTCTGAAACTTGGGATACGGCCTCATCCGCTGGAATTTTAACCTCAAGAGATGGACGACGTTTGCGGCGATTCGACTAGACCCAACCGTTTCACCCATTTCTCGGTATCGTTCCACAATTCTTCGATAAATGCCTCCGGGGACCATTCCAATGTCTCCATCGGACCTCGCAGGCGAGATCCGAGCTTTTCCATGATCCGAAACAAATCGTCTCGAAGCACCAAGAGTTCCGCCTTGCCAGCGGGGTCCATGGTCGGCAGCATCCGATTGAGATAGCGGTCAGAAAAGGCTTGGTGGCGCGCTTCGTCTTGCAAGGTTCGACGAGACAAACGTCCAACCACGGTATCGGGAAAGCGTTCGGCAAATCCGCCGTAAAAGTTCTTGGCGAATAAATCACTAATCAGGATGCCGAACACCCATTGGACCGGGTCATGTTTTTGCATCAGTCGAGCATGGTAACGCCACATTTCGGGCAAGCGCCGACTGGCCAATGGCTCGACCTCCAGCGCTCGATACAAATGGCTTAAATTGCGAAAGTGTCGAGCTTCGTCGAGGCCCATGCTTGCGAGATACAACGCCGCTTCGGGATAACCGCCAGTCAATACCATCGGCAACACCGCGCTGACGCCAAGCATTGCGGTTTGTTCCCCCAAAAATACCGGTGTGATCACATGACCCAGGGCACTTTTTTGAGCGGGGGAGATGTTTTCCACCAAGCCCCAGTCAATCTGGTCCGAACCCCATTGAGCCCCGACGCCTTTTTCAAACAACCGCAAAAACTCGTCATCGGTCAAAGCGGGATCTACTTGGATCATCCAGTGAGCCTCCTAATCAATTCATAACCTTAGCTTATCCGAGCACAACGTCGTCAAGAAGGATCGGAAGGCCCATTGTGCGAGGGCCGTTTGGACCTGTTTTTATTCGTTGAAACGTGAGAAAGTCACGTGTGACCCGATAGGGCGGTGACCTCGTTCTGCTAAAAGGCGAGACAGGTGGGCCGTTTGGTCACGGATTGGGCGACGCCATCCGGGGAAACCATGAAGGGTGAACCAGGATTGGTGATAGCGTTGTTGAGATATCGCGATACCGACCCCTAAGGGGGGAATACTCGAGTTCCATCCGTCCACCCCTTTAGGATGAAAGCTGAAAGCCGGTGGTTGCCGCCAGGAGCAGCCGTGGATGAGAAGAGCCCAGAGACCCGGCGGCATCGGGGAGGCGTGAACAATGGTCAACATTCACCAATGGCTCACCCTGACCTTTTGGCAAGCCATTATTTGGGCAACCGTCATCGGCGCCATCATGCTATTGCTTCGACGCCGTTAAGATTCGGGGTCAGGGTGCTCGGAACGGTGCCGAGCATAGTGGGCGGCGGCCTCGGCTCTTCTTTGATAGCCTAGTTTGCTTAAGATGTTGCTGACATAATGTTTGACCGTCTTTTCACTAAGAAATAAGGAATCGCCAATTTCGCGATTAGTTTTTCCTTCGGCGATCTGCGCCAAGATCTTGGCTTCGTTAGGGGTAAGTTCGTCAATCGGATCCGCCGGACCTTGGGCGGCGCGAATTCTCTGAAAGAGTGTGGCGGTCACCTTGGGACTGAAGAGAGAGCCCCCTTGGGCCACGGTGCGTATGCCTTCAATGACGGTATGGCCGCGAGACTCTTTAAGCAAGTACCCTGAGGCCCCGGCATTGATCGCATCCAGGACCATCTCGTCTTGCCCGAAAGAGGTCAACATGATGACCTGGATCTGAGGATCCTCGGCCTTGATTTGACGACAGACATCAAACCCGTTGCCGTCAGGCAGACGTACGTCTAACACCGCTACGTCGGCTTGATGGGGAATATGGGCAATGGCTGACTCGGCCGTGGCGTAATCAGCAACGACCTCGAGGTCGGGTTGATGGTCAATGAGGTTTTTGAGTCCCATTCTGACGACTTCATGGTCATCGACGATGGCGACCCGTATGATGGCAATTTCTTCGGAAGAATTGATGGCGCTTCACTCCTTTATGTGACTGCTGAAACGTCTAGAATTGTCGACGGCTGTGATCTTTCTGCCGCCTTTAGGGATGTGGATTCTGATTGGAAGTCGGCCATCGAAATTGAATGGTGGTTCCCTCGCCGATGGCACTCGTGATGTCCATGACCCCTTCTAGCCGTTCGATTCGTCGGGTCATATTGGCTAAGCCAAAGTGTGGACCAGCGTTCGCCGCCTTGGGTTCAAATCCTTGGCCGTTGTCCTCAATCCACAGGTGATACTCCCATTCGGTACTCTCCCAGCCTATGGTAATTTGCGTGGCGTGGCCATGCCGGCGAGCGTTCGACACTGCTTCTTGGACAGACATGACCAGGTCATGCACGATCTCGGGATCTAACGTCAGGTACTCGGTATCGTGAAAATCTAGGTTGACGTCGGTGATGCCGCCCGAGCGTTGCAGCATGTCGCGCAACGCCACTAATAAGTCAACCGGAGAGGTGCCTAAGCTTTGGATATACATGCGTATATCGGTCATGGTCAGGCTGAGCGTTTCAGTGATTCGATTTAATTCCTGATGCAGGGCTCGATCGAGATTATTGTGAGTATCCAGCATCAACTCTAAGGATAGGGTGACGCCGTAGAGGGTTTGCAAGACGCCATCGTGCAACTCTCGGCCGATGCGTTCGCGTTCTTGGACCGTGGCCCAAGCCTCTCGATCTTGATAGAGGCGAGCGTTGGAAATGACCACCGCCGCCTGACGCGCGAACAAATGCGCCGTGGTTTCGTCTTGGTCAGTGAATCCGCCGGGTTTATTGGTCAAATAAAGATGTCCGACAACGGTGCCTTGGTAGAGGAGAGGCAATCCTAAAAATGACGACATAGCCGGGTGATGAGCGGGAAAGCCTGACGACGCGGGATGTTCGGCCAGATTATCTAGACGCAATACCGTTTTGGTGCGGATCACTTCACCAAGCAACCCTCGACCAGTCGGCAATTTGCCAATGCGCTGGCGCTCAGCTTCCGCCAGCCCCGAGGTAATAAATTCTCTGATTTGCGTAGGATCTTCGTCGGATAGCACCGCCAGGGCTGCATACTGGGCTCCAAAGAGGGGTCGGGCAACATCCACAATCCGCTGCAAGACACCTTCCATATCGGGCAGGGTAGCCGCCACCCCAGTAGCATCCCAGAGGCCCTGGAGGACATCGCGCTGGCGTTCCAACTGGACATTGGCAGCTTCTAACTGGTTTTGTTGATACTGAAGCCAGCCAAAAATCACAAACGAGAAAACACCCGTGAAGAACACCAAAATGGCACCCAAGTAGATGAGGTGATTTTGATGCTCATGCGCACGAATGCCGATGATTTTCGAATAAACCCACACCGTTAAAATGACGCCAATCATGGCTAATAAAGTGGCTAGTAACCGATCTCGCCAGTCTCGCAACAGCGTGCGCACACGTCAAATCTCCTCTTCCGGAGCCGAAATAGCCCACGTTAACCTACCCTCATTATGGGC
>DAHXNH010000054.1 GCA_027365485.1 Clostridiales bacterium
GTGGGTTTTCTGGGTGCGTCAATCAGCGAATCCCAGCCCCTTGGGCTGATCTCGGCTTTACGTCTGGCCCTGATCAGTGGGGTATCTGATGGCACGAAAGTTAGTGGAAGTGATGACAAAACCAGTTAGCGCCAACACCTGCTTCACGGACCGCAGGCCCCGACCCGACACCGCTACTGCCTCTTCACCGTCAGAGACCATGCCCAGATGAATCACTCCGATATCCAGTCCTCCGGCTTTACCGGATTCCGGCAACACGGGGTCGGCAAGTTCTTGGGTGATGGTCAAGTAGAGTTCACCAAAGCCCAGCTCAGCTTGCACCACCCGCCCGGTGGGCATCGCCTCCGGGAGATGCACCCGAATGGGTTCACGTCCCCGGCCACGGGGTAAGAGCAGATGCTGGCCTTGAATCTTGATCGCTTGGCCCTTAAAAATGGGGTTAAAGTATCGACGGAACCGATAGGGGTACCGCGCTCGTTTGTCCCCATTCTTTCTCTTCGTGTGAACCCCGTCGATGGTGGCACAGAACTTCTCGATGATCGCTTGGACGGTCTGTGAGTGGAGCGGAAGCCGCCGTTTAAAATGGGCTTTCAATTGGGTTTCGGTCGGCCACGGCCAATGCCGCCGACGACAGAAACGGTGAATCTTGACCAAACGCGTCCACAGGTCGCCAGCGGCTCGGCGAGCTTCAGACGCTTTTTCCCATTCCGTCTGGGAAAGGGAAACACGATAGGTGAAGACAGTCGTCTCTTGCATGGAGCACCCCCTTTCTTGACGAACGGTTGTTTCTGTTAAACAATTGGTCTATGGCAAATACAAGCGATTATAGAACCGGTAGGCATTGTGTCTTCAGTCTACATGTGCATTTGGTCTTTGTGGCGAAGTATCGACGGTTGGTCTTCACCAAAGAGATCCTGGGGGACTTGCGGACGATCTTCTCCGACGTATGCCAGGACTTCGAAGCTACCTTGGAGGAATTCGACGGGGAACGCGATCATGTGCATTTGCTGATCACTTACCCTCCGAAGATAGCCATTTCTTGATAGGTGAACAGTCTTAAAGGCGTATCGTCCCGACTGATCCGTAAGAAACACTATCCCACCATTGAGCGAGCGCTTTGGGGTGGAAGTCTTTGGCCCCCGAGTTATTTTGCCCGATCAGCAGGCTGAGCGCCTTTGTCGATTGTCAAGCAATACATCGAGCAGCAGGAAACCCCCGATTGACCCCTACGGGGTCAGCGCCTTATATCTCCGCCCTGAAGGACGGAGTTTTACGGCGCATCCCGATAAAACAAGGTAGAATGGTCTGCCAACTGGAACTGGGGGTAGGCGCCTCAGACTGGCTATTAAACTCTCCGCCCCATCCATCCATCCATCCATCTAAACTCTCAGCAATCATCCAAGTCGACGCTTCGATTGGCGAAGGGCGGAATGTTTTCCGATAGGCTGCAGGCGACCATGGAGTGATCACAGAGCAAGGAAACGTCTCTGATATTAACGTTCCGTCGATGGTGCGTACCGATTTGCTACTGTTCAAGGCTATCTGGCGACCGTTGGTAAAGAATGCCAATGCGGTTGAGCGGTGCGGCACGCCCACGATGGTTGGCTTTGCCCGTGAAGGCCAAAGGTTGGATCGCAGTGAGATGGAACGGGTGACCGGAGATGATGCCGCAGTTCTCCCCAATCGGGTGCTCGGCACCCCCTTGGCGCCGAGCAATTGCTTTGTTAAGACCATGAATGCGTATTCCATGTGGATAAAGAGCAAACATCCGCATGAGCAACAAACTCAGCGGCAAAGAAGCCCATTGGTTATCTGTGTATAATTGGTTGAAGATATTCTCACTCGTTTCAGCGAAATGGTTCTGATCAAGTGGGGCTTCGCCATTAGCAAATTCCTTCTAGAACCGTAGACGGGTATTGACCAAAAAAAACGCGACCGTAGCGGTGGAAGCGTTTCAAATGATCAACAAGGGGGAGAATTCGTTGCTGGAATTGATCGGGGTCGTTGCATAGGTCGGGGTAGCCACAACCGCTTGACCATGATTGCTGGTCAGCGTACTCCGCGTCCTGGATTATCAAAACGCCGGATGTCGAGATGTCCCCTACATGGAAGGTGGCGGTTCGTGGGTGACGACGACGGTAACATTCTCGTCGATCGACTTTAAGGTAACCCTGTTTTGTCTGTAAGTTACGCCCGGCACCGCATTGATTTTGATGGCGCCGTTAAATCCACCACGTGGGCGCCGACCTCGTCCATCGTGGTGCTATTGGCCACGATGGACGAGGTCGGCGGACTTAGTGTACAATCGAGGGTTCGCCGTAGACGACGATGTTTGCGGTGGCGGTGTTGCCATCGAGCGACGCTGCTCACGATTACAGCTAACGGAGGGTTTGCGCCCGGTTGATAGTGACGATCTTGGCTAGGCCCCAAGCAACAAGTGCATAGACTGCCATGGCAACCAGCGTATAAATTTCGAGGTGAGACACTCCGGTCGATGAAGTGTATCCAAAGAGGCCAAAGAATGGTGCGGTAAAGGGACCCGTCACGCTGTAGATGAAGCTGGCGAACCCGTTCAGCAGATTAGCTCCGAGAACCCCCAGAACAAATCGGAAGGCGAGGAGTACCAGGAGCACTCCAAAGACATATTGAATGATGCGCGCGATTAATACTTGTCGAGGGTAGCTAGCCGTGGTTTCAAGAGCGGTCGTTTTTTGAACGGTGTTGCCTTGGTCGATGACTGTTTCCGTCCGTTGTTCGGTAACGTTGGTTTCGTCCATATCAAACACACCCCTTCTTTATCTGGACTTCTAAATAGGTATTCAGCGACGATTTTTAGTCTAGTCATGGCACGTATCCGTCGGAAATACTCAGAGTAATCGTCTGTGGCACTGAGTTCAGCCTATGCCCGTCCAATGGAATTCAACGGAGGCTCGTCTGATGGCAGAGACCGACCATCTGCAGTGACACGGACCAAACCGGAAGGATCAACTGCATGGGTGGAGGATGCACACATTCGATTGGGAAAGCCGGAGGAAGTTTGCACGGTTTAAGCAACCAAGGTCATCATACCATATTTTGTTAATATTTAATAATATGATTCATATTATTGACAGAAAAGGGAAGAGCGGTGTGATTCTGTTATTAGGACCCAAAATTGCCCTATCTCCCGAGAAGTCCGTGCCTTAGGCGCAAGGTACATGGCGTTACGATCCGAATGTGACGCATTGGTCTGCCTAGATATCATGTTAGCAGCAGCTCTGTCTCAATGGATATCCCGTAGGTCAAAGGTTTCGTTTTAGAACAATGCTGTGCTGCTTGTGGCTCTATTTGGCAAGACGTGGCGACGAACCATGATTTGATACCAACCGTACAATTTAATACGCGAGCAGATATCACGTGGGCTGTCCTAAAGAGGGACTTAGTCACTTTAAACAGAGGCACCATGAGAGGAGCTGATGTCACCACAGAGTATACCCGATTTATTGGATGCGACGTGCACGCTAATGTCGTCAGGTTAGGGGTTTCCCATGGTTTGTTCGCGAAATTCCGAGCACAATTGCCCAGATTATTCGTGTTGCATAGCTCGCTAAAGCCCTCCACGCTGTCAAAAAAAGCTGAATCTTTTGGCCCACTTCCAAGTGTGATGGCCGTGGACATAGCTACAATGGCCAATAGGTCCTTAGATTACATCAACACGGTGGGGTGCCGGTTGCAGGACTGTTGGTCCTGCGAGCGATCCAAAGAACATCCTACCGATTTTACCCGCGATCGTGCGCCACGAAGGCGATGGGCCTGCTAGCAGGCCCATGCCGAACTGCGTCATGAGATGAGGGCTGGCCCCTCGAACCCGCTCTCCAGGGAGAGGGTTCAAACCACCGTCAGCGGCTGGGGA
>DAHXNH010000369.1 GCA_027365485.1 Clostridiales bacterium
AAATGGCCACGAAAACGGGATTTACTGCCCACGAAACCATTGGTGTGCACGAAGCTCTGCGTTGTCGCGCACTCGGTTTGACCAAGATGCAGATGATGCAGCCCATGATTCAGGATGCCGAACTGAAGCGTTTCCTTGCCCAAGAAATCACGGCGTCTACCCAAGAAGTCCAGCAGTTGGAAACTTGGGCTCATCAAATCACCCCTTAGGAGGTCATAAATTTGGGAACGGCACAGGTTTCAATGGCTGACGCGACCATTGCCGCTGATCTCATGGCAATGGCTAAAACCGATTCGAGCTTATTGACCATGGTTTGCTTAGACAGTTCGAGCCCCGAACTGCGTGGATTTTTTCAAGGTTCGTTGAATCGGTGTTTGAATGCCCAGGGTCAGCTAGCGCGGATTGCGGAGACCAAAGGGTGGTATCACGCCTCATTGGAGCCGACGGAGCAGCTTAAGGAAGATCTGAAGTTTGTCGCCTCGTTGCCAAATTAGCTCAGGCCGCACTCAAACAAAGGAGCCTGCCGTGGTTGCCCGGTAGGCTCCTTTGCTCTTGAGGTCGCGTGCGTGCATCGGATGGACTGGTAGGTAGAACCATGACTGGATGACATCGGGCGGTTCTATGGATCAGTGCTCTGGTAGTGGCCTGAGGGTATCGGTCAATGTTCGGGCACGATCCATAGCACAAGCACCCCGTGAGGATTGACGGCGACAGTCCCCCCGGTCCAGGATTCGGCTTGCCGCTTCCAAAGATTTCGTCCCTTGGTCGGCCTAACCTGGTCACTAGCGGGCCATGGTATCGCCATCTCTCGACTCTCGCTGGCCCAGTTAAACAGCGCTAGGTAATAAGACAGCCCGTCTGGATGTCGAGAGAGCCACACGCATCCTTGACTGTCTCGAAAAATTTCGCGCGCGCCATAGCCTTGGCGGTGCATCAATAAAATCTCGTCATTGGTAAGCAATGAAAGCGTCCAGGCATCGTTATCTCTCAATTCGCCGCCGATCATCAGAGGCGATCGAGTGATGGCCCAAAGGCTGACCATAGTTTGCTGTTCGTCAGGGGTAAACCGCGTCCAACGTTGGCCGACGCCGGTTTCGGTGGAACGAAGGGCTAAGTGGCCAAGTGGGAGCATGTCGAGATCAGGATACGATCCGGGACGTTGAAAAGTGGCCCACACGGCAGCGAAGTCAAATGCTTCACGCAGTTGAGACCACTGATCCCAAAAGTCATCAGAAACACGCCACATCGTGGCGTGGTCTTGCAGGTGGGCCGCCTCCGCAATTGAACTGGGACCGGGAGACAGACTTAGCACCATGCCACGGCCCGAAGCATCAATCGCGCGGTGAATCATCTCAACCTCTTGACGGTGGTATCCAAATAGTCTAGACCAAGCAATGTCATCCACCTTGAGAAGATCGACACCCCACGAAGCATAAAGCGCAAACAGGGAATCATAGTACGCCTGGGCACCCACCTGGTGGGGATTGAGGCCATACATGTCGGAATTCCAAGGACAGACGGAGTGGGGCAGCGCGATGTCGCGTGCCGTGATGGTCGGATGTCCGTATACTGGGGTATTCAAATGAACCGCTTGACGCGGAATTCCTCGCATTAGATGGATCCCGAACTTAAGACCCAGGTCGTGGATTCGATCGGCTAACGGGCCAAACCCTTGACCCGAGGCTGCGGAAGGAAACCGGTTGACCGCGGGGATGAGACGGCCCCACTCGTCCATCTGCAGAGGAGCGAAAGGGTGGTAGCGCGAGCCATCAGCCTCCGGTTCATACCATTGGATGTCGACCACGACGTATTCAAAGCCATGCGACCGCAGGTGGGAGGCCATATATTCAGCATTTCCCATCACCTCCTCTTCGGTCACACTAGCTCCGTAGCAATCCCAACTGTTCCATCCCATCGGAGGGATCTCAGGTTTCATCAATGCCATGGTTTTCCTCCTGTTCACATCTTTAAAGGATTTGTCCAAGTTCCTTGAACGTCTTTGATATGCATCCATACCCGCATTTCGCCAACACCACGATTTCCCCAAGCGTAGTAGGGGATTGCTCGAAGCCGGGTGTCTTCGACGGGCCAGGGCTGACTGTGATAGAGCGGGTCGCCGGCTTTAGGGGTTGCCCGCTGCCCGGGTCCCTTTAGGGCCACCACCCCGCCCGCAATGTCGTCCTCCCACTCCGCCACCCAGTGCGAGGGCGTAGAATCGACAAAGAGTGCGCCCAGGTTGCTCCCGTTGTCCACGGATTCGAAACAGTAGACGATAGGGCCGCGAGCCAGCGCTACTTCAGCGCCTATGCTCCGAGCGCCGGGATGCGCATAGATCGGGCGAACCAGCATAGGAAGCACCAGGCGGACCTGGTCACCTGGTCGCCACCTCCGCTTCAGGGCCAGGTAGCCATCCGTGATCGGCCCATCAGTCACCTGGCCGTTGATGGAGACCTCCATTGCTTCCGCCCAGTCGGGGATGCGTAGTCGGAGCGTGAAGGTGCTTTCAACCTCCGGGGAAACGGTGAAGTCAATCCTTTCCTTCCATGGATACTGGGTGTCTTGACGCACAATGACCGGGGTGCCCGCGACCACGGTGTGGACCTCAGACGCAGCATACAGATGGACAAACAACTGGTCGTCTAGCGTTCCGTAAAGATACTTCGGTAAATCGGCCAGAAGTCGAGCGAGATTAGGCGGGCAACAGGCACAGCCGAACCACGGCTGACGCTCGACTTTTACCGCGTGCAAGTCGTGACGTGCAGCTACCGCCTCAGGCCAGACTTCCAGCGGATTGACGTAAAAGAATCGATCGCCACTCGCCGATATACCGCTTAATACGCCGTTATAAAGTGCCCGTTCCAAGATGTCCGCATATTCGCCTTGGCCCTCGAGGGCTAGCATGCGCTGTGACCAAAAGGCCAACCCGATGGCGGCACAGGTTTCGGTATAGGCTCGGTCGGACGGCAAATCATAATCGATGGTGAAGGCTTCGCCGTAGGCCGAAGAACCGACCCCTCCGGTAACGTACATCCGCCGTTGGGTGACGTTTTGCCATAATCGGACGAGTGCGGTCATCAGCGAGGTTCGCTCAGTCTCATCCTCACTTTCGACGGCCACGTCAGTGGCACCCGAAAAGAGGTACATGGCTCTAACCGCGTGGCCTCGGGCTTCGGCTTGGTCAGATAGGGGCGCATGGGCTTGGAAATAGGAAGGATCAAATGGGTTCTGGTCGCCTCGCAACGCTGCTTCCTGGGCAAAAAAGAGAGGACTTTTTCCCCGTTCCTCAACGAAAAATCGGGCCAAGTCGAGATACCGCCGTTCGCCCGTGGCCCGATATAACTTAACCAGCGCCAGTTCCACCTCGGGATGACCTGGATACCCCCGGACTTGATCGGGGGCTGGACCAAAGTGGCGGCAAAGATGGTCACCTAGACGGCAGGCTATGTCCAATAGGGTCTTTTTACCCGTTGCCGCATGGTATGCCACCGCCGCCTCCATGAGGTGGCCAGCACAGTACAGTTCGTGGTCATCGCGCAAGTTGCTCCAACGCGGCTGCGAGGGGTGGAGTTGGTAGAAGGAATTTAGGTAGCCATCGGGCGCCTGAGCTCGCGCCAACAAATCGATGACCCCATCGGCCTTCGCTTCTAAGGCAAGATCGGGTTGGTCTTGTAAAAACAGGCCCACCGCTTCCAGCCATTTAAATAAGTCGCTATCTTGAAAGACAAAGCCGTGATGCTCACCGGATTGTTCTCCCGCCACGATCCGCCAGTTTTCTATGGCATAGCTGGGTTCTGCGCCGGGGATGGCATCGTTTAAGGCCTGCCACTGGTAGGCTATTGTGTGCGTTCGCACTCGGTCGCGCCAAATCTGCCAAAACCCTGGGCCAAAGCGCACGTGGTTCAATGGTTCGGGTGTAATCGTCTTCAGAGCCATCGTTTCCAATCTCCTATCAAAGAATGGGGCCAGCGTGCACCGCATCTGCGCACTGACGCGGTCAAGCAGCCGAGGGTGCTAATCGGAAGTCTCCGGCGCTTGTCCGTAGTAGGCGTTAGGCCCATGCTTACGGCTAAAGTGGCGGTCGGCGATGGCCGGATTTAAGACCGCCCCAGGATTTAAAGCTAAAGTGCGATGAGCAATTTTCGCCACTTCTTCTAAAATAATGGCGTGGGTCACGGCGCTCATCGCATCTTTGCCCCAACAAAACGGTCCATGACCTTTGACTAGGACGGCGGGAATGTCTTGGTACTGGTCGCCTGCCAGCACTTGTACGATGCTAAGCCCGGTGTGGGCCTCAAAGTCGATTGCAACCTCCGTTTCATCGAGATCGCGTGTGCAGGGGATCGGTCCGCGGGCAAAGTCGGCGTGGGTAGTGCCAAGCACGGGTAACGGCAACCCTGCTTGGGCCCAGGCGGTGGCCCAGGGCGAGTGCGTGTGGACAATGCCGCTGATGTTCGTGAACGCTTGATATAGGACGCGATGAGCAGGAGTGTCAGATGAAGGGCGTAAGGTTCCCTCAACGATCCCTCCATCTTGGACCCTGAGGACGACCAGGTCGTCTCGTTTCAACTGGTCGTAGGCCACTCCGCTGGGCTTAATCACCATGAGTTCGCGATTTTCATCGATGCCACTGACATTCCCCCAAGTAAGCGTAACCAGACCGCTTTTTGGCAACGCCAGGTTGGCTTCCAAAACCTGCTCTTTTAGCGCTTTCAGCATGGGTGATCTCTCTTTTCTGGTTCAGACACCAGCGTCTGAACCGAGGTTATGACGCAGGGAATCGTTCTAACAGGCGATCTAACCAGGGCCCTAATCGCCCCTGGCCGCGAAGGAAATCTAAAATGGTATAGCGCGCTCGCACTTCGTGGGCGTGGTTCAGGGACTCAACCAGAATGGGAGTCGAGACCCCGAATTGGCCGAGTGCATGGCCGATGCCCATTTGGATCAAGGCCCTTTTCGTGGTATCGATCTGTTCGAATTCGGGAGCGAGAGCCTGTCCTATTGTCGCGCCATCGAGCCCCTGGAATCGATCCGGGGTCTGGTGGCGCGTGAGCCATTCGAGCTTGGCAGTTTGTTCCCGCAAGATGTCATTGGCGCCAATTCCCCATCGCATTCGGATCTCAGCCTGCCAGGCGTCGTCGAACACGGGCAGGACCGGGGACTTTAAAGGCCCGAGGTAGGGTAGTTCTCGGTATAGGTCGAGAATGAAATGGGTGGCGTAGCCCACTTGCAGGCCATGGGCGATATAGGGCCTTCGGCCTTGATAGGTGACGAAGTCCCAGTAGTGGGAGAGGTGGTGTTCGCTCCCGCTAGCGGGGCGCGAGTTGCCCATCATAGCCATGGCCATGCCCGAGTGGACCAGACCTTGGAAGAGCACGGAGACCGACTCGGGGTCTCTTTTAGCCAATCCGTTGGCAGCTTCGAAAAGTCTCGCGAGCGACCTTGAGACCACCTGATAGGCGGCGTCGCACCAACTCTCAGCGTAGAGCGTGCGCGCAAGTTTCCAGTCCATTAAGGCACTGACTTTTCCCGCCAAATCTCCGAAGCCGGATTGGATCATCGGCCAAGGGGCTTCGGCCAGGATGCTCGGGAGGGCAAAGATGGCGATGGGTGCCAGAGCCGGGTTGGTGACCTTGACCCCGTCGAATTGCAGTGCGGCTACGGTGGACGCGTACCCATCGACCGACGGGGCCGTGGCTACCGCCACAAACGGGAGGTGGGCGAGATAGCTGGCATAGCGAGCAATGTCGGTCAAGGTGCCGCTCCCCACCGACACGACCAGCTCCACGGGGTGGACCCGGATGGCCTGGGAGGCGGCGGCCAGGGCCTCGTGGTCCGCACGTAGATGGTCGCTTGCGGGATAGCGCAGACTGGCCACCGCGATATCCGCGTCGGACAAGGTTTTCTGCACAAGGTCGCCCAAAATGGGACCAGTATGACCGTCATCGAGGACTAAGACGGAGCGAATATTCCGGTCGAGCAGAAACTGTTGGAGATCGTCTAAAGCGTTTTCGCCGATCGCTAATGTTTCCACGGACACGGCATGGGAACGCCCACAGGGGCATGGGATGGATGGGATGGTCCAGGAAAGCGGTCCCTCCTTCAACAACCCCACACCCTTTCTCCCCACTGGAGTTGCTGTCGTATTTGGGAGACCGAGGACTGGGGTCCAATAACCACGGATTCGAGACCAAACAGGGTGGCCAGGTCTTCGATCTGTTCGGGGTTCACGGCATAAGTAAATACCGTGTGATGGGCCCCGCCGGCATAGATCCAAGCCTCGGCAGCTTCGGTTAATGATGGATAGGGTCGCCATAACACCCGTCCCACGGGCAGGTTGGGCATAGGGTGGTCGGGGGCATAAGCTTCCACTTGGTTGACCACCAACCGGAACCGATGGCCGAGGTCAACAAGACTCACCGTCAGTGCTGAGCCGGGTCGGCCATCGAAGACGAGCCGCGCCGGATCCGACTTTCCTCCGATGGATAAGGGATGGACTTCCACCCGAGGCGGACCGGAAGCAATGGTAGGGCATACTTCCAGCATGTGGGCACCTAAGACACGCTCTTCGCCTGGAACCAGGTGATAGGTGTAGTCTTCCATAAAAGACGTTGCCTGGCCTCGGGCCATCACTTTGAGGACTCGAAGCAGACCGGACGTTTTCCAATCACCTTCGGCACCAAAGCCATAGCCGTCGGCCATCAGGTCCTGGGCGGCCAAGCCTGGGAGTTGGTCTAAACCGTGCAGATCTTCGAAGGTGGTGGTGAACGCAGAAAAGTGACCTTCCTCAAGAAAGGAGCGGATGGCGCACTCAATGCGGGCTTGGCCTCGGACTTGGTCCATTTTAAAGGCGTCCTGACGCACCCCCTCGGCAATGACATAGCGCTCGTGGTAGCGATCCATTTGGGCAGCGACCTCGGCTTGGGATATCCTAAGCACGCGCTCGGCGAGGTCGCCTACCCCAAAGCCCTCAACGCTCCAGCCCAGGCGAATTCCCGCTTCGACTTTGTCCCCTTCCGTCACCGCCACACTCCGCATGTTATCGCCGAAGCGCGCTAAGCGTAGGTGTTGGCTTTCGCTCCAGCCTGCGGCCACATGCATCCACGATCCGATGCGTCGCGCTGAAGCCTTATCCTGCCAATGACCGACGACGACCTTGCGTGGCACCTTCATCCGGGTGCTCATGAAGCCAAATTCGCGATCCCCGTGAGCCGCTTGGTTGAGATTCATGAAATCCATGTCGATGCGATCCCAAGGAATCTCGCGATGGAATTGGGTATGCCAGTGCAAGAGCGGCTTCCGGTTAGACGATAGCCCAGCTATCCACATCTGAGCCGGGGAAAACGTGTGCATCCAGACCACGACTCCCGCACAGGAGTCGTCCGCGTTAGCCTCTAAAAAGAGGCGGCGAATGGCGTCCGATGTGGTCAGCACGCCATGGTCCACCAAGGCATAAGGCAAGGTCGCCCGCTGAGCCAGGGCTTGAACGATTTGGCGAGACTGTTGACTGACTTGACTCAGGGTCTCGGGGCCGTATAAATGCTGACTGCCAGTAACAAACCAAAACTTGTCGGCCGTCTGTTTCACAGTGATTCCTCCCTACGATGTCGTGGGCGATGAGCTTGAAGCCTTACCGCTTTTAAGCGATGCATCCATTCTGAGGACGTCGTCCCCAACTGCTGATACAGCTCGCGGTAGATGGCATAAATTTCTTGATAGACCGCGTGAGCCTGAGGATTGGGCGCATATCGGGTGCGGATCGGAGCCGCCAGCATCCGGCTGGCTTCGCCCAAGGACGCAAATCCGCCGCGATCATGGCCAGCCGCGACCGCTCCGAAGATGGCAGATCCTCGGGCTGGGATCTCCTCAGAATCGGAGACCAGGACGGGAAGGCCGGTGACATCGGCATAGATTTGCATTAAGAGCGGGCTTTTGAGCGGTAGTCCCCCGCAAGCCAACAAGCGGGTGATGGGGACGCCGTGTTCACTGAAGTTGTCCACGATTATCTGGGTGCCCATGGCCACCGATTCCAATAACGTCCGATAGATTTCTTCGGGCCGAGTAGCCAAACTAAGCCCGATGAGAGCCCCCTCAAGATCGGCGTCGCCGAGAATACTGCGGTTGCCATTCCACCAATCGAGGGCCATCAGTCCGCTTTCGCCAGGGGAAAGATCTTGGGCAAGGCTTTCTAAGTATTCGTACAAAGATAGGTTCGCCGCTCTAGCCGCGTCCTGGTAGGCACTCGGCACGGCCTGCTGCACGAACCAAGCAAACATGTCTCCCACCGCAGCCTGGCCAGCTTCGTAGCCGTACCAAGACGGGAGTACGCCGTCTTTGACTACTCCAGTAATGCCGGGAAGACGCACTTCATGTTCGGTGACGGTGAGATGGCAAATCGATGTGCCCATGACCATGACCAATGCCCCAGGGCCATCGAGACCCACAGCGGGAGCGGCAACCATCGAATCGACATTGCCCACCGCGACCGAGGTCTCAGGGCTTAGTCCCAAGTCTGGGGCCAGAGCGGGCCGAATGGTGCCAGCCGGAGTGCCCAGCGAATAGAATTGAGTTCCCAACTTTGCCCAGGGGCTGTCGAAGGCAGCGTTCACCGCGGTAAAGTAATCGGGGGAAGGGAGCCCTTCGGTTTCTGACCACAGCGCCTTGTAGCCAGCGACGCCGGATGATCGGCGTTCGTGCCCGGTTAAGTACCAGACCAGCCAGTCAGTGACTTCGATGAAGCGGGCCATGGCGTGATAAACTTCGGGATCTTCCTCAAAGATTTGAATCAGTTTGGGAAAATACCATTCGGAGGAGAGACGTCTTCCGTAACGTGCCAAAAAGCTTTCCCCGCGGGTTTGGGCGACCTCCGTCATCCGGTCGGCAATAGCCTGTGCGGCATGATGCTTCCACAATTTGGGCCAGGCGTGAGGACGTTTCTTCCACTGGGGCGAGAAGCAAAGTGGGCTGCCGCTGGCGTCGACCGGAAGCACCGTACAGGCGGTGACATCGATGCCCACGGCGACCACCTGCTCGGCTCGGATTTTGCCCTTGGCCAGCACCTGGGCGATGCCTTGATGGAGCACATCGAGATAATCTTGGGGATGGGTCAAGGCCCAGTCCGGCGGCAGAGTCACGCCGTCGAGTTCGCGGTCCATGACACCATGACCGTAAGCAATGACAGATCGGGCAACCTCGGTTCCTGTGGCTAAATCGAGGGCTAGGACTCGGCCGGATTCGGTGCCGTAATCCACTCCGATGGCGATAGAAGAAAGGGATGGTGGATGAGGGAGAGTTTCAGAAGCACTGGTCACCGACACGATAAAAGCTCCTTTCGGGCGTTCTCAAACGAAAATACGCTAGGCTTGGATTGACGTACAAGCTTGATCACGATGGGGTATTCGCCAACCCCGGGGCGACTGACTACTGGACCTTCATCTGTAACACGTTCCACGACAATGCAGGAAGCATCATCGTGGCCTGGCTGCCGACGAGGGCAACCGGGGTGCTCTTCACCGGCCGGATAGGTTCAGACAAGGGCGAATTACTGACATCGGCCCTGTCCCCAGTGGTGATCCAGTGCTCGATGGACGAGAGCGGGGTGAGCCCGGCAAGGTCAAGGCATAAAGCCATGGCTTGGTCGGGGCAGCGGTTGACCGCGAATAGGGTAAGCATCCCGCTTGGCCGATCGAGCACCGCCACCGCATCCAGATAAGGGACCGTGTCAAATTGGCGGGAGGCATAGGTGGGAGAGGTGGTTTCCGAGAAAAGCACTTCGCCACGACCAAAATGCGACACTTGTTCAAAAGGGAAATAAATCGTTTGGCGCCAGGCCGGGCCTGAAGACACGGTCATGATGGGGGCGATGGCGTTGACCAATTGCGCTAAACAGGCAATCTTCACCCGGTCGCCATGGCGTAGCAAAGACAGCAGCAGGGAGCCCACCAAAAGTGCATCCTCTAGGGTATAAATGTCTTCTAACCGGGGCTTCCCCACTTCCCATTCGGTAGGAGACGGTTCACCGTGACTATGAAACCAGACGTTCCATTCGTCCAACGAAAGGTTTATACGTTTTTTGCTCCGCCGTTTGGCTTGAACGAAATCGGCGGTGGCGACGGCCGATTCGATATATCGCTCAAGCTCTATGGACTTGGCTAAGAAATTCAACGTGTCTCGTTCAGGATTGCCGTAATAGACATGTAAGGCCAAATAGTCGGCCGTGTCATAGGCGAGGTCCAAGACGGTGGCATCCCATTCGGGAAAGGTGGCCATATTGGGACCAGAACTTCCGCTGACGACCAGTTCGATGGTCGGATCGACGGCCTTCATGGCCCGACCAGCTTCCCGGGCCAAAGTGCCATATTCGGCGGCAGACTTGTGACCGATTTGCCAGGGGCCATCCATTTCATTACCGAGACCCCAGAGCCCAATCTGATGAGGCTCGAGGACTCCGTGATGCTTACGAAGTTCGCTCCAATAGGTATTCCCGGCGTGGTTGGCGTATTCTACCAGATTGCGGGCGGCGTCTACGCCCCGGGTGCCTAAATTAACGACGGCCATCACCTGGGATTTTACCTTCGCTGCCCACTTTGAAAACTCATTGATGCCAACTAGATTGGGTTCTAAGGCATGCCAAGCGAGGTCGAGACGGCGTGGGCGATCTGCGACAGGACCGACGCCATCTTCCCAGCGATAGCCCGAGACAAAATTGCCGCCTGGATAGCGGATGACCGAGACGCCAAGTTGGCGTACTAATTCCATCACATCGGTGCGAAATCCGTCAACATCGGCAGACGAATGGTCGGGTTCGTAAATGCCAGAGTAGACCACTCGGCCTAGATGTTCCACAAACGAACCAAACAGCCGGGGATCGACCCAGTGTGAAGTGACTGGATGGACGTGCATTTTTGCTTGAATCGGTTCAGGCACCATGAAGCTCCTTTCTCTCGTCCTAAATGGCGCTGGACGCGGTCATCATACCGTGATGGAGATGGGGGTTCGCACGATAGTGGTGCCTCGTTCGATGAGCGTCGGCGAAAACACGTAGTCTTGGATTTCTTGCTGACCAATACGCCCTAGAATCATTTCGGCCGCGCGTTGCCCCAGTGCCGCCTTGGGATGGATCACGGTGGTTAAGCCCATGGCTACGGCGCGAGCCAGGTCGGAATCGTCGTAGCCGACTACGGAAAGATCTTCAGGAACTCGCAGATGGTGAGTATAGAGCCGGGAAATCAGGTTGACCGCAATCTCGTCGTTATAGCAAAACACCGCGGTCGGTCGTTCTTTCGGATCTAGAGAAGCTACGCGCTGTGCATACTGGTCCGCGACCACGCCTTTGCTCTCGGTGGTAAAAAATTGGCACCATTCCGCATGAAAGCCTATTTTCTTTTCCGCGATGGCCGATAAAAACCCTTGCATGCGGCGAATGCCCTGCTTGTCATCCATCTTGACGATGAGTCCGATGCGTTGATGGCCGAGATCGGCCAGGTGGGTTGCGGCCAGCTGGCCGCCCCGGACATCATCCACTTCGACCGTAGGCACGCTGAGACCATCGTAGCTGGCGTTGACCATTACGATGGGAAAGCCCTCTTCGGTGAGTGCTAAGAATCGGGTCAGGTTTGCGTTGGGAAGCATGCTCCGACTAGGTTCAACAATGAGCCCATCGACGTGACGGTCTGCTAGCGCTTTAATCGCCAGACGTTCTTTGTTGGGGTCGTTTCCGGTGGAAAAGAGCAACAGGCCATATCCTTCAGGATCCAGACATTGCTGGATGCCACGAATGATGCTCGGGAAAATGTAGTCGTTCATATACGTGACCACCACCCCGATGAGCTTGGTCGGTGCCACATCTGAGCTTTCGCCAAGATAAAAAGTACCCCGTCCTTGTACCCGCGACAACATGCCAGCGTGCACCAAGTTGCCAATAGCGTGGCGGACTGTCAGCCGGCTGACGCCAAAGTCATCCGCCATCTTCGCCTCCGTAGGCAGGCGATCGCCTGCGCGAAGTTCATGGCTTTTGATCCATTGGCGGACGCCTTCTTCCACCTTGCGATATTTGGCTAAGTCCTTTTCCGCCACCTCCTTCCCTCCTCCTGCATTGTGCACGAATGGTGTGTCTCCCAAGTAAAAAACCCTTTCCTATCTTTGTTCGGCTACCGGCCGATTCGTTACCTGACCCTGACCACCTCGGTCAGACGATATCTTTATTTGAATCCGCACTTACGCATCCTATTGTAGACAATATGGGATCTCGTTGTACATATCAATTTCTTAGTAGTGATGAAGAGATTTTTGCGACATGCCATCGGGTATTCCTGACTAAAAGGCCTTATCCCTGCTGCCGTCGCCAGTGCTGGCTTTCACCTGAAAGGCCATGAACCGCTGTGACCGCCACCACGCCACCGTCTAAGAAATCGGAGGCAATTCGAGTCACCCTTGAGTCTAGGTTTAATGATATCACGATGAAAGTGTCATTGCGGGGCTGTCTTAGATCCCTGCGCCATCTTCGCAATGGGGCCCGTCGAAGCTTGTACTGTCTGCACAGCTTAGGATGCGCACGATAGAGGAGTGGGCTCGGTGCACTCGGCGAAGGGTTACCGAAGAGAGGAATCGGCGCCCCGATCGGAGAACTTGGGATTGACTGTGAGAAAGAGGCAAAGATGCGCACTGACTGCGATGCCCAGAGATCAATCTTGGAGGCGGGACGATCTTTTGGGGAGGCTGGTATCTTGTTGGCACCAACAAACCAGGGAAATAATCTTAGGGCTAAATGACAATCGGCATAATGAGGCCTTATTCGAGTGGAATAAAAAAATAACGTACATATGATTAAAAACATATTGATCACTGAAGATTTGTTGGGTAGTATGATGCTGAACCGAAATACCACAATCAGCCAGCAGACATCTATGAGATAGCACATGCTGATGGATAGGATTAGGAGTGTGAATCCGAACTCGGCTATGACTCCTTAGAGGGTCTCCGGCTGGTTCAACGCCGATGATGCACGTGCTGATGGCTTCACACACGATGAAAAATCAAGGGAGGGCATGATATATGGCAAGATTTCCTCGCGTTCAGCGCAAGGCAACGGTTTTAGGACTAGCCGCAGCGCTTACCCTGGGGGGCCTCGGCACAGGGTTTATGAGAGTGCCTGCAGCTACATCAGCATCAAAGAAAGTGGTCCTTACATTATGGTGGCCCAACGCCGCTAACGGAGACCCCTCGGAGGTTGCCGTGTATGATGCGTTGCAACTATGGAACAAGAACAACCCGAATATTCAAGTGCAACCCACCGTCATGCCGTATAGTCAGATTCAAACCAAGGTCACATTAGCGGCGACTACCCACCAATTGCCTGACATGGCGGTAACCTTGCCAGGGCTCATTTCTCAGTACTACGACATGCACATCCTAGATAATTTGTCACCCTATCTTAATGGCTGGGCCGGAAAGAGCCAAGTATATAAGGCGGTATGGCGAGCGGTTACAATCGACGGCAAAATTATGGCAATGCCGCAATATACCGACGTCCGCGCTTTGCTCTATCACACCAACGACTTTGCGAAAGCAGGCATTAAGACTCCGCCAAAGACGTGGACACAACTGATCGCGGATGGATTGAAACTAAAGCAAAAAGGGATCGCGCCCTACGGAATCACCGGCACCGGTGTTCGCGAGCCCCAAGAATTGTTCGCCTATATCGTCGAGTCGGGGACCAACATCGCCAACCGGATGCCCGATGGCAAATATCGCAACATCTGGGCCACCAATTCCGCGGCGTTGAAGGATGCTACGGCAGTGTTTCAATTGTATGCGACGATGCGCAAGGATGGCTTGATTACCGCGCAGCAAGCAAGCTGGCACTGGAAGAATCTGGACTCAAACTTTGGGCTGGGCAACATTGCGATGGCCCAAGAGGGGCCATGGATGGCGACCTACTCCCTTAAAAACTATCCACAGATGAAGAACGTGGCAATTGCTCCGTTGCCAACAGACAACAAGCCAGTCACCTTCTTAGAGGTGAACACGATGAGCGTGTTTAAGGGCGCTAAACATATCAAGGACATCGTGAAGTTTCTTAAATGGTGGGTGAGCCCGGCGGCCCAAAAAATCGCCTATCCATCAGAGTCGGTCAACGTTCACGTAGTGCCCAATACCAAGTGGGGGCTGGGATTTGCTAAGTTAATTAACACCGGTCGACCTTTTCCTGATGTCTCGATGTCGAGCATCGAACAACAGATGATGTATGCCGTTCAGTATGTTGTTTTAAACCAAAAGACCCCGCAGGCTACCGCGCTGTGGCTGTCTCAACAGGTCAACAGCGACTTGCAGGCGAGTGGAGAATTGAGTCCTCAGAAGTAATGGCTCGCGGGTCTTAACCAGGCCGTCTGTGACCATCAAGCGATGGGGCAGGTGCTCGGTAAACGAACACTCTGGGCACCTGCCCAATCGAAATACCACAACCGAGATAGGATGTGCATAATGGGAATCGGACCCCAGAGCCTGACGAGGAATCCTTCGGTTCCCCGTAGAAGCAAGGTGTGGACGTTTATACGCGAATATTACGTTGCGTACGTTTTTTCTGGACCAGCGATTTTGTTTTTGGTTGGGTTGCTGTTTGTGCCCATGGTCTACGTCTTCTACTTGAGCTTTCGCCAGGTCAATCTGCTTTTGCCAGCCGCCCATGGATTTGTTGGCTGGCAGAACTATCTCTACGTTCTACAATCGGAACCGTTTTGGCTCTATGTTCGCCACGACGTGGTTTGGACGCTCGGATCGGTTCTCGGCGAGTACGCGGTGGGGATGACCACTGCGGTTTTGTTGGATCAGAAAATCGTAGGACGGGCCTTTTTTCGGGGGATTATCATTGTGCCGTGGCTGGTGCCTATTGCCGTGGCGTCGGTGGTTTGGACTTGGATCTTGGATCCATCGTACGGGATTTTGGATTATCTTCTGAAGCAAATCGGGTTGATGCCGACGGCCGTGGATTGGCTGGGGACGCCATCGCTCGCGATGTTGAGCATCATCTTTATCAATATCTGGCGTAGTTTTCCGCTCTATACCTTAATGCTTTTGGCGAGCCTGCAAGCCGTGCCTAAGGATGAAATTGATGCCGCCTTGATCGATGGGGCAACTGCTTTTCAACGATTCTGGATGGTCAAGTTCCCTTATCTGAAAATCGCATCGATTGTTCTTGTGGGATTAAATGTGATGTGGGTGTTCAATAATTTCAGTTTCATTTGGTTGTTGACGACTGGGGGTCCGATTACTGCCACCACCACCCCTGCGATTGAAATCTATCAGGAAGCATTTCAAAGCTTCAATTTTGGCGATGCTGCGGCGCTCGCCGTGCTCATGATCCTGCTGCTTTTTGTAACATTTGCGATAGTACGTGCACTCTTTGCTGTGTGGCAAAAGGTCAGGGCACCGCGTCCGATTGCGTAGTCTATGCTTGGTTAAGAAATGCTCTGGATTGCGCCTGCCCCGAGGCGAGCGCGATGCTTTTTGTGGAGGTATCGGGAGGGATGGTCTTATGTCGTTTGTGGTGAGGCGCCGTGTTACTTCCACGGTAACGTACGTGTTGCTCGGCCTGTTCTCAATATATTGCCTTTTTCCGGTGGCTTGGATGGTCTCGACAGCGATTAAGCCGGCTAGTCAGGTTCGTACCGACCACCCATCATTTTTCACTGGGCACCCGACGCTGATAAACTTTCTCACAGTGTTAGAACACACCCAGTATTTGATGTACGCCCGAAATAGTTTGATTGTGTCGGCCTTCACCACCTTGCTATCTTTAACGATCTCCGTATTTGCGGCATACGCCATTGTTCGATTGAGCCAAGCGCCCGGAGTGCGGCAATTGGGCAGCTTACTCCTAGTCTCCCAGGCGACGCCGCCTGTGCTGCTAGTAATTCCGATCTTTTTCATTATGTCTGACCTGAATTTGCTCAACACCTACTTTGGACTCATCATTACCTATACGGCGCTCGGAGTTCCGGTGTGCACGTGGTTTCTCAGAAGTTACTTGAGCAATATACCCGAGGACATCGAAGAGGCCGCTCGGATTGACGGCTGCAGTCGTGTTTCTTTAGTGTTTCGGGTGATCTTGCCGATAAGTCTTCCCTCGGTTGTGGCGACTGGAGTGTATGCCTTTGTCCTGGCTTGGGGCAGTTTCACATTTGGGTACACTCTGGTTTCGAGTAATGCGATGCGCCTGGTGACCCCTGCCCTTTCCTTGTTCACCGGATTGTGGACGGTGGAGTGGGGCCTTTTGATGGCAGCGGCTGTGCTTAACGTGATCCCAGTAGCAATCCTGTATATTGTGGTGCAGAAGTACATTGTTGGAGGGCTTGTCGCGGGCGCAATTAAGTAGGATTCATCGGCACATTGTTGGCCGAGGACTGTCGTTGGGGTGGATAGTGAAGGACCCGCTATATTTTCTCAGAATAACCCCTTGCATGGAACGCCTAACGTTCTTTGGAAGGGGTATTCTTAATACGCGCTGAACCTTTCGTTCGTAAGCGAGGTTGCGCAAAATGGATTTTGGACGATAGGGGCTAGATCGGCAAGACTTTCATGCGCGGTCTAGCCCCTAAACTGGAGGGGGGCTTATTCTGTATATCCCGGCGTCGTTTAGAATGAAGGATTCGGAGGAACTCTTCGGGTTGGTCAGACAACACCGTTTCGGTATCTTGTTTTCAGCGCATGATGATGACCTTAAGGCAACCCATTTGCCCTTTGTGATCGATGAGCATTCGGGGGCCCACGGAGCCTTGCTTAGCCATATGGCCAAAGCTAACCCCCATTGGAAAGATTTGGACCAGCGCGACGTGTTGGTGGTATTCCCTGGGCCGCATGCGTTTGTGTCTTCGTTGTGGTACGAGGCCAAAGGAAGCGTACCTACTTGGAATTACACTGCCGTGCACGTCCGTGGCCGCGCCGAGGTCCTCTCGGATCGAGAGGCCTTGAAGCAGTTAATCCGCATTATGCTGAAGGCTTACGAACCCGACTCACCGATCGTTCGTCATTTGGACGACCCCGAATTCGCAAGCCTGTTAGAAGCGATTGTCGGTTTTAAGATCGAGATTCACGAGATGGAAGGCAAACGGAAACTGAATCAAAATCTTCCCATTGAAATACAACAAAAGGTGATTACTGCCTTGAGAACCTTGGCGGACTCAGATTCGCAAAAAATTGCCGATCTGATGACCGGGAATTTGGAACAGACGGCCAAGAATTTTGATTCCGTGGGGCCATCCCTTCCAATAAAACCACGGAGAGAATGAGTACCGACAGGGACCCATTCTTCAGCGAAGAGTGGCTCTGGGCAAAGTTCATAGTAACCGGGGAGCGCCAGATTCGTCGGTATTCAGCTCAGCATCTGCCTAAGTAGCCATTGATAACGTTTTGCAGGAGGTCTAGCTCTCGCTCTGGCGAATGCGCTACCAGGACCAAGGAATTTCTGAAAGTTATCTTCATCGGATTGTGAAACGTCGCATTGCCGTTGGTTTGGTCAGGCCGGTCGGTTCCAGGCATTCGAACCGTAAACGG